>CAVKHV010000001.1:0-62509 GCA_963656085.1 Agathobacter sp.
AGGCAGGAAGGGAGGGATGATCCATGGCGGCAGGACGCGACATCCGCGGCATTACAGTAACCATCGGCGGCGACACGACAAAATTACAGGAGTCATTGTCGGCAGTCAACAAGACAATCAAAAATACACAGTCACAGCTGAAGGACGTGGAGAAGCTCTTAAAGCTCGATCCCTCCAACACCGAGCTTGTGGCGCAGAAGCAGAGACTCTTAGCCGATGCAATCAAGGAAACCAAAGAGAAGCTCGATACCCTCAAAACAGCTGCACAGCAGGCAAACCAGCAGCTATCTGACGGAAAGATCACGCAGGATCAGTACGACGCGCTTCAGCGTGAGATCATCGAAACCGAAGAGGCTCTGAAGAACCTCGAAAAACAGGCGGCTACCACCAATGCCACCCTTGCCAAGATCGATGAGGTCGGCGGCAAGCTACAGACGGCGGGCAGCGCCATCGAGGGTGTGGGCAATAAGCTCATGCCTCTGAGCGCAGGTGTGACTGCTCTCGGCGTTGCCGGACTCAAGGTCGCTACCGACTTTGAAAAGGGCATGTCGCAGGTTAAGGCTATCACGGGCGCAACGGGTGAGGACTTCGAGCGTCTGCGTGAGAAAGCTATCCAGCTTGGCGCGGACACGGCGTTCTCCTCCGGCGAGGTTGCCGACGCTATGACCGAAATGGCGAAGGCGGGCTGGACGACCGAACAAATCCTTGACGGTATGGCTGGTGTGCTGGACGCAACAGCGGCTTCCGGCGAGAGCCTCGGCTCTGTGGCAACCATCGTAGCGGACGCGATCACAGGCTTCGGTCTTGCGGCTGCGGACTCGTCCCGTGTGG
The DNA here is from genome assembly GCA_963656085.1 of Agathobacter sp. Classification (GTDB taxonomy): domain Bacteria; phylum Bacillota; class Clostridia; order Oscillospirales; family Acutalibacteraceae; genus CAVALG01. The sequence continues at coordinate 832 of CAVKHV010000001.1, forward strand.
CTGACCTCATGACTCAGGCGGCGAACTCCGGCACCATCGGCATCACCGATCTTGGTGAGTCTTATAAATACATCGCGCCGGTTGCGCAGTCCATGGGGCTTTCCATTGAGGACGTTACCACGGCGATTTCCGCAATGTCCATGGCGGGCATCAAAGGCTCTCAGGCAGGTACGGCATTGAGAACTGTACTTGCCAATTTGGTCAAGCCCTCGGACACCATGGCGAATGCTATGGCTGACCTTGGCATCAACATCACCAACAGCGACGGCTCGTTCAAGTCATTAAATGAAATCGTCGGGATTTTGAGAACATCCTTCTCTACGCTGGATGACGACCAGAAAGCCTACTACGCAACCGTTCTCGGCGGCAAGGAGGGTATGTCGGGACTGCTGTCGCTTCTGAACCTTACGGCAGACGAGTATGACGCGCTGTCCGAATCCATGAACACCTGCTCCGGCATTGCAGGTGAGACTGCTTCCATCATGCAGGATAACCTCCTGAGCAGACTGGAGCAGTTGGGCGGTGCGCTGGAGTCTCTGGCGATCAAACTTGCCGACTATGTGATCCCGTTTCTCACCAGGACTGTGGAAAAGGTCACGGCGTTTGTGGATTCGCTCACGGAATTGTCTCCCGAAACCCAAAAGACTATACTCGCCATCGGCGGCATTGTCGCGGCGGCTGGTCCTTTGCTTGTCATCCTCGGCAAAACCATCAGTGCGGTAGGCTCTGCCATGAAGGGATTTTCTTCACTGGGGAAGGGTCTATTAACTGTGGTCGCCAAGGTCAAAGGTGCGGGCGGAGCGATGGGACTTCTTAAGGGCGCAATCGCGGCTCTGACAAGCCCTATCGCCATTGTGGTCGCGGCAATCGCCGTACTGACAGCGGCATTTGTCAACTTATGGAAGAATAATGAGGAATTCCGAAATAAGGTGACCGCCATCTGGGAGGGCGTGAAGGCAAAGTTCGAGGCGTTCTCTCAGGGCATCGTGGACAGGCTCAACGCTCTCGGCTTTGACTTTAAGAATATCACCGAAGTGCTGAAAGCGGTCTGGGACGGCTTCTGCAATCTGCTTGCACCTGTATTCGAAGCAGCGTTTGAGATCATCTCGGCGACTCTCGGTACGGTGCTGGATGTGCTGACAGGGCTGTTCGATGTATTCGCCGGTATCTTCACCGGCAACTGGGATCAGGCATGGACTGGTGTGAAGGAGATCTTCTCCGGCATCTGGAACGGGATCAAGAGCATACTGTCCTCCGTTCTGAATATGCTAAGGAGCCTTGCAGATACCTTCCTTAGCTGGTTCGGTACGGACTGGAATACCGTGTGGACGAGCATTAAGACCTTCTTCGAGGGGGTATGGAATGGGATCTGCACCTTCTTTACCAATGCCGTAAACGGTATTAAAACTGTGGCAATCAACATCTGGACGGCGATTTCTGGTTTCTTCACCTCAGTGCTGACAGGGATTAAAACGACCTTCACTACGGTGTGGAACGCCATTTCCACAGCAATCTCAACCGTGATGAATACGATTAAGACGGTCGTCACAACGGTCTGGACGGCAATTTCCACGGCGGTAATTACTGTGGTAAATACGATAAAGACTGTGATTACAACCGTATGGAATGCCATCTCCGGCACGATCACCACAGTGATGAACGCGATCCGCAATACCATTGCTACGATCTGGAATGGCATTTACACCACGATAGAGCCTTTGCTCTCTGCATTTAAGTATCTGTTTGAAATCATCTGGATGGCAATCAAGATCATTATTACCAATGCGCTAAATGCCATCAAGACGGCAATTACCACGGTCTGGAACGCTATTGTGGCTTTCCTCACGCCGATACTGAATGCCATCAAGACGACATTTACAACCATCTGGAACGGAATCAAGACAGTGATTTCTACCGTCCTTACAGTCATTAAAACCGCCATTACGACCGCATGGAATGCCATCAGCACTACAATCTCCACGGTCATGACGGCAATTCAGACAAAGCTCACTACGGCATGGAATGCGGTAAAGACAGTTATCACAACTGTGCTAAATGTGATAAAATCCGTCATCACCACAGTCTGGAATGGGATAAAAACTGTCATCACCACCGTTATGACGGCAATCAAGACCGGCGTTACAAATGCATGGAACGGAATTAAAACCTCCGTCTCCTCTGTGGTCAATGCCATTAAGTCTGCGGTCACGACCGCATGGAATGGCATCAAGACTTCGGTCACCAATGTCATGAATTCCATCAAGACCTCGGTGACGGGTATCTGGAACAACATGAAGTCCGGGATATCCTCTACGATCACCGGCATCAAGACGACCATCACCAATGGCTTCAACAGCGCGGTGAATTTCATTAAAAATCTCGGCTCACAGGCATTCTCATGGGGCTCCGATATGATCGGCAATGTCGTGTCCGGTATCAAGAGCAAGATCAACGCGGTCGCCGACGCTGTGCGCTCGGTCGCCAACAAGATCCGTTCCTTCCTGCACTTCTCTGTGCCGGATGAGGGACCTCTGGCGGATATGCAGAGCTGGATGCCCGACTTCATGAGCAACATCGCAGGCGGCATCAACGGAAATGTGGCTCTGGTGGAGCAGGCGGCGAATGGCTTAAGTACTACGCTTGCAAACTCAATCACCAACAGCATGACGGCCGTGCAGACCGCATACACGACTGCTTGGACAAAGATCGCCCAGAGCACGACTTTGTCGGCAACACAGGTTACAACGGCAGTTACCCAGGCATGGGCGCAGGTGCAGATGGTTACGAGCACCAGCTGGAGCAAAATCGGTCAAGTGGTTACGCAGGGCATGACCCAGATCCAGAGCGGAATCCAGAAAGTATCCGCCTCCATCAATCAGGTCATGAACCAGGCATGGACGGGAAGCAGCGGAGATACGACCTCCATGTGGACAAAGATGCAGCAGACGATCAACGCCTCTGCAACGGCCATGCGGAGCGCTGTGGATACAGCAATGGGTGTAATAAAAAACACCATCGCAAATACCTTCACGGCGATTACCTCGAATGCTACTACAAGCTGGGCAACCATTAAGAATACCATCACCACACAGCTCAGTACCATCAAGAGCAATGTGACCTCGGCAACCAATGAGATCAAGAATTCCTTCAGTAGCTCCTTTACACAGGTGGCGAGCACAGTAAGCTCGAAGATGTCAGACGCAAATTCCAACATGACCAGCGCCCTGAACTCAATGAAGAGCAATGTAAGCAGTGCTTGCTCCTCCATCCGCAGCAGCGTGGCAAGCTACCTCAGCATGGGAAGCAGCGCCTACGTCTGGGGTAAAGACATCTGCGTCCAGATGGCGGCGGGCATCAACGACAACGCATACCGGGTAAAGAGCGCGGCGAGAAATCTTGCGTCGGCGATCAACATCACGCTCGGCTTTTCCGTGCCGGAGGAAGGACCTCTGTCGGACGCGGACGAGTATATGCCCGACTTCATGGAGCTTCTTGCGAAGGGCATCAAGGACAGCGGTAAACTGGTGCTGAACTCGGTGAAAGAACTGTCGTCCTCTATGGGAAATGCTTTCACAGGTCTGAGCGTACCCGACTTCAACGCAGGTCAGCTTGCAATGGCGGGAGGCGGCGTATCCAACAGCCACACCGTCAACATGGGCGGCTTGTCGGTTGTGGTCAACGGCTATGAGGCGCAAAATGACGATGAGCTTGCTGACACCATCGTCCGGCGCATCAATGAGATGCTCGGCGAGGACGGCGCGGTGTGGGGAAGGTAAAAAAACAAACTGCTCCTCTTAAATTGAATCTTTTTTGCAAATTTTTATTATACCCGCTTGACATATACACGCAAAACGGGTATAATGTAATTGCATGATAAAGAGCTTCAATGACAAGGAAACGCAGAAAATCTATCAGCAGATTTTCTCAAAGAAGCTCCCACATGATATCCAGCGAGTGGCACTGCGAAAGCTGATCATGATAGACAATGCGGGATGTTTGGAGGATCTGAGAGTTCCTCCCGCAAACCGTCTGGAAGCACTCCACGGCGACAGGGAAGGACAATACAGCATTCGAATCAATGATCAGTATCGCATTTGCTTTTCGGTAGAAGAACGAAATGAGTTTTATAATGTCGAAATCGTGGATTATCATTAGCGGAGCGTGGGCATACTATGATATGCAGAGAGGAGGAGCAGCATGGCTGAGTATATCAAAGCTCCTACGATGAGTGAAATTCTCAAAGAGGAGTTCATGGAGCCGATGAATATATCGGCTTACAAGCTGGCACAGAGCATACATGTACCTGTGTCCAGAATACAGTCTATCTTGAACAGCGGACGGAGAATTACCCCCGACACGTCTTTGAGATTGGCTAAGTTCTTCGGTGTATCGGACAGATATTTTCTGGACTTGCAGAATGACATCGACATACGGGCACTGAAAACGAGTATGGCAAAGGACATCGCGGAGATAGAGCCGTATAGGGTCGCCGTGATGTAAAAAAGCAATAACACAGCGCAAGAAAGCATCTTGGAGAAATCCAGGGTGCTTTTTTCATGCGCGGAAAGGAGTGCGTATGCAGAGAATACCGACTCTGTCCGAGACGGACATGAGCCTTTTTGAAATAAAGACAAGATTCGTCAGAAACTATCTGACCTTTGCGGGAAAGAACAGCAAGGACTTCTTGCTCTATATCTCAGGACCCGGCGTGTACAATAGCCCGGCTGTGGATATGGAACTGCAATCAGTACCGGGCAGAAACGGCGACCTCATAAGGGACAAGGTTTATACCATCGAAGGCAACACCAGCGACATGGTGGCACGGAGGAGCTATGCGCTGAATAACAGCCGCATCCTCGGTTATGGGCGGCCTGCGTATGATGAGGTTACGATGCCGACCAAACCGACGAGCACAACCCGGTATTACCGTGTGAGAACGTCGTGGGCTGATAAGTCTTCGCAGATTGCGGCGTGCGTGGTTCTCCAGAACGCCATAAATATCGCTGATCTGAATAAAGGATTTTCCGTTTTCGATGAAGACGGAAAGTGCGTCTACGGACCGGCGATGGAAACCTTCACCCCGTATCGCGTCCGTGTGAGCATTTCTGACCTTCGGATTAGAACGGGCCCGGGTACAGATTACGAGTGGACTGGAAAATACACAGGCAAAGGCGTGTTTACCGCTGTTGCGGAAAGCGCGGGCAAGGGCTCCGATAAAGGCTGGATGAAGCTCAAATCCGGAGCGGGATGGTGCAGTTTGGACTACTGCGAAAAGCTATAAGACCTATTAGGGGATCGGTGTAACAGCCGGTCCCTTCTTCGTTTTCAGGAGGAGAAGGGATGCTAAGGATACTTGAACTGGAAGGCCAACAGTTCGGAGAACTAACAGCTATTGAGCGGGCTCCGAACCATGTTGATAAAACAGGCAGGATACGAATATGCTGGAGATCGCTTGCTATATCGCGCTTGATTACTGCCAGAAGCTGTGACCCTCATCTGCTTATGATCAACCGCAGATAATTTGCTGCAATAATCCGCATGTATTCGCTAAAATGTAAGTGAGTCAAAAGGGCGCGAAAAAGTTAACAGGCTCAGGACGAAAGTGAGCCATTGTCAACACCGGAGAAATCCGCTATCCTTAGTTTGTCTCAAGAACTAAGGGAGGTAGCAGAAAGGTGTTAAGAATGGCTCAGATACAGTATATCAAAGATCTCTTTGAAAATGAAGACCTAAGCCTGAGAGAAATTTCGCGCAGAACCAACCACAGCTTCAACACGGTCAAGAAGTATGCCTACCAGGAAGACTGGGGCGAAAGTGAGCTTCCGAATCTGGAGCCGGAGAGCTATCCCGTGCTGGGAGCATTCATTCCCATCATAGACGAGTGGCTGGAAACAGATCGGAGGATTCCGAGAAAGCAGCGCCACACGATGTGGAGAATGTTTTGTCGGCTTCGTGACGAGCACGGCTTTACCGGAAGCTATTCCAGTGTCAAACGCTATGCGCGTAAGAAGAAGTTCACCATGCATGCAGAAGGCAGCGGTTATCTGCCATTGCCCATCCGCAGGGCTGTGGGCAGGTGGATTTCGGTGAAGTGCTGTACTACGGCAGCGACGAACAGGAGCATACCGGCTATGCGCTGACCATTTCCTTCCCATACTCCAACAAGGGTTATACGCAGGTGTTTCCATCACAAAATCAGGAATGCCTGCTGGAAGGAATGAAACGGATCTTTGCGCATATCGGCGGCGTACCCGCCCGGCTGCGGTTCGACAACATGACGACTGCCGTTGCGCAGGTGCTCAGTGGGACAGAGCGTATCCTCACAGACGGATTTACCCGTTTCATGCTGCATTACCGTTTTCAGGCTGATTTCTGCAATCCAGCATCCGGCAACGAAAAAGGCAATGTGGAGAACAAGGTTGGTTACAGCCGTCGCAACGCTTTTGTCCCCGTGCCGAAGATTACATCGTTCACAGAATTCAACGAATCTCTCTGGGAATGGTGTGAGAAAGACGCCCAGCGCACGCACTATATCCGCAAGGTTCCCATTCAGGAATTGTGGGAAGAAGAATGCGGCAAGCTTCTTGAACTGCCAGCCTACGATTTCCCGGTATTCCGCTACACAACGCTTTCTGTAGGCAAGAGCGGGTTCGTCACAATTGATACCAACCGTTACGGACTCTCGCCCACCCTTGCAGGGGAAAAGGTGCAGGCAAAGATTTTCTTCGACCATGTGGAGTTCTTCCATGACCATGCTCCGGTTGGAAAGTTCAAACGCAGCTATGGCAACAATGAGGAAATCTACGACTGGACGCAGTACGTCACTACGCTGTGCCGCAAGCCGGGAGCCATTGAGCACACCCGCTTCTTTCACCAGATGCCAGGCAGCTGGCAGAGCTATCTGTCGCAGAGTCAGGGCAAGGAACGAAAGAGTGCGCTCCACCTGCTGCGTGAAATTATTTCAGACGGCAACGCGGAGCTGTGCGAGGACGCGCTTGCTCTGGCCGGCGAAAATGGGCGTACCGATGCAGACAGCATCCGCCAGTGCTATTACTTGATTGCGAAGAAAGAGCATCGTCCGACTCCGCTGAAGCTGCCAACACCAGCACTCAACTACAATCCAAATCTTGCCGCCTACGACGGACTAATGGGAGGTGAAGAGCATGTCTGAATTCATTGAGCAGTCCATGCGGACGCTGAAACTGGGCGGCATGGCAAAGGAATGGCGTAATGTGCAGTACGAGAACACTGAGCAGTATATTACCGACCTCCTGCGGCTGGAGCTGAGGGAGCGCGAGGTCAACAAGATTAACCGCATGGTGAAAACTGCCGGCTTTCGTGTAATGAAAACGCTGGATGATTTTATCTGGAGCAATGCCATTGAACTGCCGATGGGACTGACCCGCGAATACATGGAGGGACTGGCTTTCCTTCCACAGCACGAGAACCTGATCTTTATGGGTACAGTTGGTACAGGCAAGACGCATCTCGCTACAGCCATTGCGCTCAAGGCGTGTCAGGAGGGCCACGGAGTCCGATTCTTCACGGCAGTTTCCCTTGCAAATATTCTTCTGGAGAAGAACAACAAGGGCACGCTGAACGCTTATCTTGCCACACTGAAGAAGGTAGAGCTGATTGTCGTGGACGAAATTGGCTTCGTTCCTCTGCACAAGGACGCCGCCGAACTGTTGTTTCAGGTAATCTCCGACTGCTATGAACGCAAGAGTCTGATCATTACATCCAACCTTGAGTTCTCCCAGTGGAATACCGTCTTTGGCGACAACAGACTGACTGCTGCTCTGGTGGACCGGCTGATTCACCATTCCCACATTGTGATCTTCTCCGGCGAGAGCTACCGGCTGACCCAGTCGATTCGCAGACAGCGGGCTTCGCCGTGAAATCTCGCGCGCCAGATTTGATGCAGCCGCGCACGAAAACGGACGCATTCGGTCTTACCAAAGGGCTCCAAAATTGATGCATTGGGGCTCTGCGTGGGGCACGCGACTTGACGCAAAAGGTCACGAGGTAGCAGATTGTTCGCATTCAGTCAAGGGCTTCGCAAGTGGCTTCGCCACCCTTGACTGCCTGCGCTCAATCTGCTATGCGGCGGCCAAGGCAAGCATGGACAAGCCCTGCTTGCCTGCAATCCACTTCCTACTTCTTCCCGGCGTTGACAGCGCTAACTTTTTGGGTGACCTTTTGCATCACTTTTTACTTGACGAACACATCCGCAGGTAAGTTGAAAAAACAGGAAGAAACAGGGCGCTTTGGAGCCTGCATTGTGCCCGAAGATAAGCCCCTGTTTTCTCCCGTTTTCTCCGCGTCTCTACCTATAATATGCTTGATATATGGTGCATAGGACGGTAACATGTTGTAAACCAAAGAAGGGAGGCACTGGCATGAAACGAAGACCAATACCCCTACAATACCATAAATTCTTCTCGGACACTCGGCTCATACAAGGAAATCAATGCTGTTTCATACCGTGCAGCGCACTTCGTAAAAGAGGATCGAGCGCCGCGTGTTATTTGAATTTTTCAACCTTTATAAGGTTGGTGGTGCCTGAGCATCCGTTGGTAACGCCGCCCGTTATTACTATCTCGTCGCCCGACGAAAGCGACAGCGTTCTCCCGGCTATTTTTTTAACGTTCTCAAACAACTCGTCGGTTGTATTAAACTGTTGGCAGAGCAGCGGCGTAACCCCCCACGACAACGCCAGGCGACGCCAGGTTTTTTCGTTGGTCGTTATGCCGAGAATGTCGACGTCGGGACGAAATCTTGAAACCATACGCACCGTCATACCCGAAAGCGAGCAGGCGACTATCGCCTTCGCGCCGATATCCATTGCCATAGCGCAGGTGGCGTGGGAAATAGCGTCAACCGTGTTGCGGATTTTAAAATCGGAACCGTAGAACCGCTTTGCGTAATGAATGTTGCGCTCGGTACTTTCGGCAATTTTGGACATGGTAGCCACCGCTTCAACGGGGTATTTGCCGGCTGCGCTCTCGCCCGACAGCATAATTGCGCTGGTGCCGTCGTAAACGGCGTTGGCAACGTCGGATATCTCCGCCCTTGTCGGCCGCGGATTGTATATCATGGATTCAAGCATCTCGGTCGCGGTTATGACCCGTTTGCCGAGCAGGCGGCATTTTGTAATCAGTTTTTTCTGTATTGCGGGGAGTTCTTCAAACGGAATTTCAACCCCCATATCGCCGCGCCCTATCATTATCCCTTCGCAATATTTGCATATTTCTTCAATATTGTCAACACCGGGTTGATTTTCGATTTTTGCGATAAGGGAAATATCCTCGTGGCCGCATTCTTTCAAAAATTCACGCATTGCTATAAGGTCTTCGGCGCGCGAAACGAACGAACAGGCTATATAATCAATGTCATTTTCAAGTCCGAACCTGATGTCCTCTTTGTCCTGACGGCTTAAAAATTCCTGCTTAAGAACCTTGCCGGGAAAACTCATACTTTTACGGTTTGAAAGTTCGCCCCCTATAACGGTTACGCAGTTAAGCTCGGTATCGGTTCGGCTTTCAACCTTAAAAGATAAAAGTCCGTTGTTAAGCAGTATGGTATCGCCAACGTCAAGGTCGCGCGCAAGCCCCTCGTAACTTACCGATACACGGTGTTCATCCCCTATGACTTCTTCGGTTGTAAAGGTGAATTTATCGCCTTTTTTAAGAAAAACACTTCCGTCTTTAAAGGTTCTGATGCGGTATTCGGGGCCTTTTGTATCAAGCATAATTGCTATCGGCAGATTAAGTTCCTGCCGCACCTGCTTTATAAGGTCAATGTTCTTTTTGTGGTCCTCGTGTGTTCCGTGCGAAAAATTCAGCCGCGCAACATTCATACCTGCCTGCGCCATTCCCGTAAGGGCGGAATGGTTGTTGCTTGAAGGACCGATTGTACATACTATTTTCGTTTTTCTCAATTTTACCGTCCCCTTTGTTTGTCGGTTAATTCCTGATTTAAACAGAATATCAGAGTGATTTTAAGTTACGCACCGCAGCGCTTTTGTCTTCCGCATTAAACAGGAAACTTCCGGCAACAAGAACGTTCGCCCCGGCTTCTGCCGCCTGCGGCGCGGTAGCGGCGTTTATGCCGCCGTCAACCTCTAAATCAATATTAAGCCCCTGCCTTTGCGCTTCCTTTTTTAATGCGCGCAGTTTGCCGAGCGACTCCGGCATAAAACTCTGCCCGCCGAATCCCGGTTCAACCGACATTACAAGCACCATATCGCAAAGCGGAAGATACGGAAATATCTCTTCTGCCGCGGTGCAGGGCTTTATTGTAAGGCAGGAACGCACGCCGTTTTCACGTATTCTTTTAAGCGTGGAGTCAACCGGCGAACCCGCTTCATAGTGAAAACCGAGGATATCGGCGACCTTGCAGAACTCGTCAATATACCTGTGCGGACGGTCGATCATCAGGTGAACGTCCATAGGAAGCGAGGTGTGAGCCTTTACCGATTTAATAAGCGGAATACCGAACGAAATATTCGGCACAAAAATACCGTCCATAACATCCATATGCAGCATATCGGTGCCGGCATTCTCAAGTTCTTTTAAAGTCGGCTCAAGGTTAAGAAAATCGGCGGTCAATATTGAAGGTGATACTTTTATCATTTCCGGTTCACTCCGTACTATAATATAATATATTTAATATTTTTATTTCGCGTCGGGCGGAACAATCGGGCAAAACCGTTCCGCCGCAATCGCTTTGTCTGTTATTTTACAACTTTTTATGCGATATTTCAATAAATTTCTTATAAAGTTCTTGCTAAATTTCGCCGAATGAATTATACTTGTTATAATCGAATAGACAATATGATGGGGGGAAGACTGCTTTGCTCGGCTGCCCCGAATATTGTCCTGACAGGGGATATGTTAATTGTTTTCAAAACAAACAAGTTGCGGTCTTTCCGGTATAGACGCTTTTGCGGTAACCGTTGAGACGGATATTTCCGCAGGTATGCCTGCGTTCGATATAGTCGGCTTGCCCGACGCTGCGGTTAAAGAATCCAAAAACCGCGTCAGAGCCGCGTTAAAAAATAACGGTTTTGAACTGCCGCTTACTTCAATCACGGTCAACCTTGCGCCTGCCGGCGTAAGAAAAGAGGGCGCTGTTTACGATTTGCCGATACTGGTTTCGATTTTGGACGCACTCGGCGAAATCAGTGCCGATAATACGAAAAGCGTGTTTATAGGCGAAGTTTCGCTTGACGGTGAAGTGCGCCCCGTTAAAGGCGTGCTGCCTATGACGATTTTTGCAAGAAATCACGGTTTCGGGGAGGTTTTTCTGCCTGCCGGAAATTCGCGTGAAGCAGCGGTGGTTGACGGGGTCACGATTTATCCCGTTAAAACTGTGGGCGAACTTGTGGCGCATCTGCGCGGCAAAAAACACATACCGCCCGCACCGTTTTCGCCGATAATGCGCGAGCAGCGCGCATATGATGTCGACTTTTGCGAAGTCAAGGGTCAGTATACCGCTAAAAGAGCACTTGAAATTGCCGCTGCGGGCGGTCATAATGTGCTGCTTGTGGGCCCTCCGGGTTCGGGTAAAAGTATGCTTGCGAAGCGGCTGCCCACAATACTGCCGCAAATGACGTTTGAAGAATCGCTTGAAACAACAATAGTACATTCGGTTGCCGGCACTTTGCCGAGCGGCGGCGCGGTCATATCCACGCGGCCGTTCCGCAACCCTCATTATACAGCCTCTGTTGCCGGACTTATAGGCGGCGGAGTTATCCCGAAACCGGGCGAAGTGTCGCTGGCGCATAACGGAGTTCTGTTTTTGGATGAACTGCCCGAATTTTCGCGCCATACTATGGAGACCCTGCGCGCACCGCTTGAGGACGGGTGTGTTACAATATCCCGCTCGCTTACAAGCGTTACATATCCCTGCTCAATAACTCTTGTAGCGGCTATGAATCCCTGCCCATGCGGATATTACGGACATCCCACCAAAAAATGTACCTGTTCGCCTGCGGCGGTTGCAAACTATCTCGGGCGGATATCGGGACCGATGCTTGACAGGCTGGATATTCACGTTGAGGTGCCGCCTGTGAAATATGAGGAACTGACGGGTGAGTCGGTTAAGGAAGAAACCAGCGCGGAAATTGCAAAACGGGTTGAAGCCGCAAGGAAAATACAAGCCGAGCGGTACGCCGGCACGGGGATAACCTGTAACGCCCGCCTTACGCCTACGCTTATACGCAGGTTCTGTACCCTTACCCCGCAGGCGGAAAAAGCGCTGCACGCAGCGTTTGACAACCTCGGTATGTCGGCACGCAGTTATGACCGTATACTTAAGGTTGCCCGCACCGCAGCCGACCTTGACGGAGAAACCGATATCGGATTCAAACATATTTCGGCTGCTATACAGTACCGCAGTCTTGACCGGAAATATTGGCATAACGAAATCTGATTTAAAACGTCAGGTAAAATAATATAAGACAGAACAACACAACAATACAGCAGGAAAGCGGGACTGATCAATGACGGCGAAAGATTACAGAAAAACGGCGCGGCAGGCACTCGCAGGGAACGGGGTGTCGGCGGTTTTTACCACCGTTATTGCTATGGCGCTCGGCGGAACCGTGACATGGATAACCCCTTTTGTCAAACTTAATTATGACAAATTCAAAGAGCCGCTCGGAAAGGCTTTCGGCATTAAATTCACCTCTTTTGTGTCATTGGGGTCGGATATATGGGCATGGGCTGTGTTCCTGCTCGGCGGCGTTATAAGCGTCGGTTTTGCATACTTTTTTCTTGAACTTACAAAAGGGCGCGTTGCCGACGCGGACGCGCTGTTTGCAAGGTTTAAATGCTTTTTTCGCGCCTTTGCCGTAAGGTTTTTTAAAAGCGTTTTTACGGCGGTGTGGTCGGTTTTGCTTATAGTCATAGCGGTGTTTATAAAGCCGGGGAACATCTGGCTTATGGCGCTTATTCCGGCAGCGCTGGCACCTGCGGTGATTGCCGCATACGGTTACGCGCTTACGCCGTACATTTTAGCGGATGAGCCGAAAAGCGACCCTCTTAAAGTGCTCGGGCGCTCGCGTGCGATGATGAAAGGCAAAAAATTAAAACTTTTCAGGCTGCATTTAAGTTTCGCCGGCTGGATATTGCTCTGTTTTTTAACTCTGGGCGTCGCACTGATAGGTGTGGTTCCGTATATAAAGGCGGCAAATGCGGTGTTTTACCGCTCGGTGGCGCAAAATTATGTGCAGCCCGGACTTAAAACCTGAAGCATCGAATATCTGCCTGTGCAGCGATGCGTCGATTTTACAATCTTAGTGTAAAATAAAAATAGGCAAAAAGAAGAGGAAGTTCAAAAAAGAACTTCCCCAACGCACACAAAAATCGAAAAAGCCAAAAGATTTTTATATAGTTTTTCCTCTGAATATATTTTTAGGACAGTGAATCGGAAGCAATTTTTAATTTTTGTCAAAACACGAAATGCATTTCGTGTTTTGACAATTATTTGTTTTTCCTCTTGACAAAAATATTCGGGGGGGTAAACTGTATATGGATTTTTGTGTGCAGGTTTTCTTGCCAACTTTTACTTGACAGTTGCTTTTACAATAATTTCTATTGACTGCACACGGGTTATGTTGTATTATTTAATATGAGCCGTTATGAAGTGTGTTCGGCCTGTGCCTTGGCTGCGGTTGAACAGTATCGGTATTTTCAGGATTACAAAGGGTGAGGAAATGAGATATCTGCGTATCTTAATATCTGTTTTGTGTGCGGCAAGCATAATTGCCTACGCAGGATTGTATATCACAATTAAAATGGGGAGGGATGATACTCCTCCCGAAATAACCGACTCGCTGGGCGAGATCGAAGTGCTGTCAACCGCTACGGACAGCGAATTAAAAAAAGGCCTGACCGCAAGTGACAACAAGGACGGCGATGTTACCGATTCTATGATAGTCGGTAATCGCTCAAAGTTTACGGACCACGGCGTCTGCACACTGGAATATATAGCGTTTGATAAGAGCAACAATGTTTCATCTTACAAAAGACAGGTGAAATTCACGGATTATCATTCCCCGCGATTTACGCTCAGTCAATCCCTTGTATATCAGACGGGAAGGAATATTACGTTGCTTGAGTGCATAGGCGCAACCGACGTTCTTGACGGCGATATCAGCAATAATGTAAGCATAACAGACAGCAATATAAGTCTTATCGAGAGCGGCGATTATTCAATAACCGTTAAGGCGGCGAACAGCGGCGGCGATGAGTCGAGTCTGGAACTTCCGGTTCATCTTACAACTTCCTCCGAATTGCAGTTTGATGTTCATTTATCCGATTATATAGTATACGTTCCCGCAGGGACGGCGATCGACCCGACAACCTACTTTACGGGCGTATCCTTAAGGGGTAAATCACTTGATCAGTCGCCTGTACAGTGCAGTGTGAAAGATATTGCAATAACCGGTACGGTTGACGCAAATACGCCCGGCGTGTACGAAGTTTGCTACCGCTACACCGCCCCAACCGGGAAATCGGGGACATCTTACCTGGTTGTTGTGGTTGAGGCTGAGCGGTAACGCCGCATATCAAACGATAAAGCGAAGGATAATGTAAATGAAAAACAGTAATAAAATAAGCCTGTCCGGTATGAATATCAACGTGGTAATGAACGACCTGCTCAGAAATCTGCCGTTTATTATAATGGCAGCGCTGACGGTTCTGGCGGCTTCTTTGGCATACGGAACGATCAAAAGCAAACCTTCCTATACATCGACCGCGGTTATAGCCGTAACCGCTAAATCGTCGAGCAATAGTGCAAATGCGTATAATGCGATAGACACGGCGATATCAATGGCTGATGTCTATAAAAACGTGCTCGGCGGCAAGGCCGTTGAACAGCGGGTCGCAAAAGATACCGGATTGGATTTCAGCAAGATTACTTTAAACGTAACAGATGTGCCCTCGACCAATCAGTTGAATGTTTCGGTCACCTCGTACAGCCCGGAGTATGCCTATAAAGCTGTGAACCTGATACTTGATAACTGCCACACCGTAACCGATGAACTGTTCGGCAACGCAGTTATAGAAACCGTGAAAAATGCCGATATACCCACTAAAGCGGACACCGATAATAACATCGGCAAATATACCGCTTTGGGTATGTTTTTATTTGCCGCGGCAACCGCAGGAGTTTCGGTTTATGAATCCGTTACCCGCGATACCGTTAAAACAAAGGCGGACGCCCGTAATAACCTTGAAGGTAAATGCATCGGCACGATTATGCACGAAAAGAATAAAAGGACGCATAAAAATAAAAAGTATTCCCTGCTTGTGACCAGGCCTTTGCTCTCGTCAAGGTATGTGGAATCTTACCGCAGAATATCCGATGATATAGATTATAAAATGCGTAAATCGGGCGGCAAGGTAATTGCGGTAGGCGGTGTGTGTGAAAATGAAGGTAAAAGCACGGTATCGTCCAACATCGCCCTGACCCTTGTTGAAAAAGGCAAAAAGGTACTGCTTTTGGACGCCGATTTCAGAAAACCGTCAATTTACAAAATGTTTGATATGCCGCCGTCCTCCGCTACACTGGCGGGTTATATCAAAAAAGAGATCGGGCTTGAAGACGCAATAAAATACGACGCAAAAAGAAAATTGTATTTCTGCGTCAACAGTACTTCATTCCCCGATGCCAGAGGTATTATTAAAAGCGACCGTTTTTTAAAACTTTTGGATTATGCCAAAGAGAATATGGATTATATAATTGTGGACACGGCGCCGTCATTTTTAAAATCGGAAACACGGATGCTGCTTGATGTGGTTGACGCGTCCTTGCTGGTAGTAAGGCAGGATGTCGCAGGTTATGTGGAAATAAACGATGAGATTGAAATAAGGCGCGAAGCCGACAGCGAATATATCGGATATATTATCAACGACCTTGACGACGCAGCCGACACGGTACCGGACAGGAAGAGCAAAATGTATGGCGCATATTCGTACAAATACTACACCTCTGAGAGTGAAACGGGAAAGGAGGAGCGGTAAGTTATGAACGAAGATATGAAAAACAACCAGAACGCAGATACCGTTGATTTTTACACCCTGATCGGTGATATCGTTGAAAGCGCAAAAAAATTAAAATGGATAATAGTTCTGCTTATATGCGTAGGTGCGCTGGCAAATTATCTTCGCCTGACCGTTTTCCGCACGCCGCTTTACACCTCGTCAATTACCTTCACGGTGAGCACTAAGGTGAACTACGGAGATGAGGATATATCCTATTCGTACAATTACGCCAAGAGTTCTGATACCGACCGTTTTTCAAAAATCTTTCCGTCCCTTATAACATCGGACGCTATGGTGAAAGATTTGAAGGAAGATGTAGGCAATGAGGCGAAAAATGCCGATATTTCGGTTGAAACCGTCAAAGATTCCAACCTTATGGAACTCTCTGCAACTTCAAAAGACCCGGAGCTCTCTTTTAATGTAATTAACTCGGTGTTTGAACACCTTCCGGAAATCTCAAAAACAGTTATAGGCGAGGCGAGGTATAATATAATCGAGCCGGCGCAAAAACCGACAAGCCCTTCCAATACACCCTCCCTGAGGAAAGGTATGCTGGTGGGCGCGGCTGCCGGATTGTTTGCCGCCGCAGCGGTGGTTGTCATTTATGCCGTTACAAGGAAAACGGTGCGCCGCAGTTCCGAAATAAAGGAACTCTTTAATATCAATTGCCTGTCCGTTGTGCCGGAAATCAGTATTAAAAAGAACTCAAAATCGCTTAACCAGCAGCCGGACATTTCAAACCCGAATGTGAGCAATGTTTTCCGCGAGGAATTTTACAGTATAGCGCTTAGACTTATTAAGCACTATCCGTCAAAAGACGGCGGGAAAATATTTATGTTTACGTCCACCCTTCCGGGTGAGGGGAAAACGCTTTGCGCTTACAATACCGCAAAGGCGTTGGCGGAAAACGGGAAGAACGTATTGCTTATAGATATGGACTTCTATCATCCGTCCGTACATCGGTTTTTTGAGGATAAATCGCAGTTAAAGTGCGACGTGGTAGACGTTCTGCTCGGAAAATATGATGAAGCCTACAGGGTCGGCAAAAGCAGCCTTTACGTCCTCGCCAAAGAAAATCCGCAGGATGAAGGAAAAAAACTTTTGCGCCTTTTCAATTCCAATAGGTTGACAAGTTTTTTAAACGGACTTAAAAAAGATTGGGATTATATTGTGCTTGATACTCCGGCATGCACCCTTATTTCGGAGTCGTCAAGCCTATCCGAGCAATGCGACGCTTTGGTTTATGTTATACGCCAGGATTACGCAAAACAGAATCAAATAGCAGACGGTATACAGAGCGTGTCAAATTACGGAACCGAAATCGCGGGATGCATATTCAACGGCATGGATTCTTCCTCTATGTCAAACAGAAGTTATTACAGATATGGTAAGTACGGCAGATACGGCAGATACAGCGGATACGGAAGATACGGAAGATACGGAAGATACGGCGGATACGGCTCTGCCGACAGTTACGGCGCCCGTGAAAGCGAAAATAACTATCCTGCAAAAAAGCGTATAAAAGATACCGATGCCGAAAAAACGGAAACAGCAATTACTAACGGCAGGTAGGGGATTTGTTGCCGCCGCAGCCGTAATCTTACTTGCCGTAACGGCGGCTGTGTTTTACTTTGGCGGAAAAGTTTCCGACCCGCTTTCGGAAAACAATTCAGGGCACGGCGGGGTTTCCGATAATAACGGGCAGGCGTGCCTGAATATCGTTGAAAAGGAACTGCAATTTGACGGTAAGGGGCGGTTTGACCCAATGGACGGTGTCACAGCCGAAGATGTTGACGGCAGCGACATAACGCCGCGCATAGCGGTAACCTATATCCCGACAAATGAAAACAGCATAAAGAAAATAAGGTATTCGGTCTTTCTGCAAAACGGCGAAAAGCTGAGTGAGAGCGTATTGCTTCGATTGGAAAACTATGACGCACCCACCATTACGGTCGACGCGGAGCTTCTTTCCGTTGCGGAATGCAATACGCTTGAGGATATGGTGAAGATAGGCGCGGTCAGTGCGGATGACGGTTTCGGAAATGACGCAACATCGGCGTTAACCTTTACCGTGAACTATTCAACCGAAGAAGAACAGACGGAAATAACCTTTACCCTTAAAAATATGTTCGGGGATACGGTTGTTAAAAAAGTATTTTTATAAGCAGCGGAATCGTATACATATGTTATGGTTATGCTTCCGGCACGGCTGCTTTTTCGGGAGTTGAAACAAATGACAGATATCCATTCGCACATAATTCCGGGAATTGACGACGGTTCACGCAATATTGTCGAATCGCTTGAAATGCTGGATACAGCAGCCGAAAGCGGTGTGGATGCCATTGTTGCGACCCCGCATTGCAATATACCGGATGTTTGCGGAAATTATGAAAATGAGGACATCGAGATATCATTTGAAATACTTTCTGCTGCTGTAAACCGCGCCGGCATCCCCATAAAGATTTACCGCGGTGCCGAAATTTACGCGACCGAGTATCTGCCCGAACTGCTTGAGGACGGGCGTGTCAGAACTATTAACGGCGGCAAATATTTTTTAACCGAATTCCCGTTTGATGAATTGCCCGATTACGCCTTTGATGTAATGTATCGGTGCCTGGAACTTGGGTTTGTGCCGATAATAGCCCATCCCGAAAGATATGAATTTGTTTTGTATGACTGGCAGATTGCCTATAAATTTGTTAGAATGGGCTGTCTGCTTCAGGTCAATAAGAGCAGTTTTTTTGGCGATTTCGGTCAAGAACAGCGCTTATGTGCCGAACAATTGGCGCATCACAATCTTATAGCGGCGGTGGCGAGCGATGCGCACAGTGCCGATGTCAGAACTACCGAAATGGGCAGAACAAGGGAGTATTTAACCCGTAAATACGGCACCGAATTCAGCAAAAAACTGCTTGAAATCAACCCGAGCCGCATTGTTAACGGCGCGGATTTGGATTTGCCCGAACCGATACCTTTTGAGCCTGTAAAAAACACCTGATTGGGAATGACCCGATCAGGTGCTTTTCATTATTATCTTAATGACGTCGCCGATGTTTCGCCGCGCCGTTCCGACGGTGAATAAGGTTCACCTTTTTGTGTTTGGAATTTCAGTTTTTTAAATAACTTTCTATCCTTAGCAATCGGTTGTATTTTGCTACGCGGTCGGTTCGGCAGGGCGCACCCGATTTAATAAACGGGCAGTTCATACCTACCGACAGGTCGGCGATAAAGCTATCCTCCGTTTCACCCGAACGGTGCGATACGATAGGCGTGTAGCCCTTAGACTTCGCGTAGCGTATAACGTCCAGTGTTTCGCTGAGCGTGCCGATCTGGTTCAATTTTATAAGAATTGAGTTTGCCGCACCTTGCTTTACACCCTCTTTAAGCCGTTTAATGTTGGTAACAAAAAGGTCGTCGCCGACCAGCATTATGCGGTCGCCCAAACGCTCGGTCAGTTCTTTCCACCCCTCGGCGTCGTCATCACCCAGACCGTCTTCAACCGATATGATCGGGTAGGTGTCAACTAAGTTTTCAATATGACTTATAAGTTCTTCGTAATCCATTGTGACGTTGCGCTTCGGCAGATGGTAGGTGCCGTTGTCGTACCATTCGCCGGAGGCGATATCAAGCGCAAGTTTAACATTGCTGTCGTCAAAGCCCGCTTTTTCAACGGCTTTTAATATATATTCAATAGCCTGTTCGTCGCTTTTAAGATCCGGGGCAAATCCGCCTTCGTCGCCGACGCCGGCAGAAAGTCCCTCGCTTTTTAATATAGAACCGAGGGCGTGATATATCTCCGATCCGGTGCGGAGTGCTTCTTTAAAAGACGGGCACCCCGTCGGTACTATCATAAATTCCTGAATATCAATGTTATTTGATGAATGTGCGCCGCCGTTGAGTATGTTCATCATCGGCACGGGAAGTCTTTCGCCCGATATGCCGCCGATATACCAGAAAAGCGGCAGCCCTTGCGATTTTGCAAATGCACGCGCGCCGGCAAGCGACACCGCAAGAACGGCATTTGCACCGAGACCCGACTTGTCTTCGGTTCCGTCAAGGTCTATCATCGTTTCGTCAAGCGTCCGTTGGTCGCAGACTCCTCCGGCAGCCAGCGCCGGCGCTATCCGTTCGTTTATATTTCTGACGGCGGAAAGTACGCCTTTGCCGTTGTACCGTGAGGCATCTCCGTCCCGTAATTCAAGCGCTTCATAACGCCCGGTTGACGCACCGGACGGCGAGAGCGCCGCACCGCAGCTGCCGTCGGCAAGTTTCACTTCGGCATAAACCGTGGGATTGCCGCGCGAATCAAGAAATTCATACCCTTTTACATTTATTATTTCACCGTTCATAAATATTCCTCCGTTAAATTTCAACCCGTTCCGTTCGGGTGTTCCCTTTATTTTACCCGCAGGAATATTTTTTATACTTGTTATACGCAATATCGTTGGGGGCGGCTTTACCTTTTAAAATCATTTTGCCGCGAATGCGGGCAAAACAAAACGAGGCGGCTACGCCTTTTTCCCGGATTCGCAGCGCGGAATTATAAATTTGAGCACAATCAGCCAAGCCGCCGCCATACCGACGCAGGCGCCCGAAAAGTCTATTAAAACATCAATGATGTTGCCGTTTCTGCCGGATACAAATGTTTGGTGAAATTCATCCGATACGGCATAGGCAAGACAATATGCTGCGCAAAATATCAGCCGCCGCACGCTGCCCGAACGGCTGTCGGTTTTATAGGTCGCCGCCGCCGTCATAACCGAAAATCCCAAAAATGCAAAGACCGAAAAATGAGCCAGTTTGCGTACAGTATGATTGGTTTGGTTATATATTGAGGTCTGCTTCTTTTCCGAAAGCGAATTGTAATTGCTGCGCGTGACCCGAATTACCGCCTTTGTGACCTTTCCGCTTTGCGCACTTGAAACATCCGAATCGCCGGACGAAAACATAAATATGGTTATCATCGCAGTAAGCGTAAGCGCAAACCCGATATATCTTATGACTTTTATTTTGGTGTTTGTCAAAACCGTCACTCCCAAACTGTAGTGTTATTATTTTATCACAACTTATCCCGTTTGTATACACCGATTGCCCGCTTTCATAAACTTTTACAAAAAATATCTTGAAAAAAGCGGTGCTGTGTTGTAAAATAAAGTAGTCAATATGGGAACTGTATCCCAAAAGAGAGGTGTTAGTAAAGTGGCAAGCGACAGAACAATGACATTTTCCATCTGTGACGACAGGGAGAGGGAAATAAGGCAGATAATGCAGGAAGTCTATAACGCGTTAAAAGAAAAGGGCTATAACCCGATAAATCAGATTGTCGGATATATACTGTCCGAAGACCCTACTTATATAACTACGCATAACAACGCGCGCAGCCTTATCAGAAGGGTGGACCGTGACGCTTTGCTGCAAAGCCTTGTAAAATATTATCTTACGGATTAGGGAGGAACTTATGACTGACAAATTTTTAACATATAAGGGTAAGCCGCTTGTAAGGAAAGACGAAACCCTGTATTACGGAAATATGTCCGATAAGTATGTTGTAATGCTTACCGTTAAAAACGGCAAAAAACTTGAGGATATTGAACTTTCCGATAAAATCGTCGTGCAGTTGATGTATACCGACAATGAGATTCGCTCGCGCGACCGTATTATTAAAAAGAGCGAGAAGCAGGGGCTTTATAACGCTATGGACGTTGGTTCCGTCTGGCTTGAACGCGCCCTTAAAAATGAACAGTAATTATTTTTCAAACTAACGGGGGTCGGCTTGTGACCCCCGTTAAACTGCTGAAAGGAGATCTTGTTTTATGCCTTATGTTGTAAATTCCTGCCCGCGGGAACTTGACGAATACCGTGATAAGGGTCTTCCGTTATTTATCCCGTTCGGCACGGTTGAATACCACGGAAGTCAGCTGCCGCTCGGTGCGGATATAATCTTCCCCGAAAGGCTGTTGGCTGAAATCGAAAAGCGTTACCCTATCGTAATCGCACCCACCGTCACCTGCTGCCCCAACGGTAACGCGGTGTCGGGCACCGAAAAATATACGATAGATTTCAGCGTTGATTTGTTTATGGACTATTGTTACGAACTTTTAAAAGGGTATATGAAAACCGGCTTCCGCCATATTGTCCTGATAGTACACCATCAGGGGCCTAATATTGAGCATATGCTTCGCGTGGTGCTTGCAAAACTGACTATGTACGAGGTCAAAAACGAATTGGGGGACAGTTGGTGGACAGATAATAAATCCCCCTCCGGCCCGTGGGTGGAAATATACAGCGCGCTGCTCGGCTCGCAGGACTTTAACGCCCATGCCGACAAGCCCGAAACCGAGGGTGTTATGGCGGTTGCGCCCGAAACGGTGCACCTTGAATATATCGGTGATAACGAACCTCACTGGAACGCAAATGCGCGCCTTTCGGATAAAGCCCACGCCGACGAATGTTTTGCCGCACTGCTTGACAAATGGCTCGAAAAGGTCAAAAACTGGATGCCCAAAGAGTAAAGGATATGAAAAATGAATAACAAAAGATATAATTTTCTTGATAATACGCACGAAATTGAAATTTTGAAGTACGATACCCCCACGCCCTGGATAAACTATTTAAGCAACGGCACTTTCCATACTATGATATCACAGGCGGGCGGCGGTGTTGCGTTCTATAAATCCCCGCAGATATGGCGAATTAACCACTACAGGTTTTTCCATTTGCCGACCGACCGTTCGGGCTTTTATACATATATAAAGGACGGCGACACCGTTTTTTGCCCCACCGCCGAACCGACCCCCGTTAAACCCGATAAGTGGAAAGCCACCCACGGTATGGGATATACCGACTTTATGTCGGAGAAAAACGGACTTCGTGCCGACGCACGCTATTTTGTCGGCAAATACCAAAACGCCCTTATCTGGGAACTCAAACTTACGTCGGATACCGACCGTGATGTGACCGTTTTCCCCTATGTTGAACTCGGTATGATGGAATTTATGCGCGAACTGCAATGGCAGTGCTACAATAAGCATCAACTTTCGGTATACACGCTTGATGATATTTTGGTTTATAAGTACGGCGTCGAAAACCAGCCCAAACCGGATGAAACCCCGCTTATTTATTTTGCAGCCGACCGTCCCATAGCAGGCTTTGACGGTGACCGTGACGAGTTCGTGGGCGCTTACCGCAGCGAAGAAAATCCGTTAAGGATTGAGCAGGGGCATTGTTCGGGCAGCACTATGGCAGGCGGCGACCCCTGCTTTGCGCTTGAAATTCCGCTGTCGCTTAAAGCCGGAAAGACCGAGACGGTTCATATTTATCTCGGCGCCGCAATGACCGACGAGGATATAAAATCGGCAGTGGCAGAATGCCGCGAACCCGATTTTTGCGAAAAATCATTTAAAGCGCTTAAAGAACAGTGGGACGGTTTTCTTTCGCACGTTCAGTGTGAACTGCCCGACAAAAACGCCGAGCGTATGGTCAACATCTGGAACCCTTATCAGGCGGAGCGTAATTTCCAATTTTCAAGAAATATATCCTACTACGCAACGGGAACATTCAGGGGCGTAGGCTACCGCGATACGGCGCAGGATATTTTGTCAATGATACCGTTTGATACCGCCCGTGCGGAAGATAAAATCAAACTTCTGCTCTCGCAGCAGTATAATGACGGACACGTGAATCACTATTTCTTCCCGACCGAGGGTTGGGAACCCGTCACAACTGTTCATTCGGACGACCATTTGTGGACAATACTTTCATGCGCCAAACTTGTAAGGGAAGAGGGCGGCACCGACTTCCTTAAACAGGCGGTAGAGTATTATGACGGCGGCAGCGCCACCGTGTGGGAGCATCTTAAAAAAGCGGTCGACTTTACCCTTGCCCACCTCGGCGAACGCGGTTTTCCGCTTATGCTTCGTTCCGACTGGAACGACCAGCTTTTCAGAGTCTGCAAAGAGGGTAAGGGCGAAAGCATCTGGACCTCTATGCAGTTCGGCTTGGCGCTTAAAGATATGATGTTTATGGCTGACCTTTTGGGCGAAAACGCCGACGTTTACCGCGCCGCCTACGATAAGCAAACGGCGCTTGTCAACACCCTCGCCTGGGACGGTGCGTGGTATCGCCGCGCCATTATGGACGACGGCAGATATTTAGGTTCGGACGCCGAGCCGCAGGCTAAAATATGGCTTAATTCGCAAACCTGGGCGGTTATTTCCGGTATGGGCGACAGGGACAAAAATCTTGCCGCCATGCAAAGCGTTTACGACCTGCTTAACACGCCGCTCGGAATTAAAAAAATACACCCTTCGATTAAAGATTATCCGTCAAAGGAAAATCCGCTTACCAATTATAATAAGGGCTGCGGCGAAAACGGCGCAATATTCTGCCACGCAAATACCTGGGCGATAATCGCCGAGTGTATGCTCGGCAACGGTAACCGCGCCTATAAATACTATTCGCAGCTTTTGCCGATGAAGGCTCAGGAGATCGCCGGCGAATGGCGCTATAAAGCCGAACCCTACGTTTATTCTTCAAACATTTTCGGCCCCGAGTCGGATAAATTCGGGCTTGCCAATGTCAGCTGGCTTTCGGGTACGTCCGCCTGGATGTACGTGGCGGTGACAGAGTATATTCTGGGCGTGCGCGCCGAATATAACGGCATTACCGTCAACCCCTGTATTCCCGACGAATGGAACGGCTTTAAGATCAGCCGTAAACTGCGCGGCGCAACCTATAATGTGACCGTAATACGCGACGGCGAAAATTATATGACAGCCGACGGCGAGCGTGTAAACGGTAACTTTGTTCCCGACCGTGCCGCAGGCAGCGTTTGCAATATAGAAGTGCATATAAAATAATTTTTAACTGGGTTTTACGGTCGGCTGACGCCGACCGTAAAGACTCTGCGTAATCAAATATAATTCTTCTTAAAGGCAGGTGGAACGATGTATACGATAGTTTTAGCGGATAAAGACCGTGAATTTGTGGACAGCACGGCAAAATCTCTGCATATGAACTGCCCCGGGGCAACCATTGTGAAAATGTACGGCGACGGCGACAGGGCGCTTGAATTTTTAAAAAGAAAGCACGACGGTATCGCCGTGATAAACGCCGACCTTTACGGAACCGACGGCGTGAAAATATTGCAGACGGCATATAAAAACCGCTTTGAAGTCAGCGTGATATTAATAAGCGACAGGGAAGAGTTCAAAATCGCCAAGGCGGCGGTCGACTGCAAGGCGGAACGCCTGTATATAAAGCCTGTCTCGCCTGCCGTGCTCATCAATGCAGTCAAAATTATCGAAAAGAAAATGCGCGAGAGGGTTCAGCAGGCATATGATGAGGCTGATCGCTATTTGCTCGAATGGGAATGGAAACGTCAAAATCTCTCCCTTGTTTATAACGGCATCTTTCCGCTTGAACTTGCCGTTAAAAAAGAAAAATCTTTTTGGAATGACCGTCCGCTTACGGAGTGCGGCTGCTTTGTTGCGGAGTTCGATTTTGCCCTTGCCGAAGATCGGATAAATGAGCGCTTCGGCAAAAGCGAGGAGGATTTTTACAACGCCGTTATAGGCCTCGGCGAGGAGGAGAACTCGCGGTTTGCAGCCTATCAGGTGGCGTCCTCAAAAGAAAAAATCATCTATGTCGTGCTTTCGGAACAAAAATACAGGCAGCGGGTCGAAAAATTTGCAGCCGACCTTGTGCAGAGCCTGCACAGTCTTTATTCGATAAATACAAATTATAAAATCACATATTATTCGGGTATGGAAGACGTTATACTGTATAATGCGGCAAGAAAGATAGCTGCCGATTACCTTAAAGCGGTCTCGGCAGGCGAGTCCGATAAAGCCGAAAACATCGCCAAAAATGCCGAAACGACAGCCGACGGCAAAACGGCAACCGCAATCGTCAGATCCACCCTTGCCCTGCTCGCCGGTAATTACGATATAACCTACCCCGATATTTCAAAAAGGGTGGGCGTCTGGGCGGACGGCGTGGATATGCATATGCTGCTGCGCGAACTGTTCAGCCGTATCGCAGCCGATATATCTTCAAGCCGCCACCTTGTAGTTAATATAAAGGACTACATCAACCGCAACTTTTCCGCCGGAATTTCGGTCGACTCCGTCGCACAGAATTTCGGTATGAATGCAAGTTACCTCGGCAGATTATTTAAAAGCGAAACGGGCGAAAAATTGGTCGATTATATATTCGGCGTCAGAATGGATAACGCAAAACGCCTGCTTGCCGATACGGATATGACGGTGCGCGAAATTGCAATCAGCGTGGGCTATAACCAGATTAAGTATTTCGGCGCCGTCTTTAAAGAATATACCGGGCGCACCCCGTCCGATTACCGTCGGGCAAACGCCGGAACCTCGCGCCGCTGACAGGCTCACGGCGGGTTTGGGTATTTCCTGTAATTATAACAAAATTTGCACAGTTGTGCGCGCGTACTATATGTTGTGTTCTGCGGCGGCTGATGCCATACAAATTATATGACAAGTAGAAAAATTGTACCCTTATCAATAAAAATTAGGTAGTGCAGTTTTTGGGGTTTTGTGATACGATATATATGCCATAAATAATATTTTGGAGGAGAATACACTATGATAAAATTCAGGTTATCGAAAAAAGCGGCTTCCAAGCTGCTTGCAGTGCTTATGGCGCTGCTTTTGGTTGCGGCTTACGCACCCCTTGTCAGTGTGGGCGCCGCATCAGCGACCGTTATTAAATCGGTTGACGACTTGAAAAAGATTTCGAGTAACCTAAGCGGTACATATGAACTCGGTGCGAATATTGATTGCAAAGGCGTTTCTATGTCACCGATAGGCAACCTTGCCAAACCGTTCACGGGTAAGTTTACTTGCCCGACCGGCACAAACGGCAAACCTGTATACGCTATTACCAACCTTACCATTAATGTCAAGATCGGCGGCGACCGTAAGTCGCAGCAGGGTCAGTACAAGAAAAACGGCGACTCAAACTGGTGCGTAGGTCTTTTCGGTGTTACCAAAAACGCCACATTCCAGAATATAGTTGTCCTGAACGCCAATGTTTCAAGCGATGTTTTGGGCGGCGCTTCAGTCGGTTCATCATATTCGGAAGTTTATAACGGAACGGATGAGCAGGGCACGGGTATAATGTGCGGCGTTGCCGTAGGTACTAAATTCACCAACTGCGGTGTTCAGGGAACCGTTACCTCCGCTTCAAATAACGTAGGCGGTTTTGTCGGTCAGACCGCGAAAACAGTTAAATCATCCGGCAACGGAAACACAGCGCTGCTGTCCGGCGGAAGTACGACCGTAACCAATTGCTACTCCTATACAAATGTCAACGCAACCGGCGACTTCCAGTGGAACGCGGGCGGTTTCGTCGGCTCTGCATCAAGCGGAAACTTCACCGGCTCATTCTTTGAAGGCAACCTTGACGTTACAACAGGTACATCTATGTCTGCCGGCGGTTTTGTAGGTGCCATTACTTCCACAAGGTTCACAGCCTGTTATTCAACCGGTTCGTTTATGCGCGGCGGATACTATCCGGGCGCGTTCGGCGGTCAGTTTAACGATTATAATGCCGCTGCCGACAGATGCACACAGTGCTACTCGAACATAAAAATGGGCGAAGGTCAGTCGGCTGTAGAAGCAAACGATAAATCGGGCAACTTTATTACACCCACAAGCAACGGTAAACAGGAAGGCTTTGCAGTTAAGAACGTTGCCGACATAAACGCTAAGTTTGCTTCAAACGATAAATGGCAGACATACAGCAACGGCACATTGCCGACCGTTAAGGCGCTTACCGGAAAAACCGTAAAAACTCTTGCGGAACTTGATACTCCTAAGGCGGACAGCGGCAGCAGCGGCGGAAACGGATCCGGCAATGGCTCAAAAACAAATTCCGGTTCGGACGACTCTCAGGTAACGGAAGAAGAGGCAAAATCCGAACTTATAAAAGAGATTGTTGCCGCCAAAGACGCTGACGCGGTTGCAAAACTCTTTAAAGATATGGGCGTTGAAATTACCGATGATGTAGCCAAAGCCATATTTGACAAAGCAGCCGAAAAAGGCGAAGAACTCACGGTTGACGACCTTAAGGCCGCCGGACTTACCGACGACCAGTTGAATACAGCCGTATCCGCTCTTGAAGAGGAAATGTCGGAAGATGAAGAAACCGAGGGCTCGGGCGGCGGTTCGGGCACTGTTACCGTTAAAACCGACGGTAAGATATCTTCAATCAGCACGGCTGAATGGATTTTAATTATCGTACTCTCGGCTCTTATCCTTCTTGCACTTGCAGGCAGTGTTGTGCTTATTATTCTCCTCATTAAAGCTTTAAAAGGCATTAAGGGAGATGCGGCGGCAGCCGATGTTGCGGCAGCGCCGGCAAACGAAATACCGGTTACAGATGATAATTCGATTATGTAATTAATTTTGAACTTCCCCCGGGGCGAAAGCCTTAGGGGGAAGTCAAGACGCTTTTCAGCAAGGGGATTTTACAGTGGATCAAGATTCAATGGTGGTAGTTCCCACCCTAAACAGAAAAAGAACGTTTGGCGAGCAGATGCTGCATAACATTCCGTATATTATGCTCTGCATTCCTGCGGTCATCCTTACGATAATATTTACCTATGTTCCGATGTACGGAATACTTATTAACTTTAAAAGTTACAACTATATTGACGGTATTATGGGCAGTCCCTGGATCGGACTTGAAAACTTCCGTTATATAGTCGCTTCGGATCAGTTGTATATACTCGTCCGCAATACCGTGCTTTACCGTGTCGCTTCAATAGTTACGGTAAACTTCTTCGCAGGAATGTTCTTCGCGCTGCTGCTTTATGAAATAAGAAGCAGAATTGCAAGCAAGATATATCAGACTTCAATGCTTATGACAAGCTTTGTTTCTGTATCCTGCGTGCTTTACATAATTATTCTCCTTTTCGATAATACTCAGGCGGGTATAATCAACTCGGTGCTTATGTCATTCGGGCGGAAAGAACCGATAAACTTCTTCTCCGTTCCTGCCGTTTGGCCGCCGATAATCGTTTTTGCCGATTTCTGGCAGAATGCAGGTCAGGCAGCGCTTTACTTCTTTGCGGCGCTTTTGGCTATAGACCCCTGCCTGTTTGAAGCTGCAAACCTTGACGGTGCCGGAAGACTTAAACAGATACGCTATGTATCATTACCCGAAATGCTCCCGATGGGCTGCCTGGTTCTCATAACCCAGATGGGTAGTATATTCTCCTCCGGTCTTGGTCTTAACTACTTTATCTCTCAGTTGACCGACGGTAATGTTCTTAAGGTTATTAACCAGTTTGCGATGTACACCTTTGAACAAATGACTTCGGGACGTGAGGGCAGTATGGGTATAGCCGCCGCCACCGGCTTGGCAACAAGCCTTATCGGACTTGTTATGACCCATACGGTAAACGCAATAGTAAAGAAAATCAACGCAAACAACGCACTGTATTAAAGAAAGGAGCAGATAACAGTTGAAACAAAGTAAACTTTATATGACAATTGTGCATGCACTCCTTATTCTTTGGACAGTGATATGTATTCTCCCGGTAATAATGATAGTTATTGTTTCATTTACGGATGAGCAGACTTTTGTTACCGAAGGATTTAAATTTATTCCGAAAGTATTTTCTCTTGCCGCGTGGAAAGTTGTATTTTCATCGGGCGGTGCAATGCTCAGGGCAATATTCCTTACAGTAGGTGTGGCAATTGTTCAGCCGCTGATGTGCCAGATTTTGGCTATGATGATTGCCTACCCGATGTCGCGCCCCGACTTTATTCTTAAAAAACCGCTTACATGGTTCTATATGCTGCCCATGTTCATAAGCGGCGGTATGCTTTCAAGTTATATTTTGATGACAAACTGGTTGAAACTCGGCGATACTATTTGGGTCTATCTGATCCCCGGCGTCGGTCTTTGGGGAATAATCCTCTACCGTAACTGCTTTAAACAGGTTCCCGCTTCACTTATTGAAGCCGCAACGATTGACGGTGCAACCGAAATGCAGGTTCTTTGGAAAGTAGTTCTTCCGATGTCGCGTTCAATCTTTGTAATTCAGTATTTTATGGGTGCTATCGGTTCCTGGAACGATTACGGTGCTTCGCTTATGTACGTTTCGAACCCGAAATTGTGGAAGATTCAGTATTTGATATTCCGTATGCTGAAAAATCAGGAGGCTGAAAAACAGGCGCTTGGTATAACCGGACTGGATAAGGACGTTTTCCCGCCGGATAAAACCCTTAACTATGCAATGTGCGTGGTTGCTATTATACCTATTATTTGTATATTCCCGTTCGTGCAGAAATACTTTGCAAAAGGTATTGCCGCAGGTTCGATTAAAGAATAATTAAACGGAGGTAATTATAATTATGATTAAAAAGATTTTAGCCATGCTTCTTTGTGTTGCAATGATTGTTCCTGTTGCAGGATGCGGCGGAAGCAAAGGCGCAGGCAGCGATATGAGTAAAGATGTTACGCTGACATGGGCAATTATGAGTGAGCATTACGGTCATGCAGATGATGACCTGGTGTTCAAAGCTTTCAACGAAAAACTTAAAACACTCCTCCCCCACACAACCGTTAAATTCATTTCTTTGGATTCCGAAAACTGGTCAAGATGGATGGCGGGAAACAAAGAGGTTGACATTGCCTGGTCCGGTTACCTCTATGACATTGAGTCGCAGGCTCGCCAAAAGGCTTATCAGCCGCTTGACGACCTTGTAGAAAAATATGCGCCCAATATCCAGAACGAACAAAAGACCTGGGTCGACGCTTACAGAAGCGGCGAGGTTGACGATAAACTTTATGCAATTCCGAATATGCAGCCCTGGATTAAAGAAACTCCTTATGTTCAGATTCCTGCTCAGCTTTATCAGTATTTTGATACCGATGCGTTTATTAAAGCTCTTCGCAGCGACCCCCACACGACCGAAGAAGTTTATCAGGTTCTTACTAAATTCCTTGATACAATAAAGGCTAACGGCGCTATCAACGGTCAGGGACTTACCGGATTTGCAAGCGATGTGCTCGGTGTGTTCGCTACAAGGGGCTATGAAGCACTCGACAGCGGCAACAATGTTTATTATGACGCATTTGCCGACACTGTAGAACCATTCCAGTGGGTAGGCTCCGAACCGTGGTTGCTTTATATTAAATATAAAAAACTTTGGTATGAAAAAGGCTTCTTTAACGACAGTAAGAATGCTTCGTCCGGCTCAAACCTTGATGCCATTTCAACCAAACAGCAGGGTATGTGGTTCGATTCATTCCTTGATGTTGATACGGAAAAAGGTCTTTTCACCGAAAAAGATAAATACGGCGAAATAAAATATAACTGTATTCTCATTAATTCGCGCGACCAGATGTATAACGGCGTTTCAATCTGCGGTTCCGAGGCTTCTTACAGCATTATCCCGAGAACTGCCGTCAACCCCGAACGCGCTATAAAACTGCTTGATTTGTTGCGTACC
The DNA here is from genome assembly GCA_963656085.1 of Agathobacter sp. Lineage (GTDB taxonomy): Bacteria > Bacillota > Clostridia > Oscillospirales > Acutalibacteraceae > CAVALG01. Next base: position 32,378 of record CAVKHV010000001.1, read on the forward strand.
CCCGAGGATGCCGAAAACGGTAAAGAAGTTAAGGAACTTGTTGACTTGCTCGTATGGGGCTTTGAAGGTGACCCGGACCTTGACGAAGAGACCGCGGCGGAAGAACATAAACATTACTACAGAATAGATGTAGACGGTGACGGTGTGGCAGAAGCCTGCAAAGGTTATGATTACATCAACCAGCCCTCCGCAAAAAGCACATACGGTATTCCGCTCTGGATTGTTGATAACTCATTCATTCCTTCGCCTCCGGAATACTATCTCGCAGGTCAGAAAGAATATGCCCTTGACTATTATCAGAATGTAAGAAACAACGTTCTTCACAAAACCCCGGTTTACGGTATGCGCGTAAGCAATGCTAAAATATCCAATCAGCTTACAAATATTTCGTCGGCATCAAAAGAATTCGGCACTATATATAAATCAGGCGCTGATTTTGACAATCAGTTGGAGAAATTCAAAGCCGCGCTTAAAACTGCAGGCGTAGATACTGTTCTTAAAGAAATGCAGACGCAGTGCAAGGAATATATTGCAAACAATAAATAACCAGCATTAAACTCAAGACCCCTAAAGAAAGGAGCAACCGGTTTGAAAAGACAGATTATATCAAAAATATTTGCTGTCGCCTTGGTCGTAATAATAATTTCGGCCCAGGTGGTAATGCCGGCTTCGGCTGCGCCTGTCGCATCAAAAACCGCTTCCTTCACTTTGAAATTGGACAGAGAGAATTCTACATATGACCGTGATGAAACCGTGTTCGCCACATTCGTGGTGAATACCGGTTTCAAGGATGTAAACGGATTTGACTTTTCGATAAATTATGATACCAATGCGCTGACCTATGCTGAAAAATCCATTTCGTTCCCTTCGGGATCCGTAAGCGAAGTTTCGGTTTACAGCAGGCAGATCGCCGGTGTTTTAAACATAGCGTGGGAGTCGGATAAGTCCGTTTCAATTCCTGACGGAAGTACCGTTTTCACTCTCCGTTTTAAGGTCAACAGTGATGTAAAAGACAGTATTCAGGCAACGACCATAACAGTCAAATTGAACAGTATGTATACCGATGTCGGTTCACATGTTTTTCAAAGATTCGACTTTTCTGCCGCAGCGCCTACCGCGACCGTACTTATCGGTACAGCAAAAACTTTGTCCGAAGTGGTGGCGGACGCTATAAATGCAATCGGCACGGTTGAACTCACTGACGAGTGCAAATCAAAAATAGAATATGCTGTCAACCTGTATTATTCTCTGCCCTTGACTCAAAGAAGCAAGGTGGCGGAAAGTCAGATACTTTTTGCTGCTATGGAAAAATATGAGGAATTGCTGCAGGATTCAAAAGACGGTTCAAAACAGGTGGCGACGGAATATCTCGCTAAATATAAAGATACGATAGATATTCCGCTTGATAAGGTTTCAAAATCCGATCTTGAAGCCGTAAAAGAAGCATTTAACGAACTCCGCAAACTTTCATTGCAGGCTCAGGCAAGGCTTATGACCGAAAGGACCAAACTTGCCGCAATGCTTGAAAAAATAGCGAAGGGCGACAACCCCGATCAGCCTGATAATCCCGACGATCCTGACCCCGATCCTACGGATCCGGATCTGCCCGATGATCCCGATTCCAGCTGGAATGATTTTATCAAAGAATTCAGAACCAAATTTAATGAGGATATCAAAAGTTCGGACGAACTTATTGAATTCATCAAAGATATAATCAGTAAGGGCACGGAAGGCGTTAACGTTGATCAGTCCGACAAAATAATAGAGGCTATTAATAAGGTAAAAAGCGTGGCTGAAGACCTTGCTTCAGGCGACGAAACAAGAAAGAATTACGGCATTAAAGAAGTAGAAAAAATCTTCGGTGCCGGCAATTATGAAAAATTGCTTAAAATACTTAAATACCTTGAGTATTTGAGAACGCCCGAAATGGTTGAGGTTCGCAAATTCTTAGACGCATACGAAGGTGTGCTCAATATAGATATTGACGATCTTCAGCCTTCGGACAGGGTTGAGGTATTCGGTGCATACGCAGTTTTCAACTGGCTCAGCAGTTCGGTACAGTCGGCGTTAAACGATTATACCAAAGGCCGCTACGGCGGTCTGAATGCCGGGAAAAAACTCGGCGAATTGTTTGATGCAATGCTCGCACTTGAGGATATCACCGACGAAGATGTTGACGATGAGATCACTACCGATGATGACGGTAACACATATATCGACGCCGGGGAAGACCCTGCGGAAGAAATAATCCAGGAAACGATCAAAACGATCAATAAGAATAAAGTGATATACAAAACCGGTGCCGGCAACTACATTCTTAAACTCGCACGCCGCGAAATCGGCGCCGTGGTTTGGGTTCTGTTCTGTCTGTTAGGCCTTTCGGCAGTAATCTTTGCAACCCTGCGCATTGTTTATTACAATGTCAATAAATCCAAAAGAAAGGGGATATAAATCATGAAAAACAAAGCAAAAGCCCTTAAGTTTTCATCCGCTCTCCTTTCGATGGTAATTGCGGCTTCTTTATTCATAATTCCCATCTCAGCCGTGGATAAAGAAACACCGTTGAAAGAACTGGCAAAATTGCCGGAAATTAAGGAAGAAAATCCTTATTTTACGGAATATAATATTGATTCCGACGCCGAAGCGGATTACTCCATAACCCCATATAAAATTTCAAGTAAATTTTATGACGGTAAAAGGGTAAACTCCGGCAGAAATGTTGTTACAAACCCCAAAGGGAAAACACGTACTCTTGAGAGTAATGAGTACGCTATGCAAACAAACGCAGCCGTTCTTTGGTACGCGCGTGACGATGTTTCGTTTATGTACCGTAAATATCCTATATCGCAGGATAAGAACGATTCAATAACCTTTTCAGCTACCATAGATGTTGACAGTATTTCGGGCAAAGGCGGCGCCAATATAACCGGTGCTGCATCTGTCGGATTGCTTCTCCGTTCAACTCTTGACGAAAACTCGTCCTTCTTTTGGCTCAATGTCCGCTCTAAGAATGAGGTTCATGTTATTTATCGAACCGAAAACGGCGCAATGGCAATAGAGAAAAAACTTTGGAAAGAGTGCAAATCCGGAAAAGTAAAACTCTCTATCAAAAAAGTGGCTACAAAGGTCTATTTCGGTTATCAAAGAATCGGTACCGACCGTGAAATGGTCTGGTCAAACTCACCCATTGTCATAAAAGCAGCCGACGCTACCGCACCGTGGTATTGCGGCGTCGGTGCCCATTCGTCCGACCCGAATAACCCGATTTATTTCGAGTTCTCGGATTTCACCGCAGAAGGTACAGCCGGAAGAAGCGGCGCTGCCTGGAACGACGATGAGGGCAACCTCAACGGTCACGGCGGCAGCAGCGACCCCGACGATCCCGATAATCCGGGCGGCGACGATGACGATAACTACCGTCAGGACCCGGATACAAGCAATATAACCGCCGATACTCTGTTGATGGAAACATTTACGGATAAGGACTTGTTTAATAAGCCTACCACGGCGACCAACCCGATGTGGGATATTTCGTTGGCGGATCAGGCAAAGTTCGAAACAGTGGATAAAAATATTGCATGGCTTAACAGTTACGAAACCGAACCGGGCTATATCGGCAACAGTGATTGGACCGATTATACCGCAAGTTGGGACTTTAAGTACAAGGCGGGCAACACCCCGAACTTTGATTCTGCCCAATATTCAAACACCGTTTCATTTTTTGCAAGGCATAAGATGATTCCGATGTACGGTCATTTAAGTGCGTTTGTTTCAATCAGACCGTATTCTATCCCCAAAAAGGACGGAAATAACCCTGTATATGATGAAAACGGCGATGTTGTAATTGCCTCCTGTGCAACAAGAATTTCCCTGAAATTCGAGCAAAATAACAAAACCCAAAACTTAGGTGATTTGGGATGGGAAGCCGCAGTCCAGACTATACCGAATGTTGATATTTCTCAGGATGACACCTGGCATAACATTCAGCTGCGTTGTTTTGACAATGTCTTTACGGTATACCTTGACGGTGAGCAAATTATTACATACAAATATGAAACCGACGGTACACAGAGAAAGAGCGTACCTACCGGAAATATCGGCGTTGCCGTAGGTGACGGTGAAGTTTATTTCGATAATATTATCGTAACAAAACTGGAAGATCCGTTCGGCGGTGATTACGACAATATGCTCCAGGGCTCATATGACCGTACAACACCTAAATATATTCAGGAATGGCAGGCAAAAGGTCTTCCTGTATATTAAACACAGTAACAAAATTGGTTTTAACCAGTACAGACCATTATGGGAGGTATCACAGTGAAAAAGCATAATCTTAAAAGATTATTGGCAACTGTGCTTGCTTTAACATTAATTGCTTCAACAGTGCTTATTACGGGCGCTATCCAAAGCAAAGATGTTTATGCAACCGAAACCGTCACATTTGACTTTTCGGACAGCGATAAATTTGCCGATACTCTTAACTCCTTTAAATCGTCCTCGTTGACGGTTAGTGGTGCGGATCCGGTGGATTTTGATAATGTGTTTAAAAAAGGGACCGACGGTCTTGATTTGACAGGCGACACAAAAACAGTTTCCGCTATTGCATATAAAGATGCAAACGGCAATGTTTTAACCCCCAAAACCGCTTCTTTAAAAACCGTGCCCGGAACAGACGGCGTTTCTTCGCTCTTTGTTTACGCAAAATCGGCAGACGGCGCTGCTTATTATGCAGCAGCTCTTAAAACCGAATCAAATAAGGCTACGGTTAACGAAGTTGAGGACGATTATTCAAAAACCACCCTTATTACCTATGCTGTTTCGGTTGCCGATAATAAAGTAACCAAAATTGAGCAGACAGGCTCTAAGGAACTCACCTTTAAAAATTACTACGACCTTAATGTGGAAAATGCGAAAGATGAGATAGGAATATTCTCTTATTTCGATGTTTCCGATAAAACGGCGAAGGCTATAAAATATGCGGATATTACCGCTGTTTCATACGATATATCCGTTTCGTATGACGAAGGCAAGGCTGTTTTCGGCGGCAATGTAAATGTTAAATCTTCCGCCACTTCCGGAACCAAAAAATTTGCAATATCAGCCGATGCCGCTATGGCAGATACCGATTTGAATACCGTAGGTTTTGCCGCAGCCGATAATGATACGACTGTTGCGAAAATAACTGCGGAAGTCGGTATTACCGAAGTGGATGTCCGCGCAACGGTTGACGCTTTTAAGGCAAAGGTCAAATCTGAAATTTACTCTAAACCTATCACGCAGAACAGTGAAACCGCTTTACAGAATTTGTTTGAAGAATACGATAAACTTGACGACAGCGTTAAGTATTTCTATTCGCTTGACGAACTTAATTCAATTAAAAATACTATAGACAGCGGTGTCGCATACTACGATACTTTTGACGGTATAGACTACTTTAACTCCGAAAAGTATTGGGAAGTAGTTTCAACCTGGGATGAAAATATGCGCTACGGCACCTCTAAAAATCCCGAGAGCGACGGTGATCTCACCAACACTACGGACAGTACAAAGGTAGGATATTGGGGCATTATTGATGACGGAAACGGAAACAATGTTCTTAATATCAGGCGTAACTTCCATTACGGAACCAATCCCGAAAACCCTCAGGACAATGTAAGCACCGCAAGGCACTCGGTTCTTTATAATCTTAAGGACAGTGCGGGCGGCGATAATAACGCGAGCCTGTATGAATTTTCGGCAAAGGTTTACAACACCGGCGAAGGTGCGATGAAGAGTTTCCTTGTTCTTCAGTATGACAACCCCACCGATGCGCCCTATACATGGACCGGTGTCACCCTCTATGCCAACACTTCAAAAACCACAATCTATACATATGTTTCCAAGCCGAACGCAAACGGTACAATAGGCTTTACAAACAAGCAGGGATCCAATGCTACTACGGCGGATGCCACAGTGCCTGCCTTTAAGGCTAAACAGTATCTTGATATAACTTTCAAATACAACTTCTCAACAAACGGATACGATATTACCGTAACCGGACTTGAAAACAAGACCAATGAAGTCATTACCGCTACCGCTTTCTATGCGGTTGACGCTCCGGTAAAGGGCATATATATCGGTTCGCAGGGCAAAAATGAGAAGAATGCTGTCGGCTTTGACGATATTTCCGTTACATATGTCAGTGCTAAGCATGTAAGTTATCTTATAAACAGCATCGGCGAAATAACCAAGGATAATGTTATTCAAAAGCAGGATACGATTAATAACGCTACCGAACTTATGAACAACTTGTCAGAGGAAGAAGCCGCTAAACTGTCGGATGCGGATCGCGAACTTCTTTCGCAAAAAGCCGAAGAAGCCGAGCGTGTATTTAAAGAATATATTGCCGAGAATACCCCGCTTAATATGATGGATTTTGAGGACGGGACTGCCGTTGCCTTTAAATCAAGCGGTGCAGCTTACGGTGTAGTTGATAATGACCGTGCGAACGACCTTAACGCATCTTCCAAGATACTTTCGGTTGTCGGTTCAAATTCAGCTGCTAACAAATCTGCCGCATATATCGCTCAGTCATATATTCAAAATAATATGCACACCGTTTCTATCGACGCTTATATTGACGGTACAAACGGGCCGCTGATGTTCTTTGATTATAAAGACAGCGAGAACTGGACGGCGGTTTACCCGACATATGAGTCTACTAAACTTTACCTTACCGCAATCGGCCGCACTTCAAGCCTTGCCTTAAACGGCAGCGGCAACAGGGTAATGAAGTATGATATTACCTATATGAAGTCGGTTGACAGTGCGAAAGACTATAATAAATCATGGGCAAAATTCATTTTCTCATACAATGATTCCGGATATGTAACCGTGAAAATTCTCTTTGCCGACGGTAATATCGGCGAGCCGATGTACAATGATGTTACAAACGGCGGTTTATCGGATAGGTCGCTGTACTGGAATATTGATTGCCGCAGCGGCAGTGTTGCTACCGGCTTCGGTGTTGGCTCTAACGGTACGGCAACTGCGTATTTTGATAATATTTCTATCAACACGGTAGACACCGAAAGTGACAGTTATTCGGATGCCGCCGCATTTATAAGTGAATACGAAGATATCCTTAAACTCACCCCGAACACTTTGTCAAATACCGACATTTCACAGTTGGATAATGCAATTGCGGATTACAACGGATTAAGTATTGACGCTAAAAAATATGTCCCGACAGCCGAAGAAGTGCTTTATACATTAAAGGACGCTTCAATTTCACTTGATTCGGCGTTGGACGATTCGGCGGCGGTCGTTACCGATAAAACCGATTATTCCAAACCGTTTACAGACCGTTTTGAGAGCGGATATGCTTCAAAATGGTACAGGAATATGGTAAGCGGCTGGGGTAATATGGAAATTCGTTATACCGGCGAAACCGATAAGGCCGGCAACATAACGAATAATGACCACACTGATGATGAGGGCCATTTCCTCCTTACAGACGCTGCCAGCGGTGAATATTACTATAACGTAATGTCAACCGAATACAGCGATGCATATGACGCGGATGAGGATGGCATTATCAGAATAGCTCTTGATACAGAGGCAAATAAGTGGTATTATTTGGCAACCACGCAGGTTGACGGTAAAGAAGAACATGTCAAGAAATTTTTAGAGGATAAATCTTCTTCGGTTTCGGAAAATAATAAAGCCCTTTATATGAAATCGCTTCAGAGTTTCTATACCCCTAAAGATAAGTTCCTTCCGTCACAAAGAAGAATAAGCAGCGTTTCAATGACAGTGTGGCCCGAAAATGCGAATAATACCAACTCATCGTCCACAATCAAGATTACAACTGCTTATAAAGATCAGAGTAACTATTCGTTTATTGAACTTTATAACAATAATAATCTCTACTATTTCAAAATAGGCAGTTGTGTTGATGGTGCCGAAACGGCTACAACCGTCGGTAACACTACCCTTCTGTCGGCTGATAAGGTATATGTTACTTATACTTTATCCGAAGTCGGAAGAATCAATATCATCTTGACCGATCAGCACGGCAACACATTCCAGCAGGGTGCTACGCTGCCTAATATCACCTGGGGCTTTGCAATTTCAGCCTTTAAAAACGTCGGCGTGTATTATGATAATATTCAGTTGACATATCAAAAGGCAGGGTGGGAAGACAGCGATCTTGAAGATGTAACCGATATAGTTATGTATTATACTTCCAATACATTCCTTGACCCCGATTCGGTAGTCCTTCTTCAGGGTGATAATCTTTACAAGACCGTTAAACAGGTTGAAATTATGCCGGTTAACGACGTTACAACTGCCGGTGCAATTCCGAAATACATAAGCCGCACGGGTTATGATTATAACGGCGTTGTCTATTATGATGTTGACGGTAATGCGGTAACAAGAAATGCGAATACCGGCGAGTGGTGCTATACCGACAGTACCACGGGCAAACTTGTAAGACTTAGCGAAACCAAACAAAAATGGTATTACGAGGATAACGGAGAGGCGGTTTATCTTGAGAAAGCTGCAACCGTTAAATCCGAACATCATATTGACCCGTTGCCGAACGGCGATATTTCCAATGTTTGGAATAATTCCGCGGCGCAGAAGGTGGATATAGTTCAAAAAACCTATTCGTCACTTAAATTTATACTTGACGAAAACAGCAAAACCGGTATCTATCTTCTTAAAATAACCGGCGTCAATAAAGATCCGCTTACAAATAAAAACAAGGTTCTGTATTATTACCTTAACGCCCCGTGGATCGACTATACTTTGGGCAGTGACGGTGAAACCACCGCCCCCGGTAAGACTATCGACATTATCGGCGAAAATCTTGCGCCGCATATTGACGATGCGCTTGCCGCCCTTAATTCTTCAAGTTCCGATTATGCAGTTCAGCGTGACGCTATACTTTCATCGGTTAGTGTTTATATGACCGACGGAACGCATAATTACAACCTTGAAATCAGCGATGTACCCAGCGATTACAGAATCAGGGCTACTATCCCGACCGATGTTTATATGGAAAACGGCGGGAAAACCGAATACGAAATTATGGTTCACAGTAATTACGGCGACGACTATACATGGTCAATCCCCTATAAAATTTATGTTGCCCCCGATGTAAGGGATTCCTGGGGCGACAAGGTTTACAGCATTAAAGAGTTTAATTCCAATGTCGGCAATACGCTTTATAATGCTGCACCGGTAGTTACACACGCTATGGACTACATTTCGCAAAACGGCGGCGGCACGCTTTATTTCCCGGCAGGCTCTTACAGATTTGACTGCCCGATAGTAGTGCCCGAAAATGTACGCCTCGTCGGCGAAAAGAAGGAATATGTTCAGTTCCTTTGTGCTGACTATTATTATGAAATAGGCGATTTGCCCAAGTCATTGTTCTTCTTCGGAAGCAATGCCGAGTTTAAAAACATTTCGGTTTATGCGGAACGTACCGGCGGATTTGTTGCCATGTACGGCGAAAAATCCGAAAACGTGTACTTTGAAAACTGCCGCTTCTGGTATCAGGTTGACGCCGGGAACCTTTCAATTCAGGGCCCCGTAATGTCAACGGTAAACGAATGCTATTCAATGATAATGAACGAAAGCAAGAGTTTCCTTATCTATGTGCAAGGTGATTCAAGCAACATTCATTTTGATAATTACACGCAAAGGGCTCAGGTGCTCGGCAAAGACCATCGCCCGATAGTTGTTTATGAAAACTATGCCGAATATTGGGTGCTCAGAGATTTCTGGACCAACGGCGGTTGGGGCGAGTTCTATGCCAATAAATCAATGCTTGACGGCGGCGAGAGTGTAGACTGTGCTTTGGGTGCTTGGAGTCACGGAATGTATATTCAGGATTGGTACTTCAACACCCGTGCAAACAACAACCATGAAGCCTATGTTGCGGATATGTCGTGTGACTATGCGGCAACAACCCTTACGGCAGCATATGACGAAAACGGCAACCGAATGCTTGACGAAAACGGATTGCCCACGGTATATAAAGTGTCCATTACGGGCAAAGACGAAAGCCTTAGGGGAATGCAGGTCTATGTTTACGAAGGATACGGTGAAGGTCAGGCGAGAACCGTTGTTAAAGCGGTCACTAATGACGAAGGCGGCAAATATGTCTACCTTGACAGACCGTTTACCGTCGGTGTTGTGGGCGGTGTTACAAGATGTAATATCCGTAAAAACCGCGAGGATATCTATTTTGTAAACAGCAGTATGTATAACGCCATATGCTTCGGCTTCTACGGCGCTGCTTGCGATGTAGTATATGACGGAACAAGCGAAGACCGATTCAGAGATTTCTATTTGAATGACTGGTCTGGCGACGTTATCTGGTATGTTACCATAAAAGATAACCGGATGTCGGGCGACCATCTGGTATGGCACTCCAACTGGGCTTCATACGGGTATTTGGCTACCTCCGCTTCCTCTGTGGGATTCGATATTATGGCAGGTATGGGCGGCGAATACGGTCAGGGTGCAATGTGTATTGCTCTCAGAAATAACTGGCAGGATTCGCATTATACCATGATCAGTGTCGGTAAACATTCCAAGGATATAATTGTTGAGCATAACTATACCGTGAATGTTTCGGATGTATCTCCGTTCCAGGTGGGTGCCACAAATTACGGCGGTACATATATGTACAGAAATATTCTTGATAACTGCGGCAGCCAGACTGTAGGTACGTCAAGTAAAGTAACAAATGCTCAGGGCTCATTGACTAAGATTGTCAATAACTCGTCCGCTAAATCCGTTAAGAAAGGCGATGTAAACCTTGACGGTAATATCGATCTCCTTGACGTTACGGCAATACGCAATTATGTAACCGGTCAGATCTCGCTTACAGAAGCACAAAAGGCAAATGCCGATGTTGACGGTAATCCGGGTGTAACCCTTGAGGACGCTACATATCTCAGATTCTATATCCTCGGATATATTGATTCTCTTAACTGATTGGTTATTAACCGTTGAAACTAAATAAATTAAGCCACCGAATTTTCGGTGGCTTAATTTCTATTCAATGTCAGGGCAGCGCCGAATATACGCAGCGGCAGCTGCCCGCGAAAGGAAAAACGATGATTTTATGAGCAAGCGAAAAAAACTCATATTTATAACCTCTGCTTTTTTGGCTGTTTGTGTTGCCGTCAGCGCGGTTTTCTATATAAATAATCCGGGAAAACAACTTAAAAAGGCGCTTAAAAAAGATAATTTTAATGTTGTTCAGGTTTCCGGCAGTTACGTCGTTACCGATTTGAACGCCGAAAAAGAGTCAAGCAGTTCCAAAACCGGCAGCACCGCTTCCGATACCGATAAAACTAAAAGCGACAGTACGAACGGCAGTGCGGGATCGGCAAGTCAGCCGTCAAATTCTTCGGGCAGCGGATACATTAACTACGGTCAATCTGCCGAAAACGGCAGCGACCAAAACACGGATGAAGGATTTTCATCAGTGCTTGAATACAAAAGGTATAACGGCACCGAATATATCAGTGATTTCGGCAGCGCCGCATACTATTACTCGGAAAACGGAAAGTACTACCGTATAATTTCACGCCCCGATTATGAAAACCCCGAGGATTTTCAGTATCTCTGGTACAAACAAGAGGTAGATAAGGATACGCTTGAAAATAACAGAACCTTTAACTATGACGCTTTTTCAAAACTCAAACCCGAAAACTTTCACCGTTCGGGCAGTACATTTACGCTTGACAGCGAGTACGTAAATTCCTTTATTAAAGATCTTCTGAAACTTGATATGTCCCAGAAGAAATATAATAAGCCAAGCGTAAAACTTAAAATCAGTGATGATAAGGTATCCGAACTGAAAATTGAGTTCTATTACGGGGAAAAGTTTCGCTACAATATTGATTATACTTTCGTATATAACAATTTGAAGATAATTCTGCCCGAATGCACAGATAAAGAGTTGCTGTTTTAAGGGCAGTAGTGTGACAGGACTCGAACCTGTCACGCCTACGAAACAAAATTTTGCATAATACATTGCCTCAAAACTTGAAATACGACAGTATTCCTGCGTTTAGTCGGCTTCGTCTTATAACAAAATTTTTAGTTTCGGTAGGTTCTTATCGGACTAACGCGTGAAACCGCCGCCTTCGGCGGCGGCGCGCCGCAGGCGCGCACGGGCGGAAACCGCCCGTTTCACGCGCGGCAACCCGACTACCGAAATTACCGCATACTGCTGTACGCAAATAATCGTAAAATAACACTTGATTTTTTCGCCGCCTGCAAGTATAATATTTATTGTCGGTGTGCGACCGATGCACAAAATTAAATATATCCGGAGAGATGGCTGAGCTGGCCTAAGGCGCACGATTGGAAATCGTGTAGGCGTTGATAGCGTCTCAGGGGTTCGAATCCCCTTCTCTCCGCCATGAAAAAGCACCTAAGCTTCACGCTTAGGTGCTTTTTCAAACAAAGCGCCTTATTACGGTGTTGATGAAAATTAAAACTGCCTGTGGCTTATGAAGTGTGCAACAATCCCTCTTTCAATTATTTCAATTCGGTTTTATTGATTTTTGAGGTTTTTATTTTTTTATGCTTTCTGCTTTTTTAACTTAATAAATATTTATTCACTCAAAGTATTGATTTTTCCCCGTTTATATGGTACACTGTAATTCCAAAATCGGTATGGATTTTTCTGAGATACTATGCTCATTTTTCGCCATACACTCTGTGCGAGTGTGTGGTGTTTCTTATTTTTAAGGAGGAATTGTTATGAATGAAGTATTGAACACAATTAAATTACGCAGAAGCGTTCGGGCGTATAAGCCCGATGCCGTTCCGGCGAAACTGCTTAATGCGGTTCTTGAAGCCGGTACCTACGCACCGACCGGAGGCGGACGGCAGTCACCTACGATCATTGCGGTTACATCCCAAAAGTATCGCAGGGAAATTTCGGAACTGAATGCCGGCGTGATGGGCAGCAACGGCGACCCGTATTACGGAGCGCCGATCGTTATTCTTGTATTGGCGGACGGAGCGGCAAGCACCTTTGTCGAAGACGGCAGCTGTGTGCTTGAGAATATGATGCTCGCCGCCGCTTCACTGGGGCTCGGTTCTGTCTGGGTACACAGGGAGCGGCAAATATTCGACAGTGAAAGGGGCAAAGCCCTCCTTAGCGAATGGGGACTGCCCGAAACGCTGCGAGGTGTCGGAAGTATCGCGCTCGGATATCCTGCCGAAGCAGAGGGCAAAGCGGCGGAAAGAAAGGCGGATTACATCGTTCGGGTATAAAATTACCGTGCGTGTAGAATCGGCGACAGTCTGGGATATATAATAAAGCAAATTGCCGTTATCAGCACGCCTTTTATAAATGTAAACGGCAGGTTGACCACCGCCAACGCTTCCCACAGGTTGTCGATGAACGGGAATATTGCCGAATATGCGCCCAGGATCGCTTTCATCGGCATAAAATTCGTGTAGAACGGGTAAACAATGTAATAGTTGGTTACAAACTGCAAAAGAGACATGGCGACCGTGCTCGCAATCGAGCCGATGAGCGCCCCCGAACGGCTTTTTTTATGCTTATACACGGTTCCTGCAGTTCCTATAAACACAGCGCCCAAAATAAAGTTTGAAAGTTCTCCGACGCCGCCCGATGTCCCGAACGGCAGGTGTATAAGATTTTTAACAAGGCATACGGCGACGCCGTACACAGGGCCGAAACAGAATGAAGTTATAAGCGCGGGCAATTCGGAAAAGTCAAACTTTAAAAATTCGGGCACAAAAGGAACCGAAAATTCAAGAATCATAAGTATGACTGCAACAGCGCTCATAACGGCGGTGACAGCCAGCGCGCGAATGTTAACGGCGCGGTTTGCGGTTTTGGTGATCATAATAATATCCCCCTTTAAAAAATAAAAGTCCCGACACTTAAAATCCAAGGTCGGGACGAGGCAAATCAATCTTCCGGCGGCATAATCCGCTGATTATTTGCGCCTTCTTCTATCCGGACTGTTACCGTCGGTTCCGGAATCTCACCGGTAATCGGCACGCCGAAAAGCGTGTTAGCGGACTCGTCAGGCAGCGCTGCATTACCGCCGGTGGGGATTTTCACCCCGCCCCGAAGACATATGTTGCACCATTATTATATTACCACGACGATTTTTTGTCAACCCCGGCATAAAATATTGAATATGCTATTGAAAAAACAGGTACAGCATATATAATTAAATATAGCAAAGGTTTTTAAAAGGAGATATCGGCAAATGGAGAGCCTTGGTGCGATTAAAGAAAAAATTTGCGAAACAATAGATAAAAACAAAGATGAATTTATAGCCTTGGGTCACAGCGTACTGCGCGAACCCGAGGTGGCATTTACAGAGTTTAAAACAGCCCAAAAGGTGGAAAAAGCATTTTCATCATTGGGACTTGACTGTAACTGCGGACAGGCTGTAACAGGCATAACCGCCGACCTGCACGGTAAATCGGATTGTGCCACTGTTGCGCTTATGGGCGAACTTGATTCCATAATTTTGCCCGAATATCCGTATGCGGATAAAATCACGGGTGCCGCCCATGCCTGCGGTCATAACGTGCAGCTCGGCGCACTTTACGGTGCGGCGATAGGTCTTGTTAAAAGCGGCGCGATGGGCGCGCTTGACGGTACGGTGCGCCTTATGGCTGTCCCTGCCGAGGAGGGAATCGGTCTGCAAAGGCGCGTACAGTTGATCAAAGAGGGCAAGATTAAGACCTTCAGCGGCAAGCAGGAATTTATAAGATTAGGATTGTTTGACGGGGTCAGCGCTGCGGTTATGCAACACACCATGAGCGGCGACAAGGTTACGGCAGGCGGCGCGGGCGGTCTTTGCATTGTACCGAAGGTCGTACGCTACAAGGGCAGGTCTGTACACCCCGTAAATGCTCATAACGGCGTGAACGCCTTAACTGCGGCAAGAATAGGACTTAACGCCGTTGATAATATGCGCGATACAATGCCGGGTATCTATTTCCATTACTATTTGGCGGAATGCGGCGGCGCGGTTAATGTTGTGCCCGACAGCGTAACGCTTGAGGCAAATGTTCGCGGATGGGATATAAATTACATAAAAGAGTGTAACGAGGTTATAAACCGCTGCCTTAAAGCCGGCGCGACAGCTGCCGGTGCCGAGGTCGAAATAACCGACGTTGCAGGCACCTTGTACGCTAACGAGCAGCAGGACCTGAAAAATATTGTCCTTAAAAACGAGGCAGAGATTTTCGGAAAAGACCATATCGGCGAAGGTACCGCTTTGTCGACCGATGCAAATGATGTTTCCTGCCTGCTGCCGACGGTGCACGCGCTTGTCGGCGGATATAAGGGTGCGGCGCACAACGCGGATTTCACGGCGGTTGATGAAAATATGTGCTATGTGGGCGCGGCAAAATTGCTTGCCTGCACCGCCGCCGAATTGCTTTATAACGGCGCGGAAAATGCAAAAACGGTTAAAAAGAACTTCAAACCGGTCATGACCAAAAAAGATTATTTGTCGAAATGGTGCGGAATTAATGAGTGAAAAGCAAATAAACCGCCAAATTATTAAGCTGAGTAGAGTCGAACTCCATACGGTTTTTTCCCGACGTATTTTCCCATCGGCTAAAAAAATAAAAGACCTTGCCGGACGGCGAGGCCTTTTATTTCGGGCTTTATTTTATTATACAGCCGATATCGTCAAAGATATCGCCTATCGCCCGTGCGGCTTTTCCTGCTTTTTTAGTTAGAGTTTTTTTGTTTTTCATCGCCATTTTACCTACGATCACTGCGGTAGCGCCCGCCGCCATACCCGCACCCATTCCTTTAATAAATGATGTTGCCTGTTTAGTCATAATATCACCTCTCTGTTTGTTTTGTATTATTCTTTCCGCACACGGTTAAATATATTCAAAATTTGTTAATTTCACGGTCTGTTCGGTTTCGCTGAATTCTATATCGGTAATAAATCCGTCCGCCCGTATTTCTGTTTTGAATTCGCCCAAACCGCAACTCCCGCTGCCCTTGCCGCCGCTGATTATATCGCAAACTGCTGCGGTAACACATCCGCCCAGCCTGTGAGAACCGACTCTTTCACCGCAGAATTCAATCTCAAATCTGCCGTCGGTATCGCGGATTATTTTCATTCCCCTGACCGTTTCGGGGGACAGAATTTCCGCCGTTACCGTGCCGTCCGCCGTTATTTTCCCCGTTGTTTTCACGTTTTCACCGTCATATATCTCAAAATCGCAGCGGTAACGGTCCGCCTTTATGTTTTGCGGTGTTCCGACTTTGCCGCACCCGGGCAAAATAATAAACAGTGTGAGTATTATTATTGCCCACACTGTTTTTTCAAGGTATTTAGTTGCCAAATCAGTCACCCCGATGTTCAAAATTCAGAAAACATTCGGGCAAGGAATTTATAATATCACCGGCGCACATTGCGGTTTGTGAAAATTGCTTTGCGGAAATATCACCCGCACAGGCGTGTATATATGCGCCGCATACAGCAGCGTGTTCGGCGCTCAGCCCTTGGCAGATCAGAGCGGTTATAATGCCCGAAAGGACATCACCGCTGCCCGCGGTCGCCATACCGCTGTTGCCTTTTCGGCAAATATACATATCTCCGTGCGGCACCGCTATAAGCGTGTTTTGACCTTTAAGCAGCGTTACCGCCTGCGTCATCTCGGCGATTTCCCGCGCTGCCGCCTGCCGTGACGTCTGTATTTCCGCCGCCGTTACGCCCAAAAGGCGCGCCGCCTCGCCCGGGTGGGGTGTTATAACGGTGTCTGCCCTGCGTTTCCTAATTAAATCTATGCAGTCCACTGCGGCGTTTATGCCGTCCGCGTCCAATACGAGCGGCTTTTTTACGGTGTTTAAAACGGCTCTTACAAGTGCCCTCGTCCCTTCGCTTATCCCTATTCCGCATCCGAGCATAATCGCTCTGCAGCCGTCTGTCACTTCGTTAAGCAGTTTGGGGGTGCCTGCTGCGGTGCCGTCGAATTTACCGTCTTTTTGCGGCAAAAATTTAAAAACAGTTTCAGGTACTGCGGGTGCCGCAACCGCATATATGCATTCGGGTATTATAAGTTTGGCAATACCTACGCCGCTGCGTATCGCTGCCCGTGCGGAAAGTATCGCTGCGCCTGCCATACCGTAGCTGCCTGCTATAAGACCTGCCGTTCCGAAAGTTCCTTTGTTAGCGTCGGCAGGACGCTCGGGCAGACGTGCACGGACATATTCTTCGGTTATGTTTATAGGCGAAATATCGCCTACGGTTGAATATTTTGTCATATGCCGCCGACCTCCTTTTTTACCGCGGTAACGATTGCCGCCGCAGTCTTTTCGGTATGCGTCAGGCTTACGGATATGAGGTAACCGCGCGCCGTTTCCGCCGCCGTACCGCTGAGCAGCAGATGTGGTTGCCCGTTTTCGTCGTTTTGTACCTGTACCGTATGCAGGTATTCGCGCAAAAGTCCCGTTCCGAACGCCTTGCCGAATGCCTCCTTTGCCGCAAACCGTGCCGCTGCGGAACGAAATCTTCGTTCGCCTTTAAGCGACAAAAGATATTCGCGCTCAATTTCCCCGAACATACGGTCCACAGAGTTTTCGCGCTTTAATATGTCCTTTATCCGCGCGACTTCTACTAAATCTATCCCTGTTTTGATCATTGCTCTTTGTTCCTTAAATTATACGGCAAAAAGTGGTCTATACTTTCAAGCATCGTTTCATCGGGCGAAAAAACGAGTATACTGCGCCCGTGGCGGCGACTGTTTATAACAAGGTAGTGTTCCTGCATTTCTCCGCCGCAGGCGCGTACCGTTTTATTATATTGCGAAAGGTTTATGGTTTCGGGCGCGTACTTTCCGAACTCCTCAACCTCCGTAAGATTAATTGCCGCAACAGGATAACGGCGGCTTTTGGATATCACCTTGTCAACCGTAAAACGATCCCCTGTCAGGGTATAGTCATACTCTTTGTCGACCCATTTTGCCGACATACGCGCAAAATACAAAGCCATTGCCGCCATACCGAACTGAACCACGGGCAGAACCGTTCCGGCGGTGTAGCGGATAAGGTAGAGTATAAATGCCGCAACTATCACACCGACCACCCAACTTAAAACCTTACGCAGCCGCGTCTTGTACGTTTTTGGGGATTTGACCGATTGCTCATAGTATTCCTGAAACATTGTTTTCACCTTCAATAATTTCGGGGCATAACCTGTAAAGCAGACGTACAGGAAGCCCGACCACGTTAAAATAACTGCCGTTGATCTTCTTTATAAAACATGCCGCCGATCCCTGTACGGCATATGCGCCCGCTTTGTCAAGCACATATTCCCGTGAAATATAAGCTGATATCTGCGCTTCGCTTAATTTATCAAAAGAAACTTCGGTAACATCAAAATCCGTTAAGATTTTGCCGCAATTTATAACGGTCAATCCGCTTATAACACGGTGGGTGTTTCCGGAAAGTGCGCGCAGCATACGGCGGGCGTCCTCCTCCGTTTTCGGCTTACCGAAAATTTCGTCTCCGAGTGCCACAACGGTGTCGCAGCCGATTATTACCGTGTTGCTTATATCGTCCGCGCTTAGTTTTTGCGCTGCGGCTTCCGCCTTTCGGCGGGAGAGCAGACAGCAAAGTTCTTCGGGGTTGCGAATATCGCTGTTTTCATCCGTGTCGGCAACGCGCACAGTAAATTCAACGCCTAAATTTTCAAGTATCTCGCGCCGCCGCGGCGACGCTGACGCCAATATTATCTCCATTTAATTGTTCAGCCGCCCTTCGGTCTGTAAATTTAAAAAGGTTTTCCGCGCCGATATTGCCCCGAACGCGGAAAACCTCACTAACCGGTTTACCGGCAAATTACTGTATTTTTACGGCAGTGACAGCCACCGCTTGACAGGCTTATCTTCTTTTAAAGCCTCTTCTCTGACGGTCGCCGTTCTGCGGTCTGCGCGGACGGAAACCTTCGTCGGCATCGTCGGCTACTACCGCGCCTTCAACCTCAACAAGCGCATCGCGGCGTGAAAGATTAAGTCTGCCCTGGTCGTCAATTTCCGTAACTTTAACGATAACTTCATCGCCTACATTTACAACGTCTTCAACCTTGTCAACACGTTTAACATCAAGTTGACTTATGTGCACAAGACCCTCTTTTCCGGGGGCAATCTCAACAAACGCGCCGAATGTCATAAGTCTTGTTACTTTGCCTTTGTATATTGCACCGATCTCGGGGTCGTTGGCTATGGTTTCAATAATTGAAATCGCCTGGCGGGCTTTGTCAATATCAATTGCGGATACAAATACGTGACCGTCCTCTTCAATATTGATTGAGCATTCGCACTGTTCCTGTATAGACTGGATGACCTTGCCCTGCTTGCCGATAACGTCGCCTATCTTATCGGGTGAAATAACGGTTGTAAGCATTTTAGGCGCATATTTCGAGAGTTCTTTTCTCGGTTCGGCAATAACGGGAAGCATTATTTCATCAAGGATATAGTTGCGCGCCTTGTGGGTCTTTGCAAACGCTTCTTTGATGATTTCGGGTGTCAAACCGTGTACTTTAAGATCCATCTGTATGGCGGTAATGCCTTTTTTCGTTCCTGCTACCTTAAAGTCCATATCGCCGTAGAAGTCTTCAAGACCCTGAATGTCAACCATTGTCATAAAGTCGCCGTAAACGCCCCGGTCGCCTGTTATAAGTCCGCAGGAGATACCTGCAACAGGTGCCTTTATCGGTACGCCGGCAGCCATAAGCGCAAGGGTCGAACCGCAGATGGAAGCCTGTGAGGTTGAACCGTTTGACGAAAGAACTTCCGAAACTACGCGGATAACATAGGGGAATTCTTCAATTGACGGAATAACCGGGACAAGCGCGCGTTCCGCAAGTGCGCCGTGACCTATCTCGCGGCGCCCCGGACCTCTTGAAGGTTTGGTCTCGCCGACCGAGTAGGACGGGAAGTTGTAGTGGTGAATGTATCTCTTTTCGGTCTGCTCATCAAGTCCGTCAAGGCGTTGTGCGTCCGACATCGAGCCGAGTGCAGCAACCGAGAGAACCTGCGTTTGACCGCGGGTAAACATACCCGAACCGTGCACGCGGGGGAGAAGGTCGATCTGTGCGTTAAGCGGACGGATCTCGTCAATTCCTCTGCCGTCAACACGTTTTTTCTCGTTTTTAAGCCAGTTTCTTACGACGTGCTTCTGGATAAGGTACATAATCTCGTCAAGTTTTGCTTCTTTTCCTTCAAACTGCGCGTCATATTTTTCGTGAACCGCATTGTATATCGGCAAAAGGGCGGCGTCGCGCACCAGTTTATCGTCGGTGTCAAGCGCTTTTTTAACATCTTCAATGCAGAAGTTTTCAATTTCTTCAAGTATTGCCGGATCCGGGTCGTTCGACTCAAACTCAAACTTCGGTTTGCCGATTTCGGCAACAATACCGTTTATAAATTTAACGATTTCCTTGTTTGCTTCATGGCCTTTCATTATAGCCTCAAACATCGTGTCGTCGTCAATTTCATTTGCGCCCGCCTCAATCATTGCAACAAGGTCTTCGGTTGAAGAAACGGTAAGGTCGAGTTCGGATTTTGCTCTTTGTTCCAAAGTCGGGTTGATAACGATCTCACCGTCAACCAAACCGACGCTGACGCTCGATATAGGTCCTGCCCACGGTATATCCGATATTGCAATAGCAGCCGAAACGCCGATAGCGGCGGTTATTTCGGGGCTGCAATCAGGGTCAACCGACATAACGGTAGCAACAACCGAGCAATCGTTACGCATATCTTTCGGGAAAAGCGGACGTATCGGACGGTCGATGCAGCGCGACGCAAGTATAGCCTTTTCGCTCGCCTTGCCTTCGCGGCGGCCGAACGAACCGGGTATTTTACCTACCGAGTACATTTTTTCTTCGTAATCAACCGAAAGCGGGAAGAAGTCAACCCCTTCTCTCGGCTTGGCGGATGCCGTTACGGTGCAAAGTACGCTGGTTTCACCGTAGCAGGCAAGCACCGACGCATTTGCAAGTTGAGCCATTTTGCCGGTTTCAAGTCTTAACGGTCTGCCGGCAAGCGTGGTTTCGTAAACTTTGTAGTTTTCAAACATAAATATTCCTCCGTTCAATTTTTGGTTTTACGGGGAATGACGAGGTTTAGCAATAAATCCGCCTTTCAGGGCTGCCGGTAAATCAGATCAGAACCTGCCTGACAGGTCGATTTACCGCTAAAATCTTTCATTCCCCTTTTTTACACCGGGTTTAAGGCCCGATACAGTAAAAAAAGCTGACCGAACCCGTGCCGGGTTCGGCAGCTGATTTTCTCTTACTTACGGATACCGAGCTTTTTGATAATGGCACGATATCTTTCAATATCTTTCTTCTGAAGATAAGCCAGAAGGTTTCTTCTGTGACCTACCATTTTAAGCAGACCGCGTCTTGAATGATGGTCATTTTTATTGACCTTCAGATGTTCGGTAAGCTCGTTGATTCTTTTGGTGAGTACGGCAATCTGTACTTCGGGTGAACCTGTGTCGCCCTCGTGTGTGGCATACTCTGCAATAATCTTGTTCTTTTCTTCTTTAAGCATAATTTCCACCTTTTTCAAATTTGTCCGCCGTAAACCGAGCAGAGGGTAGGTGACTTCCTTTTAAAGGCTTTCTCCCTAAGCACAGCACACGGTAGCTTTGCTATTATAGCATACAAATTCTCTTTTGTAAAGCGTTTTGTTTAATAAAATATTAAAAACAGCGTAAAAAACCGCCGCAGATATTGACAACGGCGAAAATAGTGGTATTATATATGTGTTAAATTTAATATTACCCTTATCAAGAGTGACGGAGGGACAAGGCCCTGTGAAGTCCGGCAACCTGTTTTTCAAGGTGCTAAATCCTGCGGTGTAACCGAAAGATGAGGTTATTTGGGCTCGCTTTCGGTGCGGGTCCTTTTTTCGTACTTGTCGGGGCATAAAGGAGATACCGTTTTATGAACAAACATCTTTTCACATCCGAATCGGTTACGGAGGGGCATCCGGACAAGGTCTGCGATATGATTTCCGATTCAATACTTGACGAAATAATCAAAAATGACCCGAACGCGCGCGTTGCCTGCGAAACATTCTGCACCACAGGCGTTATAACCGTTATGGGCGAAATAACGACCGATTGTTATGTCGATATTCCGAAAATTGCCCGCCGCGTAGTTAATCGGATAGGTTATGATTCGCCCGAAATGGGGTTTGACGGCAACACCTGTGCCGTTATGACCGCGATCGACGAGCAGTCGCCCGATATTGCAATGGGGGTTGACCGTTCGCTTGAACTTAAAAACGGCGACGATGATAAATATAACCTTAACGGCGCAGGTGACCAGGGTATGATGTTCGGTTATGCCTGCGACGAAACGCCCGAACTTATGCCGCTTACTATCTCGCTTGCACACCGTCTTGCCAAAAAACTTACCGAGGTGCGTAAAAACGGCACGCTTGATTACCTGCGCCCCGACGGTAAAACCCAGGTCACAATCGAGTTTGAGGACGGCGTTCCCACACGGCTTGATTCGGTAGTCGTTTCCACCCAGCATAAGGAGAGCGTATCGCTTGATAAATTGCGTGAAGATGTGCTTAATGAAGTAATAAAACCCACCGTTCCCAAAGAGCTTTGGAGTCAGGATACAAAGGTCTATATCAACCCGACAGGCCGCTTTGTAACAGGCGGACCGCAGGGCGACACAGGGCTTACGGGGCGTAAGATAATTGTTGATACCTACGGCGGATACGCCCGTCACGGCGGCGGCGCATTCAGCGGTAAAGACCCCACAAAGGTCGACCGTTCGGCTGCCTATGCTGCCCGTAAGGTCGCCAAAAACATTGTCGCCGCAGGTCTTGCCAAAAGGTGTGAAGTCCAGCTTGCTTACGCAATAGGCGTGGCAAAACCCGTTTCGGTTATGGTTGATACTTTCGGAACCGGCATATACCCGGACGAAGTAACCGCTTGCGCCGTGAATAAGGTTTTCGACCTGCGCCCGGCTGCAATAATCGACAACCTTAAATTACGAAACCCCATTTACAGTCAGCTTGCCGCCTACGGTCACGTAGGACGTGAAGACCTCGGGGTTGAGTGGGAAAAGACCGATAAAACAGAGGAGTTGAAATCTGCTGTTAAAAGTATTATAATGGAATAAATAAGGGTGCGGCAATGCGGCCTTTGCTGCGCCGCAATTCGTCAAAACAACTAAACGAGAGGTAGCGTTTTATGTACAAGCAGTTATTCCCAACCACCGGTTTTATAAAGATGCTGGGTGCTTATGCTGAGCGGTACCCCTCGATTTTTAATACCGTCGGCGACGTGCTGAAATTTGTTTTTCCGCTGCTTGCCCTTGTAATAATTTTAAGTGCGGTCAAAAGGCTTTTAAAGGTTCCCAATAAACCCGAAGTCTGGGCACAGCTTAAAATGCCGGACGGCAGCATATCCCCGTTGTCCAACTGGGAGAATATTATAGGCAGATCCGGTAAAAGCGACGTAATTCTTAAATTTGCAACCATATCGCGGCAGCACGCCGCAATTATAAGGAATGAGGACGGCAGCTGGACGCTGCACGACCTTGCAGGCAAAAAAAGCACCTGCGTTAATGATACGCCGATAATCCGCCGCCGCCTGAAGTACGGTGATGTTTTCACGCTCGGCGGCGCTGAAATTACGCTTCTGCCGCCCCCGGAAACCGAGGACCTTTATTCTTCAAACCGCAAAAAGGCGGAAGGAAAACGCGCAAAATATCCTATGGGCTCGTTTTTGGTGATAACTCTGTTCCAACTTTTAGCCCTTGTACAGTTGACCGTGTCGTACGGTTCCGCCGTGCCGAACAGCCTTTATTTTCTCTGTCCGGGGCTTACGGCGGTTATGTGGATATATTTTATATTTTTAAGGATACTCGGCTGCGGAGGGCTTGAAATGGAGGAGATAGCCTTCTGGCTTTCCACATTGTCGCTCTCGGTTACGGCGTCCGCCGCCCCCGGTTCGATGTTTAAGCAATTTGCCACAATATGCGCCGGTATCGTTTTTATGATTGTTATAGAGCTGCTGATACGGGACTTAAAACGTGTAAAAAAACTGCGCTGGCTTGCTGCCGCCGCTACTGTGGGACTGTTGCTCCTTACCATAGTCTGCGGCACTAACAGAAACGGCGCAACGGCGTGGATATCGCTCGGTACATTTTCGTTCCAACCGTCCGAGATCGCAAAGGTGTGCTATATATTTGCAGGTGCCGCCACGCTTGACCGACTTTTTGTAAAGCGCAATTTCGGTATGTTTATTTTGCTTACGCTGCTGTGTCTCGGCTGCTTGGCACTTATGAACGACTTTGGTACGGCGCTTATATTCTTTATAGTATTTTTGGTTATAATATTCCTGCGTTCGGGCGATTATACCGCGGTAATGATGATATGCGCCGCCGCAGGTTTCGGCGGAGTCCTGCTGCTTAAATTTAAATCGCATATAGTAAGCCGATTTGAGGCGTGGGGCAAGGTCTGGCAGTTTACCGATTCATTGGGCTTTCAGCAAACGCGCGCTATGTCTGCCGCCGCGTCGGGCGGCGTAGTCGGCAAGGGCGCAGGCAACGGCTGGCTTAAAAACGTATTTGCCGCCGATACCGACCTGGTTTTCGGTATGCTGTGCGAAGAATGGGGGCTTATAATCGCCGTGTTGGCGGTGATATCGGTAGTTGTGCTTTGTGTTTTTGCCGTTCGCGCTTCTAAAAACAGCCGTTCAAGTTTTTATACAATATCTGCCTGTGCGGCAACCTCTTTGCTTGTTTTCAGTATGATGCTTAATGTTTTCGGTACCGTGGATCTGCTGCCGCTGACCGGCGTTACTTTCCCCTTTGTTTCAAACGGCGGCTCGTCTATGATCTGCTGCTGGGGATTGTTGGCGTTTTTAAAGTCGACCGACGCTCGTCCGAACTCAAATATAGCGGTAAAAGTTTTTGAAAACTACTTCAAAAAAAGCGGAAAGGCAGGTGCGGATAAATGAAAAAAATCAGCCGCCGCGCACTTGTTTGCTTGATATTGTGCGCCGTTATGCTTGCCGGAACTGCCCTTTTTTGCGTAGAATGGGCGGTCTCCGGAAAGGATTGGGCAACAGCGGATTTTAACCGCGATATCTATAAAAACGGATTGCCGTCAAAAGGCCGCGTGCTGGACCGTGACGGCGCGGTGCTAAGCGATGTGGACGGTGAGGGCAACCGCCGCTATTCGGATGATGTAACGGTGCGTAAAGCCACCCTGCACGCCGTGGGCGACAGGCACGGCAACATTTCAATCGGCGCTCTGCACGCCTATTCAACCGACCTGATAGGCTACAGCCGCATAACAGGACTTAACAGCGGTAACGGCAACGACCTTTACCTGACGATTAATTCAAATTGGAATAAAACCGCTTATAAGGCGCTCGGTAACCGTAAGGGTACTGTTTTTGTTTATAATTACAAAACGGGCGAGATACTTTGTATGGTATCCACCCCGGCGTATGACCCCGATAACGAACCTGCCGACCTCACAACTAATGAGAAATATGAAGGCGTGTTCCTTAACCGCGCAATATCGGGACTTTATACGCCCGGCTCAACCATGAAAACCGTCACTATGGCGGCTGCTCTTGAAAAAATTGACGATATGGAAAACCGCACCTGGCTTTGCGAAAAGAAATTTGCTATAGGTACGGATTATGTCACCTGCGCCGGTAAGCACGGGACGCTTTCTTCAAGCGACGCGCTTGTCCATTCCTGCAACGCCGCATTCGCGCAAATTACGCTTGAACTCGGCAAACCTACGCTTAAAGAATATTTTGAAAAAGCAGGACTCACTTCTTCATATGATGTAAACGGCGTGGCTTCCGCCAAAGGTTCGCTCGGCGACCCTGCAAACGATATGCAGCTTGCCTGGTCAGGTATAGGTCAGGCGGATGTGCTTGTAAATCCGCTCGGAATGGCGGTTTATATGGGTGCGGTTGCAAACGGCGGTAAATCGGCGGTTCCGCAGCTTATATATAAAATCACCAATGATTCGGGCAGAACGGTGTCAAAACTCTCTGCCGAAACAACAGGCACCCTTATAGAAAAAGAAACCGCCGAAAAACTTTCGGAAATGATGCGCCAAGCCGTTACAAAGGAATACGGCACAGGGCTTTTCCCGAACCTTGACGCTTGTGCGAAATCCGGCACTGCCGAAGTCGCAAACGATTCTGAGGACGCGTTGTTTGTGGGATTTTTAAAAAATGAGGAATATCCGTATGCATTTGCGGTAGTGGTTGAAAACGGGGGCAGCGGCACCGCTGTCGCCGGGCACATCGCATCTGCGGTTATTAAAGAAATGACAGGGAATTAAACAGGTTGGGCTTATGGAACGTAAAACCGGCAAATCAAAAATCAAGAAATATTTTATAGCCGCCCTGGCTGTCCTTGCGCTGGCGGCAGTTCTCGTCATATGCTATAAAAGCGTGCAGCCTGTAATCAAATTTATTCTTGACAGGGATAAAATACGCGCCTGGGTCGATAAATGGGGTTTTCTTTCAAAACCGGCATTTATCGCAATGGTAATAATCCAGGTTGTGATCGCTTTCATCCCGGGCGAACCTTTTGAAATAGCGGCAGGATACGCGTTCGGCGTGTTTGAAGGGGCGCTTTTGTGCCTTATCGGCATAACTGTCGGCAGTATTATCGTGTTTTGGATTGTCAGGCGGTTCGGCACGCGCGCCATTAATTTTTTCTTTGCCAGCCGCGATACCAATAAGTTGAGTTTTCTGCACGAAAAGCGAAAACTTAACAGTCTTGTCTTCATTCTTATGTTAATTCCGGGCACGCCTAAGGACTTAATTTCATATTTTGTCGGTCTTACCGACATTAAGTTTTCAACGTGGGTGCTTATCGTCGTGATTGCGCGCATACCGTCCGTGATAACATCAACGCTCGGCGGTTCAACCGTGAGCGGCGGAAACACCCGGCTTACCGCTATTATCTTCGCGGTTACGATTGCAATAAGCGCGGCAGGGTTGATCTGCTATAATTATATTTGCAAGAAAAATGAAACAGGGTCGGGTGAGGACGGTAAAAGCGGCAAAGATGAATAAAATTACAGGTTTAATCGGCAAAACGGTTGCAATTACCGGTGCAACCGGCGGATTGGGTCGAGAAATATGCAAGACGGTTGTTTCGCTCGGCGCGGACATTGTGTTAATAGACCGTGACGCCCGAAAATCCTCGGTTCTGCAACGCGAACTTACAAAGGTGCGTGACGGCGTCACTGTGCACAGAGCGGAACTTGACCTTTCACACCCCGAGCAAATAAAGAATGCGGCGAAAAGAATTGCCGCATATTCTCCGGATTACCTGATACTTAATGCGGGAGTTTATCATCTGCCGCGGTATAAATGTATCGGGAATATCGACAATGTGTTTATGATAAATTTTTTGTCGCACTATTTGCTTGTCCGGGCGCTTTTGCCCGAACTTCGCAAGGCAAACGCCAAGGTGGTTGCAGTCGGCAGTATCGCTCATAATTATTCCCGAACCAATGAAAATGACGTTGATTTTTCGGGCAGAACGTCATCCGCTTTGGTCTACGGTAATTCAAAACGGTACCTGATGTTCGCCCTTTCGGAACTTTTGAAAAAAGAACCGCGCGTGTCGTTTACAATAGCCCACCCCGGCATTACCTTTACCGGGATAACCGACCATTATCCGCCGGCGGTTTTTGCCGTTATCAAGCACCCAATGAAGGTTATTTTTCCGCCGCCCCGCGTTGCGGCGCAGAATATTGTGTACGGGATGTTTGACTCTACCGAGAAAAACGAGTGGATAGGGCCGAGATATTTTAATATCTGGGGGCGACCCGAAAAACATCGGTTGACCACCTGCCCGGAAGACGAGAGGCGAAGAATTTTTAAAAATGCCGAGTTGCTTGCCGACCGTCTGGAATGTGAAACAGGCCTAAAATCCGACGAAAATAACGCCGAAAAATTGAATAAAAAGTAAAATCAGCCGCACCGCGACAAATTTTGTCGCGGTGCGGCGTTGCTGTTTTAATAATATACAAAATATATGAATTCAGCCTGATATAAAATCAGAAAAGTCCGGTTATCTTTCCGTTTTCATCTATGTCTATCCGCTCTGCCGCAGGGGATTTAGGCAATCCCGGCATTGTGAGGATATTTCCGGTCAATACAACTAAAAATCCTGCGCCTGCCGAAACTTTCACGTTTTTAACCGTTACTTTAAATCCGTCGGGCGCACCGAGACGCGTCGGGTCGTCCGAAAAACTGTACTGCGTTTTGGCGATGCAGACGGGCAGCTTGCCGAATCCGAGTTCGGTAAGTTCCTTTATCTGCTTCTGCGCCGCAGATTCAACAATAATACCGTCGCCGCCGTAGACCTTTTGTACTACGGCTTTGATTTTATCTTCAATTGAATCGTTAAGGCTGTAGGCAAAGTGCATTTTCGGCTTTTTACCGTCGCATATACGCACTACTTCGCGCGCAAGTTCCTCGCCGCCGCGCCCTCCGTCCGCCCAGACGGTGGAAAGCACGGTGTTTACGCCTGCGGCACGGCATTTTTCGGTTATAAGCGCAATTTCCGCGTCGCTGTCGGTCGGGAAGCGGTTTATTGCGGCAACACACGGCAGTCCGTAAACCTCGGTTATGTTGCGTATGTGCCGCATAAGGTTCGGCAACCCCATTTGCAGTGCCGCAAGATTTTCCGCGTCAAGTTCGTTTTTGGCAAGTCCGCCGTGCATCTTGAGAGCGCGCACCGTTGCAACCACCACAACCGCGTCGGGTATGAGTCCTGCCGCGCGGCATTTTATGTCAAGGAATTTTTCGGCACCCAAATCTGCGCCGAACCCTGCTTCGGTTACGGCGTAATCGCCCATTTTCAGGGCGAGTCGCGTTGCAATTACCGAGTTGCACCCGTGCGCTATGTTGGCAAACGGACCGCCGTGGACAAATGCAGGCGTTCCTTCAAGCGTCTGCACAAGATTGGGCTTCACCGCGTCTTTAAGCAGTGCCGCCATTGCGCCTGCGGCTTTAAGCCGGCCGCAGGTTACGGGCTCGCCGCTGCGTGAATATCCTACGACCATTCTTGAAAGGCGTTCCTTTAAATCGGAAATAGAAGAAGAAAGGCAGAGCACAGCCATTATTTCGCTTGCAACGGTGATGTCAAATCCGTCCTCGCGCGGCACACCGTTAGCCTTACCGCCCAGCCCGTCAACAATAAATCTCAGTTGACGGTCATTCATATCAACGCACCGTTTCCAGCTTATGCGGCGCACATCTATATCAAGCGCGTTGCCCTGCTGAATGTGGTTGTCAAGCATTGCTGCAAGCAAATTGTTTGCCGCACCGATTGCGTGAAAATCGCCCGTGAAATGCAGGTTAATATCCTCCATAGGCACAACTTGGGCATATCCGCCGCCTGCCGCGCCGCCCTTTATGCCGAAAACGGGACCGAGCGACGGCTCGCGCAGCGCCGCTGCCGAGTTTTTACCGATGCGTCGCAATCCGTCCGCCAAACCGATTGTCGTCGTCGTTTTGCCCTCGCCCGCAGGGGTCGGCGTCATCGCAGTTACAAGTATCAGTTTTCCGTCGGGTCTTTCGCATTCGCGCATAAGCGAAAGGTTAATTTTTGCCTTGTATTTGCCGTAATATTCAAGATATTTTTCGTCAATTCCGCAATTTCTCGCTATTTCGGATATCGGTTTCATTTTACAGGACTGCGCTATTTCAATATCGGTTTTCATATTGCAGAAACTCCTTTTATTATATATTTTATACGCTGAGTTCCGATTGTATTTCGCCCTTGTATCTTTCGGTTATCGGGGCGGCAACGTCACGCAAAAATTCGGTAACCTGCTGCGGCGCGCGGCCTACGTATTTTACGGGGTCGAGCTGCGACTCTATTTCCTCGCGTGTGATGGGGAAATCGGGGTCGTCCGCTATGCGGTCTATCAGGTCGTTGGGTTTGCCCTCAAGTTTAACGGCAGCCGCCGCGGCGTGTGAATGGCGGCGCAGTTTTTCGTGCAGTTGCTGCCTGTCGCCGCCCCGTTTTACACATTCCATCATAATATTTTCGGTTGCCA
>CAVKHV010000002.1:0-53866 GCA_963656085.1 Agathobacter sp.
CACTTCTTTTGATGATTGGACGCAAGAAAACGTTAATCTCATATTCTCTCACATTAACGCTGTTAAGAGAAAACAGTTTAACGGAAAAAGCGCTTACGATCTGTTCACCTTCACATATTCCAAAGAACTTGCCGAGGCTTTGGGAATTTCTTTTATTGATCCGAAAGAGGTTATTCAAACCTCAAAATTACTAAAGCATTTTTCTTAAAGTAAATTCTACATACGGTGGAATTTAGTCTGGGAAATTACCTTCTCAGGCTTTTTCGGCATGCTCATTTTTAGTTTCCATCCCTACTTTTAGCCTTGTTTTTGTTTCTTTTCCCCATTTCCCACACTAAATTCCATTGATTTCCCATACTTATTTCCACTGCTTTCCTACTGTGGAATTTACTTTGGGAATTCACGTATTTTATTTTTTGCGTTTAAGTACCACACAGTCGATTCCGCCGATTGCAAGATTGCCGTTCACCGTCGGCGCGCCGAACAGCGCCTCTGCACCGTCCCACTCTTTACCGACAAATATCCTTTCTTCATCCTGCCAGCGGTTGACCGCCACAAGCACTTCGCTGTCCGCGTCGGTTCTTTTGTAAACCAGATATCCGAGCCCCGCAAATATCGGCTCAATATCGCCGTGGCGGAATACCGTGGAATTTATGCGGAAATTACCGAGTGCACGGTAAAACTCAATCAACTCATTATCTTCCCTGCCCCATACATAAGCAACACGGCAAAACGGATCTCCGTATCCCTGCATGCCGGCTTCGTCCCCGTAATAAAGAGAAGGTATTCCGGGCAGAGTATATTGCAGAACAGCAGCAAGGCACAAAAGTTTTTTGGCGTATGCAAGACGTTCGCCGCTTATTTCGTGAACCGCCTGCCACGCCCTGTCGCCGCAGTTTCTGTCGCCGGCAAGGGCGGTGATTGCCCTTGCGGTATCGTGCGTACCGATATGGTTCATTAAAATATCAAGGCACTGTTTAGGATAGTTGTCACATATTTCGATAACCGTGTCCATAAAGCGGAAAGCGTCGCCGCCGCTGACGAATTTAAGAATTGCGTCGGCAAACGGGTAATTCATAACCGAATCAAACTGCCTTCCCCTAAGATATCTGCGCCTGGCGGAATAACTGATCTTGTTTGTCGCGTCTTCCCATACTTCGCCGATTATCAGCGCATTCTTATTTTCCGATTTGACGGCTGCGCGCAGCCTGTCAAGGAAAACATCCGGCAGTTCGTCGGCTACGTCAAGCCGCCAACCGTCCGCGCCGAGCTTCATCCAATGCTTAAGCACGCCGTTATCACCGGTTATAAAATCAAGGTAGGCTTCGTTCGCTTCGTTGACTTCCGGAAGGCTCGGCACACCCCACCACGCCGCGTAATCGTCCGGCCAACGGTTAAATTTAAACCACTCGCGGTAGGGCGACTCCCACGAATTATAAGCGCCCACACTGTCGTAACGGCGGTATTTGTTAAAATACACGCTGTCATCCCCGGTATGCGAAAACACGCCGTCAAGTATTACCGATATACCGACCTTATGCGCCGCAGAACAAAGGCGCCTGAAATCCTCGCTGTCTCCGAGCAGCGGGTCAATCTTCATATAGTCGGCTGTGTTGTACCTATGGTTAGAAGCCGCTTCAAATATCGGGTTAAGGTACAGAATCGTAACGCCGAGCGATTTTAAATACGGCAGTTTCAAGCGGATGCCCTCCAGGTCGCCGCCGTAAAAATCGTTGCAAAGACATTTAACATCTCCGTTTTGGCGATATTCGGGTTGTGCATACCAATCGGTCTGCATATATCTCCCGTACGGCACATTCTTTTTTTCTTTGCCCGAAGCAAAAAATCTGTCGGGGAATATCTGATATATTATGCCGCCCGCTAAATTTTCGGGCGTTTTAAAATCTTTTTCCGTTACGGTCAGCTGCCAATTGCTGCCGTCCGCACATATGATTCCTTCGCCGAGCCTTTGCCGCATTATTGTCTGTCTGCCCCAGGGCGAATCAAAGCAAAACATATAACTGTAAATACCCTCGGCGGCGACAAACTCAGTTCTGAACCAGTTGTAGTTCTCGTCATAATGCTTATAAAACGGCATTTTTATATATTTAGGCTCGGTGGGATGAAGGTCGGTTATATTGCTTATTATCATATAAACCGCTTCAGGCCTTGCATCATTATGAAGCAAGACCTTAAACTCAATAATGTCGCCTTCGCTTGCCGCACCGATAATAGACCTGTATTCACGGTCACGGGAATCAAACGGGATAAATTTCATTTAACTGCCACCCTAACGGTTACTTAATCGGCTTGATGTTCCAAATATTTTCGGCATAATCTTTAACAGATCTGTCAGCCGAGAAAATGCCGGCTTTTGCAATATTAACAAGCGACATTTTTTGCCACTTTTCGCTGTCTTTGTACAACTGTGCAGCCTTATTCTGCGCGTTGCAATAGTCCTCAAAATCGGCGAATGACATATAATGGTCAACATTTATAAGCGTATTTGCGATATTTTCAAATCTCATACCGCTTATGCCGTCATTTATCATATCTACGGCGGCGCGCAGACGCGGATTGTTATAATAATAACTTCTCGGGTCGTATCCCGTGCGGCGCAAGTTAAGAACCTCATCGGTACGCATACCGAAGATAATTATATTATCATCGCCGACCGCCTCGTGTATCTCAACATTCGCACCGTCCTCTGTTCCTATTGTAACCGCACCGTTAAGCATAAGTTTCATATTACCCGTACCCGATGCCTCGGTTGATGCCAGCGATATCTGTTCGGACAGATCTGCAGACGGTATCATAAGTTCGGCAAGGGTTACGCGGTAGTCTTCAACAAAAACAATTTTAATTTTATCCCGAGCCGCAGGATCATTCTCGATCTGACGGCTGAGCATCTGTATCATCTGGATTATCTGTTTTGCGAAATAATATCCCGGTGCAGCCTTCGCACCGAAAATATAGGTCTTGGGAACAAAATCGGCATTCGGATTGTTCTTAATATACAAATAGTCCGAAATAATATGCATAGCGTTAAGGTGCTGCCTTTTATACTCGTGCAGACGCTTGACCTGCATATCAAACATAGAATCGGGGTTAATAACAACTCCTGCTTCGTTTTTCATATACTCGGCAAAGCGCACCTTGTTATCTCGTTTGATTTTTTTGAGTTTATCAAGAACCGCTTTATCATCGGCAAACTTCATAAACTCCTCTGTTTTAGAATTATCGGCTATAAAGTCGCTGCCGATACATTCCGTTATAAGCGCCGTAAGTTCGGGGTTTGCCTGGCACAGCCAGCGGCGGAAAGCAATACCGTTGGTGACATTGGTAAATTTATCGGGGGTAAGCCTGTAATAATCGTTAAATACGGTATCTTTTAATATTTCGCTGTGAAGTTTTGAAACGCCGTTCACCTTGTGGCAAGCGGCAACGCAGAGGTTCGCCATTCTTACAACGCCGTTCTGAATAATGGCGGTGCGCTCAACATACCCGGAATCACCCGTGCGGTCCCAGACCGATTTACGGAATCTGTTATCAATTTCGGTAACTATCTGGTAAATACGCGGCAAAAGAGTCTTAAACAGATCAACCTGCCAGCACTCAAGCGCTTCGCGCATAACCGTATGATTAGTATAAGCGGTAGTTTTGCAGACAATGTTCCACGCGTCATCCCAACCGTAACCGCATTCGTCAAGCAAGTATCTCATAAGTTCCGGAACGACCAGCGCAGGATGCGTATCGTTAATGTGTATTGCCGCCTTTTCGGGCAGGTTATCAAGTGTGCCGTACTGTTTTAAATGACGTTCCAAAATATCCTGAACCGATGCCGAAACCAGGAAATACTGCTGGCGCAGACGCAGCGATTTACCCTCGGGATGATTGTCCTCGGGGTACAGAACCTTGCTTATTACATCGCTCATAGCCTGCTGTTCAAGCGCGCGCACATAATCGCCCTGATTAAACGCTTTCATATCTATAGAGGGGGATTCGGCACTCCACAACCTTAAAACATTAACGCTCTTGCCGCCGAGACCGGCAACCATAAGGTCATACGGCACCGCGTGCACCGTCGTGTATCCGACATTTTTGATATGATGGAAATTACCGTCCCAGCTTTCTTCGATAGTTCCGCCGAAGTTTACGTCAAATGCGTTGTCCGGCTTTTTTTCAAGCCAGACGCTGCCGCCCGGAAGCCAGAAATCCGGCATTTCCGTCTGCCATCCGTCAGCAAATTTTTGGCGGAAAATTCCGAATTCATATCTTATGCAATATCCCATTGCAGGGTAGTTCCCGCTTGTGAGTCCGTCAAGAAAACAGGCGGCAAGCCTTCCGAGTCCGCCGTTACCAAGACCCGCGTCCGGCTCAAGGTCATATATTTTTTCTATCTTGACGCCGAACTTACGCAGTGCCTTTTCGGCAACCTCGCTGAGCCCTAAATTGTAAAGATTGTTTTTAAGTGACCGACCCATAAGGAATTCCATACTGAGGTAATATATGCGTTTGCCCTCTTGCTGTGCGGTCTTTGCGTTGAATTCAACCTTTTTTTCACGCATAATGTCAAGGACGGCGAGCACCGTTGCTTTGTAAAAAAGTTCATCGGACGCTTGTTCGGAACTTACACCGAAATTATGTTTCAATTTCGAATCTATCATATTTGCAAATTTAGTTATACCGATCTCAGACATTTTATATCCTCCCATTTAAACACATACCACTGAAATACTATTATATCTACTATATTATATTTTGCAAAAAAATTCAAGTCCATTATAATACAATTTTGCAGATTTTTTATCCATTTTTAATAATTTTTTTAACATAGTAGCCTTTTTAAGCCGTGTGATTATGAAATATCCACAAATTTTAGGCAATTTCAGGCGCGTAAAGAACAATATTCTATCCAATTATTTATAATCTCTTAACATTTAAAGCGCCGTATAATTATAAAATTAAATGGAATATAACAGATCACGGGTGATAAAACAATGTTAAACGAATTTAACTTTGACGGATATATAAGCGAAAAAAGCGGCGTTCGCAAGGTTTCAAATCATATCGGTCTCGCCCTGATAATTTCCGAGATCGTGTCTGTTCTGGCATCGCTGTTTATTTCCAAACTTTTTATTTCTCTGCACCGCACGGAACTTTTAAAGGACCAGGCGTTTCTGCTCACGCTTAATTCCCTGCTTTCTTTTATAGCAGTCATTCTGCCG
The DNA here is from genome assembly GCA_963656085.1 of Agathobacter sp. Lineage (GTDB taxonomy): Bacteria > Bacillota > Clostridia > Oscillospirales > Acutalibacteraceae > CAVALG01. The sequence continues at coordinate 5,229 of CAVKHV010000002.1, forward strand.
TTTGCGGTGTGCTGCCGCATAAACAAATACAAACTGCGTAATGTTCTTGCGCTCGGCGGTACAAGCGGAAGGCTGTTTTTCGGCGGTGTGCTTGCCTGTTTCGGGTTTAACGCAATAAGCAATATAGTTTCAAATGTTATACTCAACGTTTTTTCTTTTCTCCCGTTTGAGTCAACGGCGTATCATTACGAATATGAAGAAACAGTGCCCGGTTTTCTTCTTACCATACTTAACATAGCAATAATTCCGGCAATTTTTGAGGAATTTGCTTTCAGAGGGGTGGCTTTGGGGCTCTTGCGTAAAAAGATGCCCGATATGGCTGCCGTAACCGTTTCCGCCTTGCTTTTCGGACTTTTGCACGGCAATATGGAACAAATTCCTTTTGCTTTTTGTATGTGTATGGTTTTCGCGCTTTCCACCGTTTTGACGGGGTCTATGTGGCCTGCGATAACGGCGCATTTTTTAAATAATTTCAGCAGCGTTGTGCTTGACTATATTTCAAAAGACACAGGACCCGTATCGGGGCAGATGTTATCCCTGTTCTATCTGCTCATATCGGCGATAATAAGCATTTTCGGAATAATGCTTTTAAAGGAAAAAATCAAAGAAAAATCATCGGAGTTTGCATGCGCGCCGATAACGAACCGCCGATATATCAAATGGTCGGTAGGTTCGCCGGCAATAATTGTTTTTATATGCATTGTATCGGCAGTTATGCTTGTAACGGCGGTGCTTGGCAGTGTATAATAAGTATATGCAAAAGGCGCTCTTGCTTGCGGCGGAGGCTGCAAAAGAAGGGGAAGTGCCTGTCGGCGCGGTGATCGTAAGAAACGGCGAAATAATAGCCTGCGGCAGAAACAGGCGCGAAGAGCAAAAAAATGCGCTCTGCCATGCCGAAATAGAAGCGATAAACAACGCCTGTGCAGCACTCGGCGGATGGAGGCTTTTTGATTGTGACCTTTATGTAACGCTGGAACCCTGCCCGATGTGCGCCGGTGCAGCCATTAATGCGCGCCTGCGCCGCGTATTTTACGGGGCAAGCGATAAAAAAGCGGGTTCCTGCGGCAGTATAACCAATCTCTTCAGCCTGCCCTACAATCATTCGCCCGAACTTATCGGCGGCGTTATGGAACAGGAGTGTTCCGAAATACTTAAAGATTTTTTTAAACAGCTTCGTAAACGGAAAGGATAATACAAACGGCGCCGAAGCGCCTTGCGGTGATGTATGTTGAAATTCAAAGATATAGAAATATCAGATAAGGCGGTTATTGACCCTTATTTGCAGCTTGACGGCAGTATTATGAGCGACCGATGTTTTGCTTCGCTGTACATCTGGTCTGTTGAATACAAAGTCAAATGGTGCATAAAAAATGATTTTTTATACCTATGTTCATTCAGAAATTACGGCAGGCTTTATTATTATATGCCGCTCGGGAACGGCGATATGTGCTGCGCCGTAAACGAAATTTTCAGTGACGCACGCAGCCGCAACACCGATTTTTCGGTTGCGCTTATAATAAAAGAACGTGCAGCCGAACTCAAAAAACAGTTTGGCAACCGAATTGAACTGACGCCCGTGCCGGAAGAGTACGATTATGTTTACAATGCCGACGAACTTATAAAACTCGGCGGAAAAAAATATCACTCAAAGCGGAATTTTGTTCACCGTTTTCGGAACACTTATTCATTTGAATTCCGCGATATTGAACCGTCGACCGATAAGGGCGCCATTTCCGATTTTATTGCGCGATGGCACCTTGAACGCAGCGAAAACAACATTGATTACAGTTATGAATGCAAAGCGATAGAGCGCGCGCTGGACAATTACCGCGAACTTTCAATAATCGGCAGTATGTTATTAGTTGACGGTGAAATTGTCGCTTTCACACTCGGCGCGCCGCAAAATAAGGACGTAATGGACGTTATGATCGAAAAGGCGCTGCCGGATATTGCCGGTGCATATCAGGCGGTAAACAATATGTTTGCCGTGCGGCACTGCTCGGGCTACCGATATATTAACCGCGAAGAGGATTTAGGCATTGAAGGATTACGGAAAGCGAAAGCCTCCTACTTCCCTGCCTTTTTAACCGAAAAATATGTTGCGACTTTCAACTCCATCTGATATCCCGGCGCTAAAATCGCTGTATAACGAGTGTTTTCCGGGTGAAACCGATTTTTGCGACCGATATTTTGAAAATGTTTTCCCGAAATGCAGGGCTTTAATATACGGCGACAGCAGTATATCTGCCGCCGCCCACATTATAAATGCCGAAATTGTAATAAACGGCGTGGTCTTAAAGGGTATGTACCTGTACGCCGTTTCCACCCGTAAAAATATGCGCGGGCGCGGGTTCGCATCCAAACTTATGCAATCAGCCGAAGCAGTAGCAATTGCGGAGAGTGCGGACATTTTGTTTTTAATAACGGAAAACGACTCGCTTTTTGAGTTTTATAAGAGGTTCGGCTATAAAAAGCGCCTGCTCTGCTCGACTGTTCAGACAAAAGCAAACCGCACCGATCTGCGCGGAGAAATACGCCCGATATCGGCAAAAGATATACTCACCCTGTACAACAGCCGGGTTAAAAACAGGGTTTTACGCAGTGAACGGGATATCGAGGTCATACAAAGGGTTTACGGCGCAAAATTCAAGGGGCTTTATGACAATTGCGGCAGATTGTTGTCCTGCTGCATCGGCAGTGCCGAAGGTACTGTATACACGGCGTATGAAGCGCTCGGCAGCGCTGAAGATATCATCAGCCTGTGCAACGCCTGCGCTTCGGCAAACAACTGCACGGGACTAAACATAACCGCACCGCCGCAGGTGTTTGAGAACAAATATATCGGCTGTGCAAAATTTGTAAGCGATAAGGCAAAAAAACTTGCAGACAGCGATTTTTATGCTGATTTATTATTCAATTGAGGTGCTGTATGGTAAACTTAGGGAACGACTGGGACGAAATACTTAAAGACGAATTTCAAAAAGACTATTACAAACAATTGCGTGAATTTTTAAAAAGCGAATACTCACACTATACTATCCACCCCGATATGTACGATATTTTTAACGCCCTTAAATACACATCTTTTAAAGACACAAAGGTTGTAATTTTAGGGCAGGACCCGTACCACGGCGCAGGGCAGGCACACGGGTTGTGTTTTTCGGTCAAAAAGGGTATCGAACCGCCGCCGTCGCTTAAAAACATATATAAGGAACTGATAAGCGATGCGGGAATAACTATGCCGACCCACGGCGAACTCACCAAATGGGCAAAGCAGGGCGTGCTTATGCTCAACACGGTGCTTACGGTACGTGACGGCGCGGCAAACAGCCACAAAGGAATGGGTTGGGAAATTTTCACCGACAGGGTTATTTCCGAACTCAACAAAAAAGAAACGCCCGTGGTTTTCCTGCTTTGGGGACGAAACGCACGCGAAAAAGCAAAAATCATCAACAACCCGCTTCACGTAAAACTCGAAACCGTACACCCCAGCCCGTTATCGGCATACGGCGGATTTTTCGGCTGCCGGCACTTTTCAAAAACAAATCGGATACTGCTTTCCTCCGGACAAAAAACAATCGACTGGCAGATAGATTAAGCGTCAAGACCGCCGCCCGAAATAGGGCGGCGGTTCTAATATATAAACTGTTTATCTGTCGGCTGCCGCTAAGGCAAGTTTCAACTGTCGGATATCGTCGCCGAAGAACAGGCGCATTGTATAACTGCCGATTATTCGGGAAAGCACCCGCTGTGAATAAGCCGCCTCAATTTCCTTTAAAGAAAGGTTCGTGCTTATCACGGTGGAAAGTCCTTTCAATTGGCGCGTGTTGATAACATTGTAGATGACCGAAGATGAAAAGCTTGTTGAAAATTCGGTTCCCAAATCGTCCAGAATAAGCAAATCAGCCGACAAAACCGCGTCGGTATACGGCATCTCGGCACTTCTTGAAAACTGTTCGCGGCTCATCTTGGTAACAAGATTTTGCGCAGAATCGTAAACGACCCCGTATCCCTTTTCTATCACCGCGTTTGCAATGGCAAGCGAAAGGTGGGTTTTGCCGAGTCCGGTCGCGCCGCAAAAGAAAAGGTTTTTCCCGCTTGGAAATTCGTCTGCAAATTTTTTTGATAACGCAAGGGTATTTTTCACACTTTCATACGGCGAATGTCCGTTTTCGTCAGGCGTCTGCGAATAAAAATCAAGCGAAAAATTATCAAACCTGCAATTTTGTATCGGGACGTCGGACGTCATTTCTTCGGTAGTTAAACGTTTGGCACGCTCTTTAACACAACTGCACAATTTGCCGTCCGTGTACCCGGTATCACCGCACAGTCCGCACTCGCAGGACGGTGCGCTGCCGACGCCGTTCTGTTTTAAAATTTCGTTTCTTTCGGCATTCAGGTCAAGGATTTTTTGGTTTATGCCGTCACGGTTGCCGTTCCCGGAAAGCGCGGTTTCAATAAGTCTGCTTCCAAGCAAAGCCAGTTCTGTATCAATATCCTGAAGACGCGGAAAACGTGCATAAACCTCCTGCTTTCGGCTTTCATATTCCGCCGTATTCCTGTCGTGAGACTTTTTGACCTCATCCAAAGCTTTTATTAAAATGTCACTGCGAAATCCCAATTTGGTTCACCGTCCCTAAAACATAGACTGCATTGCCTTTTCAATATCATAACTTGCGCTCTTTTTGGCGTCGGTTTCGGCATTTTTCTGACCTTCGGACTCGTATTTTTTAAGGTCTTCTGCCGTTTTAACGCCGCTTTTATGCCATTTTTCAATTATTTTGCGTATATAGGGCATAGAAAATTTAGAGGTAGCGTCCACGCATCGGTCATACGCTGTTTTAAGCATTTCCGAAGAATAGCGCCATTCATTTACCCAAAGGTCAGCCGTTTCCAATTCGCTGTTGCTGGGGCTTCTGCGCTCAATTCCCATTGCCGACTGCACAATACCCCAAGCCGAATAACACGACCGCATTTTAACAATCTCATTCTCAACCGCACGTACATCCTGTGCTATTCCGCGGTTAAGCCAGTCCACCGCCGTGCGTTCAACAAACCCGATCGTACCGCGGTTTTCGCTTATTGCGTATTCAATTATCATCAGTATTGCGGCTGCCGGTATTCCTTCGTCGTCATACAGCCATACAAGCGTAGACACTTCGTTTTGGCGTAATGTTCTTCCGAACTTCATCTCCGCTTCGTGAAGCAAAAAAGCAATTTCTTTTGACTCAAGTCCGCGCCGTGCGGTTTCTTCTCTGCTCGGTTTTTGTTGCCTTAACACCGCGATTTGACGCGGCGCCGAGCCCGAATTATCCTCAGGTTCTCCGTTAAGCATACCAACCGATTTCCAAAACAACAGCGTTTCATTAACCTCGTTTATATCAAGTCCGAGTTCGGAGGCTGCTTTTTCGGGTGATATTTCATCGGCAGCGCCGCAACAGATCCAAAGAATTACCTTTACTGCGGCAGGGGTCGCTAATTTTAAATACTTACGCACGACCGAGCACGGCAGAAGAAAGGCATCCTGCATTTGAGAAATATTTAAAGTATACGCCAATTCTTCCACCCCAATCTGTTTTACAATAATTCTTTATATGTGTTTTCTTTAAAAATATTCCACGGGAATTTACCCATTTGCGGCAGACGTTTAACGTCAACCGCTTTGCCCGTTTTAGGGTGGGCAAACGCCAAATGATAGGACCACAGCGCAATATCGCACTTATCGGCGCCACCGTATTTCCCATCCCCCATAAGCGGCATTTTTCTTGAGGAAAACTGCACCCTTATCTGATGTGTCCGTCCTGTATGTAAACGAATTTTAACAAGCGAAACCACGCCTGATTCCGTCCTTGCGGAATCAACGGTTTCATATTCAAGTGAAGCAAATTTTGTCCCCTTACGCTCGGTTTTTACAACATACGAGCGATTTTTTAAGGAATCCTTGAAAAGGATATCCTCCATAGTCCCGTTTTCCGGCTGCGGCTGCCCGTGTACCACGGCAAGGTATTCCTTAAGCATTTTATGCGATGCAATAGCCTTTGATAAAGCGGCGGAAGCCGCACGGCTTTTTGAGTAAACCATTACCCCGCCGACCGATTTGTCAAGCCGATGCAGCGTATCCACACGGTAGCAACCCGTTTGCTTTTTAAGCGCGTCGGGCATATTTTTATCCCTTAAATTGCCCTGTTCGGACAAAAGCCCCACAGGTTTAACGCAAACGATTATATCCTTGTCGTTTACAAGTAATTCTATCATTTTATATCAGTTCTCTGCCCGAAAAATAGTCGTTCTCGTCAAAAAATTTTGAATACCAGACTATAAATGTATAAACCGTCCATATTTTTCGGCTGTTGTCGCATTTGCCTTTTTTATGGTCGTCAAGCAGTTTTATAAGCCTTTCGGTGTTGAAATACGTTCTTGCGGTACCCGAAACAAAGGCGTCGCGCACAAGCGTATAGTATTTGTCCTGTTTAAGCCATACTCTTATGGGAACAGGGAAACCGAGTTTTTTCTTCTGCGCCGTGAATTCAGGCAAAACGTCGGCAGCCGCTTTTCTGAGCGCCATTTTTGTATGCGTTGCGTCCACCTTATCGTAAACCGGTATTTTGGAAGCAAGTTCCAAAACTTTGCGGTCAAGGTACGGAACACGCACTTCAAGCGAATGAGCCATACTCATACGGTCGGCTTTAAGCAGAATATCCCCGATAAGCCAGGTGTTAATATCAACAAGCTGCATTGTGGTGACCTTGTCTTTGCCGCGGCAAAAATCGTATATTCCCGATATCGCCTTTGTGGGCGCAGGGGCGCCGGCAGGCTCTTTAAGCAGTTTATTACGCTCTTTTACAGAGAACATATTTGCGTTACCGATATATCTTTCCGAAAGGCGTTGACCCTGCCTTACTAAAAAGTTTATACCGCGTTTTTTAGGCAAAAGCGAGCAAACTTTGCTTACCGCACGCCTTATAAAGAAAGGAAGTTTGGCATATGCGCCGCCTGCAAACGCTTCGGAATATATGCAATAGCCGCCGAAAAGTTCGTCCGCCCCCTCGCCCGACATTACAACCTTAACATACTTAGACGCAAGCTGACTTACAAAGTAAAGCGCCACTGCCGACGGGTCGGCAAGCGGTTCATCCATATGGTACTGAACATTGGGGAATTCACTGAAAAATTCTTCGGTCGTTATAACCTTGCTTATGTTCTTTATGCCTATCTCTTCCGAAAACTTTTCGGCATATTCTATCTCGCTGTATCCCGTATCTGCAAAACCGACGGTGAAGGTCTTGTCCACCCTCGCCAATGCGACGAGATAACTTGAATCTATGCCGCTTGAAAGGAATGAGCCGACCTCAACATCGCTTATTTTATGTGCCTCTACCGATTCACGCATAGTTTTATCGATCTGTTCGGCGTACTCCTCAATTGTACCGTCCTCCGGGGCAAAATCGGCTGTGAAATAGCGCTCAATCTCCAACTTACCGCCGTTAAGCGTAAAATAATGACCGGGACGCAGGCGAAAAACGCCTTTTAAAAAGCTCTCATCCAATGCGGAATACTGGAATGAAAGGTACTCCTCAAGCGCCTCACGGTTCAGCTCACACTTAAAATCCGGGAACTGTTTAAAAGCTTTAAGTTCAGAGCCGAACACAAAATACTTCCCGCAGAAGGTGTAATAAAACGGCTTTATGCCGAACATATCGCGGCAACCGAACAAAGTTTTGGTGTTCTTATCCCAAATTACAAACGCAAACATTCCGCGCAGCAATTCGGGCAGTTTTTTGCCGTATTCTTCGTATCCGTGCAGCAGCACCTCACTGTCGGTATTTGTCTTAAACTTGTGCCCCTTTGAAATAAGTTCTTCCCTTAAAGGCTTAAAATTGTATATTTCGCCGTTAAAGACCAGAACCTTGCTGTCATCCTCATTAAATATAGGCTGCGTACCGCCCTCAAGATCAATAATGCTGAGCCGCCTGAAACCAAGGGCAACATCACCGTCAACATACTTACCGTCCGAATTCGGTCCGCGATGGGCAATGGACTCCATCATCTTTTCAACTGTAACGTCCGCCTTATTAAGATCCGTAAAATCAGTAAAACCAACAAATCCACACATAAGCCTTTACCTCTGCTAAATTTCGTTTCTGCCTTCAAGCGCGTGCGCCAAAGTAATCGCGTCGGCATATTCAAGATTTCCGCCCGCCGGGATACCGTAAGCCAAACGCGTAACCTTTATGTTAAGCGGTTTAACCAATCTTGAAATATAATTGGCAGTCGCCTCGCCCTCTACCGTCGGGTTAGTGGCAATGATCATCTCTTTAACCTCGCCGCCCGAAAGACGCGCCGTAAGTTCTTTTAATTTTATATCATCGGGGCCTACCCCGTCAAGCGGAGAAAGCACACCGTGCAGCACGTGGTACACCCCGTGATATTCATTCGTCCGCTCAAATGCCATAACATCCTGCGGAACTTCCACAACGCATATCACGCTTTTATCCCTTGCCGGATTTAAACAAATCGAGCAAACTTCCCTGTCCGTTATGTTCTGACAAACGCTGCAATAACGTATCGCCTTTTTGGCGTTGACAAGCGACTGTGCAAATTTTTCAGCCATTCCCGTACGGTCGCTTATAACATACATCGCAAGCCTTGCAGCGGTCTTTCTCCCGATACCGGGAAGCCGCTCAAAACTCTGGATCAGTTCTTCAAGCGGCGCAACCTCATACATCATTACAGTAACCCTGCCGGCATTCCGGGAATGTTAAGCCCGCCCGTTATCTGCGACATTTCTTCTTCGGCGGTTTTGGCGACCGCGGTTACCGCCTCGTTTACCGCAACGGTGATAAGATCCTCAAGCATTTCAATATCGTCGGGGTCAACCGCATCCGGACTGATTGAAATTCGCTTCATATTGTATTTTCCGTCAAGCGTAACGTTTATCATTCCGCCGCCGGAAACACCGCTGTATTCACGTGTTTCCAGATCCGACTGCAACGCCGCCATATCCTCCTGCATCTGCTGAACTTTTTTAAGCATTGCGTTCTGTCCGCCGCCCATTCCTCCGGGTATTCTTGCTTTCATAATTTCTCTCCTCACTAATTATTATTAATCATTGTAATCCGTCGGCACTTCAAGTTCCGATAATTTGCTTATAATGCCGCCGAGGGGATCGTCCGAATTTTTCGCCGCTGCTGTGGTTTTATTATAGGGGCCTATACCGTACGTGTACCCCGTAACATTTTTTATGGCAGCCTTTAACTGGTCGCGAAACTGAGGTTGTTCTCTCATCATATCAATAAAAATCTGATTTTCACAGTCAATAAGCACCGTGTTGTCTTTAAGGTAGGCAACCGAGCCGTAAAGTCCCCCTGCCATTAGAGGACTGATATTTTTAAGTTCCGAAAGTATCGCGTTCCATTCCTTAACCCGTATTATTCCGCCTGTCGGCGCTGCCTCAGATTTAGGTTCTTCGGAAATTGCAGGTGTTTCCGTTTCAACATCAGGCGCTGTTTCGGCGCTTATGCATTTTTGATTTTCGGCACCGACCTGTCCGCGGTTCTCGGGCTCGCTTTTTGATGTTTCGATTTGCGCTGTAACCGCCTTTTTAGGTGTTCCGGCACGCTCTGCCGCCCTGTGTTCTGCCGTAACACCTACTGCCGGCTGTGCGGAAAAGGCAAAATTCTTTATGCGTTCTTCAAGTTTTGTAAGCCTTTCGTTAATTGCGTCGGACTCTGCGTTTATTTCCGGGTGGCACAACTTAACAATCGCCATTTCAAGTTCGCTGCGGCGGTTTTGGTTGTTCATTCTCGCCCTTGCGTCCCCCAAAACCCTTATTGCAAGAAGTATGCCTGTAAGGCGATACTCGTCCGCCTGCTTAACAATTGCGGCAAGGTCATCAGCCGGGCAAAGAATTATTTTTTCCGGGTGTTCCACGGTTTTGGCTATCATAAGGTCGCGGTAATGCGAACACAGTTCATCACACAAATGCTGCATGTCAACCGAATTTTTATAAAGTTCGTCAATCTTTTTCAAAGCCGCGCCGACATCGCCTTTTCGTACGCTGTCCGCCAATTCGGTTAAATATCCGTTACCTGCAAGCGCACAGGCGTTACGCACCGCTTCAACGGTTATCTTTTCGCCGCCTGCGGAGCATAGGTCAAGGGTTGAAAGCGCGTCCCTCATTCCGCCGTCGGATATTGACGCAATAAGTTCCGCCGCCTTTTCGTCAATTTCTATATTCTCTTTTTCGGCAACGCTTAAAATCCTGTCTTTAATAACGCCCGACTCTATTCGGCGGAAATCAAAGCGCTGGCAACGCGAAAGTATAGTCGCAGGCAATTTGTGCACCTCGGTCGTCGCCAATATGAAAACAATATGCTGCGGCGGTTCTTCAAGAGTTTTTAACAGGGCGTTGAATGCCTCTGTCGTAAGCATATGAACCTCGTCCACAATATAAACACGGTATTTTGACATTGCCGGGGTGTAATTCACCTGATCGCGTATGTTGTTTATATCGGCAATACCCCTGTTTGAAGCCGCATCCATTTCGGTTATATCAAGATTTTCGCCCGCGGCTATCCTGCGGCACGATTCACATTCACAGCAAGCGTCGCCGCTTTGCGGATTTTCGCAGTTTATCGCCTTCGCCAGTATTTTAGCGCAACTCGTCTTGCCGGTTCCGCGAGGTCCTGTGAACAAATACGCGTGAAAAATTTTCCCCTTTTTAAGTTCACCGGTTAAAATATCGGTTATGTGCGATTGACCCACAACATCCGAAAACCTGTCCGGCCTGTATTTTCTGTAAAGAGCCGTGTAAGCCACGCGCCGTGCCCCCCTGTCCGGTTTTAATATATCATAAAGATGCGCCCATGGAAGTACGAACGACCGGATTACTGCGGCACACAACGCATTCCGCTTAATGCTGCTCGGTTCCCCGCCTGACATGGTTCACAGCGCACTGTCGCACAGACCCGATCGTTCGCACGCCCATAAGCGCATCAATAATATAAGTATTATAATACAACGAAACGGAATTTACAAGTGCAAAATATAAAAAAATACAACTTCCTGCGGTTTTGACTGAGGGAGAGAGAAAGCCTGCTGTAATAACAATTTACCGTCTATTATCAAAACTAACGTCCACCACATCTAACATCTAATATCTACTGTCTAACGTCTGGATTTCCGTGCGCCCTGCTGCGATATGTCTGCCCATCGCGCCCGGTTCTAAGCACACAGAAAAAAGCGATAAATCATCACAGCACGTCTTAATTTTACGCATAAAAAATTGACCCTTTAAACAGGATATTAACCCTGATCCTCGCTGTTGTAATAATTATAAATGTTTTCGGCAACCCTATCACTTATAAAGTTAAGATTTTTAAGATTATCAAGTTCCGCATTTTTCACAGCCTTAAGTGATTTAAAGTGTGAAAGCAGTTTTTGCGCGGTGACCTGCCCCACCCCGTCAATCTTCAAAAGTTCGGTAGTTATACCGCCCGAACGACGTTTGCGATGAAATCCGATAACAAATCGGTGAACTTCCTCCTGAATCGAATATATAAGCGAATAGACGCGCCTGTTGGATTTGACGGCAATTTCTCCGCCGTTTGCCGATATTGCGCGTGTTTTGTGTTTTGAGTCTTTCACCATCCCGAAAACGGGAACGGATATTCCCATTCGGTCAAGCACAGCCTGCACAGCCGAAAGTTGCCCTGCCCCGCCGTCAAGCAAAATAAGGTTGGGCAGTCTGCCGAAACCGCGGCTGTGGTCCTCGGCTTTTAAATATTCGTTCATCCTGCGCTCTATTACCTCTGCCATTGAGCGGTAATCGTCCTGACCCGAAAACCCCTTGATTTTAAACAGGCGGTAGCCGTTTTTGTACGGTTCGCCATCCTTAAACGTCACCATTGCGCCGACATTTTCGCTGCCCGCGGTGTTTGAAATGTCGTACGCCTCAATATACTGCGGCGACGAAGGCAAGCCGAGAAGTTGCGCCAGTTCAGAAAGTGCTTCCGCACTTCTTCCGTGCATTCCGTCGCGGCTTGCAAGCGTTTCATAGGCATTGCTGCGGCACATTTCGGCAAGGCGCAATTGTTCGCCTTTAAGCGGAACGGCTATCGTAACCTTTTTACCGATCTTCTCCGAAAAAATCTGTTCGGTAAGTTCGCGGTCACCGAAATCACGGTCAACCGTTATACGGGGCGGAATTTCGCGCGTATCGTAATACATTCGCAAAAACTCGCCGTAAGCAGAGTCGGCATCGGTGGCGGTTTCAACAATAAATTCGTCACGGTCACACAGCATTGAATTTTTAAAAACGAACACCTCAAAACAGGACGCTTTTTCGCCCTCTGCCAAGGCTATAACATCCTGCCGTTCATAAGTGCCGAATATTACTTTTTGTTTTTCCTTAATCTTTTCAATCGCACGGATGCGGTCACGCAGGCGCGCCGCTTTTTCAAACTGCAGCTGTTCAGCCGCAGCGTTCATTTTGATTTTTAATTCTTTTACCGATTCGGCAGCGCCGTTTTTAATGTATTTAACCGCCTGGCGGACACTTTCGCGGTATTCTTCGGCGGAAATTTTACCGCAACAGGGTGCAGAGCAAAGACCTATATGATAGTTTAGGCACGGTCTGCCTTTTTTAGAGCCGAAATCGGTTTTTGAGCATTGTGGCAGCTTAAAAGCTTTCAGCACCTCGTCAACAGTCCGCCTGACGACCGATGCCGAATTATACGGACCTATAAACTCCGCGTTACTGCCGTCGTTCTGCATTACTGCCTGAATTTTGGGGTAGTCGCCGCGCGAAATTTTAATGTAGTGGTACCCCTTGTCGTCCTTTAAAAGGATGTTATACTTCGGCTTATGTTGTTTTATAAGCGAGTTTTCAAGTATGAGTGCTTCAAACTCACTGTCACACAGGACGTACTCAAAATAATCAACATTTTCAACCATCTGTTTAACCTTTTCGGTATGTTGATTACCCGCGCCGAAATACTGGCTTACGCGGTTTTTAAGCACTATCGCCTTACCTATATATATTATCTCTCCGCTTTTTGAGTGCATTATATAAACGCCGGGGTGTTTAGGCAGGGAGTTTGCCTTCTGCCTTAATTCAAGTATCTTTCTTTCGTCTCTCACGGTTTACCACCCCTTTCACGATGCTTTAAGTATAACAAATATTTTTTCGGTTATCAATACCGGGCGACGGTCAAAATAGTTAAAAAACTATTAATTTAATGCCTTGCCGCTTGATATACCGCCGGTGTTTTGGTATAATTAACTTGTTAAATTAACAAATTATAAACTGGGAAGTGATAAATATGATGTACGAAACATTTATGAATTATGCTAAGAAAACTGCTCCTTTGTGTATTGAAAATGACACTATAAATGACGAACTGTTTAATAAATATAACGTCAAACGCGGTCTGCGTGATAAAAACGGCCGCGGAGTGCTTACCGGACTTACAAACATCTCCGAAATCATTTCTTTTAAAGATGTGAACGGCGAAAAGATGCCGTGCGACGGCGAACTGTGGTACAGGGGGCATCGAATAGAAAACATTGTTGAAAACTTTACGGCAAACGGTTTCGGCTTTGAAAAAACCGCATTCCTGCTCTTGTTCGGCAGGGAACCGAGCGATGATGAACTTAAAGAATTTTTCGGTATAATTTCATCTGCGCGCCAATTGCCCACCAACTTTACGCGCGACGTTATAATGAAAGCGCCCGGTAAAGACATTATGAACACTATGACAAGAAGTATCCTGACGCTCGCTTCGTATGACAGCAACTGTGCATCTACCGAAATTGAAAACTGCGTGCGGCAGTGCATACAGCTTATTGCAACCTTTCCGATGTTGGCAGTCTACGCGTACCACGCATACAACCATTATGAAAACGACGGAAGTATGTATATTCACCGCCCCCGACCCGAATTATCAACCGCCGAAAACATATTGCTTATGCTGCGCCCCGACCAAAAATATTCAAAAATTGAGGCTCGCGTATTGGATGTTGCGCTTATGCTGCATATGGAACACGGCGGCGGCAATAACTCAACCTTTACAACAAGGGTCGTGACCTCCTCGGGTTCCGACACTTATTCGGCGATAGCGGCGGCGATGTCGTCACTGAAAGGCCCTAAACACGGCGGAGCAAACATCAAAGTAGTTGAAATGATGGACGATATAAAAGCGCACATCGGCAATTGTTCCGACACCGAAGCGGTTGAAAAATATTTGGGCAGGATACTTGACAAGGAAGTGTTTGACAATAAAGGTCTAATCTACGGTATGGGTCATGCGGTTTATTCTATATCCGATCCGAGGGAACGGATATTTAAAAAGTTTGTTGAGAAACTGTCGGTTGAGAAACACCGCGAAGACGATATGAAACTTTACAATGCCGTTGAACAAGCCGCGCCGAAAGTGATTGCGGAAAAGCGCAAAATTTTCAAGGGTGTAAGCCCGAACGTTGATTTTTACAGCGGCTTTGTATATGAAATGCTCGGCATACCGCGCGAATTGTTCACCCCTATGTTCGCCATTGCCCGTATAGTCGGCTGGAGTTCGCACCGTATAGAAGAAATAACCGGTGCCGGAAAAATAATACGCCCGGCGTATATGAGCGTTATGAAAAAATTGGACGATTAAAACCATGCAAAAAATCGGCAGGCACCCGTATAACACCGGTTGTCTGCCGATTTTTATTTATCTGCGCTGCGTTACATATACAGTTTGGGATAATCCGAATCAAGCACGACGGTAACGAATTTGATAGCAAATATATCGCATATCATTACGGTTTCGGGCTCAAGAACATTAAGGACAATATAACTTGCGCCGACCTCAAGAAGTTGACCGATCCGTTCTTCCAGCGAATTACCTATAAAAAAATCCACTCTTACCCAGTTACCGATAAACTTTCTGAGGTATGCCGGCCAAAACATTGTGTTTGTGACCGATTCGGGAATATTCATATTAGGGTTATTTATATCATTATTGACGCTGTTGCCCGGATTTCCGTTGCTTACCGTCAAGATGTCGGCATCCGTTCTAACATTCTCCGATTTGGTAGCGCTGTTTAATACAGTGTTGCGGAATTTATCGCTTAAATACGGCGTAGAAACAGGCAGATTGCTTGCGTTGGCGCTGATATTTACCATATCGGCAGATACGCCTGCCGCAGCAGGTGCGTTAGGTACAGTAGGCATACTTGTATTGTATACAGTTTGAACACCCTGCATATTGCGAGTATTTGTCGGCATTTGCTGCATACTATTGCTGTTGCCCGAGGCACAGTTAAGGTTTTCGGTATTAAAAGAACAATTCATAAATTACGCTCTCCTTTAAGTATTTGAATATTGGTCTGTAGGTCGATAAAAGCAGTGGTTATTTATACGGGTATGGTATTTACCCGATCCGTTTCTGGGGAAATACGGCAGGCAACTGGATGTAAACGGATTGAAATACCAAAGGCATTCGCCCACTGCCCACATCACACCGCCCGATAACGCCCAATCGGCAATCTCGTAGTGTATGTCCTCAGGCACCATATTGTATATGTTCTGCGGGTTGTAGGAATTGGCTATCTCTGTCCTGGCACAATCAAACTGATAAGGTTGAAAAATTATATTCTGCAAATTCCCCGCACCTATACGGAGGTACTCCCCTTCCGACACGTGCACCCTATTCATCACAACAGTCGCAACAGCTCTCATACCGTCGGTGCCTTCACCGCCCGCCTCACACTGAATTATACGTGCAAGCAGTTCTCGGTCGTTAAACGGCAAGTTCTCACTCCCTTTGCAATTGGATATTTCACTTATATTTTATGTAACGGTAATTATATCGGTTACAGAAAAAATTAATGATTTATCCGCTTTATTATAGCCAAAAGATGTGGTATACTTGTAATAAGCGAATGCATAATATCGGAAAGGTGCGCCGAAGATGGATAAATTCAAGCTTTTTTCAAACTATAAGCCTACAGGCGACCAACCGCAGGCAATTCAAAAGCTGGCTGACGGTATAAACGCCGGTTTAAAAGAGCAGGTCCTTTTAGGCGTAACGGGGTCGGGTAAAACATTTACTATGGCAAATGTTATTGAAAAGGTTAATAAACCGACCCTTGTTTTGGCGCACAATAAAACCCTTGCCGCGCAACTGTGTTCGGAGTTCAGGGAATTTTTCCCCGAAAACGCGGTGGAGTATTTTGTTTCCTACTACGATTATTATCAACCGGAAGCATATATACCGGGAACCGACACATATATTGAAAAAGATTCGGCAATAAATGACGAGATTGACAAACTTCGCCATTCCGCTACCTGTGCCCTTTCGGAACGCCGTGATGTTATAATTGTAGCCAGCGTTTCCTGCATATACAGTCTCGGAAGTCCTATAGATTACCGCAATATGGTTATCTCGCTGCGCCCGGGTATGCAAAAGGACCGTGACGAACTTATAAACAAACTTATACAGTTACAGTACGAACGCAACGACATAAACTTTACAAGAAACAAGTTCCGCGTTAAGGGAGATGTTGTTGAAATATTCCCCGCATATTCTTCGAGGAATGCAATCCGGGTTGAGTTTTTCGGAGATGAAATTGACCGTATATCGGAAATCAACACCGTCACGGGCGAAGTTAAAATGAGCCTGGGGCACGCGGCGATATACCCTGCCTCGCACTATATAGTCCCCGAAGATAAAAAGGAGGACGCGCTTAAAGAAATACTTGCCGAAATGATAGAACGGGAAAAATATTTTCTTGATAACAAAAAATTCATTGAGGCGCAGCGTATACGCCAAAGAACCGAATATGATGTTGAAATGCTGCGCGAAATAGGCACCTGCAAAGGGGTTGAAAACTACTCACGCGTGCTTTCGCGCCGCCCTGCCGGCAGCGTACCTTTTACCCTGCTTGACTATTTTCCCGACGATTACCTGCTGTTTGTTGATGAATCACATGTTACTTTGCCGCAGGTAAGAGGTATGTTCGGAGGCGACAGGGCGCGCAAAGAAAACCTGGTGGAATACGGGTTTCGCCTGCCCTCGTCATTTGATAACCGACCGCTTAATTTTAAAGAATTCTATTCGCATATAAACCAAGCGGTGTTTGTATCGGCGACGCCTGGTGAATTTGAAACCGGGAAAGCGGCGCAGGTTGTTGAGCAGGTCATACGCCCGACGGGACTAATTGACCCGAAAATAACCATAAAGCCGGTTGACGGGCAGATTGACGACCTTATAGGCGAAATAAATGCACGCGCAGCAATGGATGAGCGAGTGCTTGTAACAACGCTCACAAAAAAGATGGCAGAAGACTTAACCGAATACCTTGAAAATGTAGGGGTTCGGGTAAGATATATGCATTACGATATTGATACAATGGAAAGAATGGAAATTATACGCGACCTTCGAAACGGCGAGTTTGATGTGCTTATAGGAATAAACCTGCTGCGTGAAGGGCTTGATATACCCGAAGTTTCCCTTGTGGCAATACTTGACGCGGACAAGGAGGGTTTTCTGCGCTCGGAAACCTCACTTATACAAACGGTAGGGCGCGCCGCGCGAAATGCGGACGGTA
Source organism: Agathobacter sp. (assembly GCA_963656085.1). GTDB lineage: Bacteria > Bacillota > Clostridia > Oscillospirales > Acutalibacteraceae > CAVALG01. The sequence continues at coordinate 22,824 of CAVKHV010000002.1, forward strand.
CGGTAATAATGTATGCAGACAGCGTTACAAAATCTATGGAAAACGCCATCCGCGAAACTGAGCGCCGTCGCACAATACAGATAGAATACAATAAACAGCACGGCATAACACCGAAAACAGTTAAAAAAGATGTGCGTGATATAATTGAAATTGCACCTAAGAAGAGTAAAACCGGAAAGACAGGCAAATATATGTCCAAGGCTGAAAAAGAACTTGCCATAAAACAGTTGACGGCTGAAATGAAGCAGGCGGCAAAGATGCTTGAATTTGAACACGCCGCCTTCCTGCGAGACAAAATCGAAAAAATCAGGAGGCAAAAATAATGAAAACAGCTGAAATTTTATCAATCATTTCGATAACAGCGGCTGCCGCCGGAATTTTGCTGATAATTTATTTAACTGCCGCAAAGAGATACTACCGAGGGCAGTTGCGAAAAATGCGGCACGAAGAAAATGTAGCACAACAAGTCAAAGAAAATCACATTCTTCCGCCGCACGAAGCATTTGACTGGAAATATGATGATTTTGAAAGCAGATTTGTTACCCGATTTATTTTACCGACTGCCATTACCATTGCTCTCTGCATTGTATCCTTAATAACGGCAATTTTAGGTAGGGTATTAAAATAATCTAAGGTAACAAGGACGCAGAGTGATGCTTTATAGACATAAAAACACTGCCGAAAACGAAATGTTTTCGGCAGTGTTTATGTGCCTTAAATTTTATTTGATTTCAACCCATTCGCCTTTGCTGTTGCGATACATTTCCGTAACAATATCGCCTGCAAATGTGGTTTCAAGGTAATAGCACTGTACGCCGCAATGTTCGCAGTAGCCCACCATAATGGCATTTGAACCGTATTCATCGCCCTGCTGAACGATTACCAATTTATCCTTATCGTATTTATGACCCGTAGCAGGTACGCCGCTGGGTACTTTTTCAATCTCGCCGCAATCGCAGACCTTGTAAATATAACCGTCCTCAGTACAGGTTGGGGCAACAATGCGTTCCCTCCAAACATGTGATTCGGATGTTGTGAACTTAGCATCAATCGCTTTTACGCTAATCGACACATTTTCAAGGCGATTGCTTGCATTGTAAGAAATATCTTTATAAAGTCCGAAAACCGGGATTATTTCATTGTGTGTTACGGCAACATACTTTCTCCAGGCGGAAGAAGCAGCCGTGCTGTATTTCTGCCAAGAGGCATCAGTCGCGTATTCAAAATCGGACATTGTAAATGTTTCGGGCTTGGTTGCCCAAATGGCTTTGTCTTCTTTATATTCTTTGCCTTCTTCGTTCCCTTTTTCCCAAATAAGTTCAACATAGACCGTGATCGTACCCTCTGAATCCACCGACATATGGTAAACGTATTCAAATCCTGTAAGGGGATAATTGTCAACATTTGCTTTAACTGCACCCGATTCAAACAGTCCGCCCTTAACCGTGCTGTAGATAGTCTCACCCTGATCCATACGTTTTGCACCTATGCGGTTAGCGTTGGCATAAAGCGGGTCAGAGGTTTCGGGAGTACTTAAAATACAGGACATATTAAATGTATAGTCGTTTGCGGTTGAAAAACCGGATTTTGTATCGTCAGCATATCTGTGGTATTCCAAGGCACGCTCAACAATTATATTGTCGGTTCCCGTTACACCTACTTTGTAAGTGTAATATCCGTTTTCATCGGTCGCAACAACAATACCGAGTACATTCTTTTCAGAGGTTCCTCTAAGGGTATATGCGGCGGAAGTAGAATGTGTATCTGCCGGAACCGTCTGCACAAAATAATTAAGGCTTTCGATGTTAAGTTGTTTGGAAACAAGGTCGGTTTCAGACAACTTTCCGCCTTTGGGATTTGTAAGATAAGTTTCTGCCGTATCACTTCCGAAAGACGTGCCGCCCGAAAGGAACGCCGTCATATTGCTATTTGCAATTTTCTGCAAATTATAGAACGAATATTTAGAAGTCTTGTCAAACTGAGAAGAATCAACCTCGAATTTACCGCTTTCGGTAATATTAAAGGTAACACCGTCTATTTCATATGTACCCGAAGTTTCAATTAACCCCGTATCTTCAGCACACAGGTAGTAGTCGCCTTCGTACATCTGCAATCCGGTGAGAAAACTGTTGCGATGATACAGGCGCAAACCGTCACTGTCTTTAACAATGCCGTTCTTTATATAATATTCATCGCAATACTGTGCGTCAATCGCGGTAACGCTTGATTTAAAGCCCGATTTAACGGTGGCAGGGCTTACAGATATACCGAATACGGGGGTAAAATTGCTGTGGTCGCCTATTTCATAATAGCCTTTGTCAAGGTTTGCTTTGGCAAGTTCGGTTTTATCCTGCCATACGTCCTTAAGTGACTCAAAATATGTGCCGGAATAGCAATCGGTTAACGTGCGCCATGTATGATTCATTGAAGCGTCATCGGGATTTGTGAAAATTATATCCGTATAGATATAAACTGCGTCACCGACAACACGGACATTGTATTTGAAGGAATACTTATCAAGAGTATATCCCTGCTTTGACATTACATTGGTGTCGGTTTCATGAATTTTCAAACTCGACATTTTGCCGGTTGAGGCTTTGTTTATTACGGTTGATATCTTGCCTTCCGCCTGCACTTTTTCGGTAACTTCTCCGTCATAAGAACTGTCAAGAACTTCGTACGCCTGAATAATTGTGCTGCCCCTTGAACCGTTACCGTTTTTATCGCCGTTGTAATTTTCGCCGAGATAAGATATATTGATTGCTTGTGTCGCAAAAGAGTTGCCGCTGAACGGTACATAATAAACGCGCCTTGAAGTGGTGCTTAGGGTTGTACTGGTATTTAAAACCGAAAGCACATATACGTAAACGCCGCCGTTATCTTTCGCGAAGACAACACCAAGCGCATTTTCAGCACCTTTTACGGCATTCGGCGTAGTTCCGGTAAGTTTAAATGTATAAGGGACTTTACCGTCCGGAGTTGTGAACAGTTCGATTTTATGACCGCTCGAAACAGTAGGCCATGAAATATCGTATGACGAGCCGTTCTTTACGGCATCGGCAATTTTCTCTGCCTCCGGTGCCGTGACAACGGTTGCCGGATCAAACGGTTTTAACTCATCGGACGCTGCCTGCGTTTTAATTGATTTAACAGCCGCCGAAACCGTATCGTCGCCCGTTGTTGTTATTGCATTTACTGCAAACGCCGCCAGTGTTACGGCGATACAAAGCATTACGCTTAATGCAGTTTTCACAAAGCGATTTTTCATGACTTTACCTCCTGAAATTGCAAGCAAGTTACAAGAACTCAAAATACTTCACTGTCATTTTATCACGTCCGACAGCGAAATGCAATATTAAAGCCTTATTTATTTGTCACCAAAACAATTTTTGTATAAAACAATTAAATGCATTCGGTGATATTTGTGCATTTCAACCATTACCTGATCACGGCACTTTAAATTTGCATTTCCTGCACGGGCGCAAAACGGGCAAATGCAAAAATTTCAATGTCCGTTGTCGAAAAATTAGCGGTTTTTGCATTATTATCTATTTACATTTAAAAGAAAAGGTGCTAAAATAGGACGTAAGCGTGGCAATCTGTTAACATATGCCACCGTAAAAGGGATATCGTTTTACCGATAGGTCCGTTTTTGCTATTCTTTTTTATAAAATACAAGGAGGAAACTACCAATGGCAAGAAAAATGAAAACCATGGACGGTAACAACGCTGCCGCATATGTTTCATATGCGTTTACAGAAGTTGCCGGTATTTACCCGATAACGCCGTCCAGCCCTATGGCAGACTACGTTGATCAGTGGTCGGCACAGGGACTTAAAAACATTTTCGGTTCAACCGTTAAGGTTTCGGAAATGCAATCAGAAGCAGGCGCGGCGGGCACCGTTCACGGTTCGCTTGCAGCCGGCGCACTCACCACCACATATACCGCTTCACAGGGATTACTTCTTATGATCCCTAATATGTACAAAATAGCCGGTGAACTTCTCCCCACCGTTTTCCACGTTTCGGCTCGCTGCGTTGCAAGCCACGCGCTTAACATTTTCGGCGACCATTCGGATGTTTACGCATGTCGCCAGACAGGATTTGCGATGCTGGCGGAAACCAACCCGCAGGAGGTTATGGACCTTGCCGCAGTTGCTCACCTTTCAACAATAGAAAGCCGCGTTCCGTTCATTAACTTCTTTGACGGATTCCGCACTTCACACGAAATACAGAAAATCGCAATCTGGGATTATGCCGATCTTAAAGAAATGTGCAATATGGACGCTGTTGACGCATTCCGTAAACGCGCCCTCAATCCTGAGCATCCGGTTATGAGAGGTTCGCATGAAAACGGCGATATCTTCTTCCAGCACCGTGAGGCTTGCAACAAGTATTATGACGCTGTTCCCGGCATTGTTGAAAAATATATGGACAAGGTCAACGCCAAACTCGGAACCGATTACAAACTCTTTAACTACTACGGCGCACCGGACGCTGACCGTGTAATTGTAGCCATGGGCTCAATTTGCGATGTTGCCGAAGAAGTTATCGACTACCTCACCGCAAAGGGTGAAAAAGTCGGTCTTGTTAAAGTAAGACTCTACCGTCCGTTCTCGGCTGAAAAACTTGCCGAAGCAATTCCTGCAACCGCTAAGAAGATTGCCGTTCTTGACAGGACTAAAGAGCCCGGCTCACTCGGTGAACCGCTTTACCTCGATGTGGTAACCTCACTTGCCAAAACAGGCAGACAGGCTACCGTAATCGGCGGCAGATACGGTCTCGGTTCAAAAGACACTCCGCCTTCAAGCGTATTTGCAGTATACAAAGAACTTGAAAAAGGCTCTCCGCTTTCTCAGTTCACAATCGGTATTGATGATGATGTTACGCACATCTCACTCCCCGAAGAAGTATCACCGAACACCGCGGCTGAAGGTACTACGGAATGTAAATTCTGGGGCCTCGGCGGTGACGGTACGGTTGGCGCAAACAAAGACTCCATTAAGATTATAGGCGACCATACCGATAAGTATGTTCAGGCTTACTTCCAGTATGACTCGAAGAAAACCGGCGGTGTTACAATTTCTCACCTCCGTTTCGGCGACAAGCCCATAAAGAGCCCCTACTATATTAATAAGGCTGACTTTGTTGCCTGCCACAACCCGTCATATATCACTAAGGGTTACAAGATGGTAAACGACGTAAAACCGGGCGGTGTATTCCTTGTAAACTGCCAGTGGACACCCGAAGAACTTGCTCACCATATGAACGCCGAAACAAAGCGTTACATTGCTAAGAACAATGTTAAGCTTTACACAATCAACGCTATTGACCTGGCTTCTAAAATCGGTTTGGGCAAACGCACAAGCACTGTTTTGCAGTCTGCGTTCTTTGCGCTTGCAAATGTTCTTCCGTCAGCCGACGCTATCAATTATATGAAAGAAAAAGCCACCCTTAAATTCAGCAAAAAGGGTCAGGATATTGTTGATATGAACCACAAGGCTATTGACGCAGGCGCAACCGCGTTCGTTAAGATCGATGTTCCTGCCGATTGGGCCGACGCTGTTGACGAAGGCAAAACAGTTACCGAAAACGGTCCTGCAAAACTCGTTAAAATGGTTGACAATATTATGAAACCGGTTTCCAAAATGGACGGAGATTCACTCCCCGTTTCCGCATTTGTAGACCATGTTGACGGAACATTTGAACAGGGTGCCTCGGCTTATGAAAAACGCGGCGTTGCGGTTATGGTACCCGAATGGGATCCCGCTACCTGCGCTCAGTGTAACAAGTGCGCATTCGTTTGCCCGCACGCAACTATCCGTCCTTTTGCAATGACAGAAGAAGAAGCAAAGAACGCACCCGAAAATACCAAATTCGGTACAAAACCGATATTCAAAACTTCTTACAAGTACGCTCTTGCGGTTTCACCGCTTGACTGTATGGGATGCGGAGTTTGTATCGGCGTTTGCCCGACAAATTCACTTAAAATGGTTGCTTCGGAATCACAGTTGGCTGAACAGGATGTATTTGATTACTGCGTAGCAAATGTTGCCGAGAAAGATGACATCAGCCCGGCGCTTAACGTCATCACAAGCCAGTACAAACAACCGCTGCTTGAGTTCTCGGGTTCCTGTGCAGGCTGTGCCGAAACATCATATGCACGCCTTATCACACAGGTTTGCGGCGACAGAATGTATATTTCCAACGCTACAGGCTGTTCTTCAATCTGGGGCGGTCCTGCCGCAACTTCACCGTACACTGTAAACAAAGAGGGTCACGGTCCTGCCTGGGCTAACTCCTTGTTTGAGGATAACGCTGAGCACGGCTTCGGTATGTACCTCGGTCAGAAAGCTATCCGTAACAGCCTTATTGAAAAGATTGAAAAAATTGCAGACAGCGACGCGCCCGAATCAATAAAGGCAGCTGCCAAAGCATACCTTGACACCGTAAACGACGGAAAAACAAACGGCGCAGCCGCTAAAGCGCTTGTTGCCGCTGTTGAAAAAGACGGTTCAAAGGATTGCGAAACCTGCAAAGAAATCCTTTCAAAGAAAGAATACCTCTCTAAGAAATCCGTTTGGATCTTCGGCGGTGACGGTTGGGCATACGATATCGGCTTCGGCGGTGTTGACCATGTTCTGGCTTCGGGCGAAGATGTAAACATTATGGTATTCGACACCGAGGTTTACTCGAACACCGGCGGTCAGGCTTCAAAGGCTTCGCAGATCGGTCAGGTTGCACAGTTTGCCGCAGCAGGTAAAGCAATCGCCAAGAAGAGCCTTGCCGAAATCGCAATGTCTTACGGTTATGTATATGTAGCACAGATCGCTATGGGTGCAGACCAGAACCAGACCCTTAAAGCAATAGCAGAGGCTGAGGCTTATCCGGGCCCGTCACTTATAATCGGTTACGCACCCTGCGAAATGCACAGTATTAAGGGCGGTATGGTTAACTGCCAGGCAGAAATGAAGAAGGCTGTTGACTGCGGATATTGGGATATGTTCCGTTTCAACCCGGCAAACAAAGCGCTCGGTAAGAATCCGCTTACAATCGATTCTAAACCGGGTACCGCAAGTTACCGCGACTTCATTATGGGCGAAGCCCGTTATTCGTCGCTTACCCGTTCCTTCCCCGAACGTGCCGATTATCTGTTTAACAAAGCAGAAGACAACGCTAAGGCAAGAAGAACACATCTTGAAAGACTTGTTGAACTGTACAAGCCCGAAGATTAATTAGCGATATCGCCTTGATAAATTTATAAAATCTCCCTCCTGTTTTCCGCTATGTGGTAAAATGGGGGGGAGATTCGTTGCCTTTATCTATTTGTAAACCACTGTTGAAGATGTTAGGAAAATGTGATATACTAACGGTATGAATATTTGATATATTTCGGAGGCAATGTATGAAAGACTTTATTCGTGTTGCGGCGGCAGTCCCGAATGTTTCTGTAGGCGATACCGAGAAAAACACAGAGAATATAATTAATATGATGAAAAAGGCTTCGGAAAATCAGCCGCAGTTGATTGTATTCCCCGAACTTTCGATAACGGGATACACCTGTCAGGATCTGTTTTTTCAGGAAGCGTTGCTTGGCGGCGCGCTGCGCGCCCTTAAAAAAATCATAATCGCCTCAAAAGATTTTAGATTTACGGCAGCCGTAGGTATTCCGCTTAAAGTCGGCGGCGGACTTTATAACTGCGCCGCGATAATAAGCGCCGGAAAACTGCACGGTATTGTAACAAAAACATATATTCCTACCTATAACGAGTTTTACGAAATGCGCTGGTTCAATTCGGGAAATATGCTTAAACAAAAATTCATTACACCCGAAGAACTCTGTATTGAAGATATCGCAAGCGAGCCTGTGCCGATTGGCAATGACCTGATTTTTGACGCAGGCGCTTTCAAATTCGGCGCGGAAATATGCGAAGATTTGTGGGCAACCGTAACGCCCGGCAGCATTGCGGCGCTTCACGGCGCAGAGGTTATAATCAACCTTTCGGCAAGCAACGAAACCATTTCAAAAAGACTTTACCGCCGAAATCTTGTCAGCCAACAGTCAGCCGCACAATTAGGCGCTTACGTTTACGCTTCGGCAGGGTGTACAGAATCAACCACCGATTTAATTTTCTCGGGTCACTCGCTGATTGCGGAAAACGGCAAAACAGTTGCCGAAAACAAGAATAAAATTGACACCGATTATATACTGTTCTCGGATATCGACCTCGGTAAAATTCGCGCCGACCGCGCAAAGATTAAAACTTTTGGGCAAAACGCCGCCGTATTCGGCAATTTCGGCGATATACGCACCGTAAAGATACCTTCTTTCGCCGCGGATAATGACCTTAAATTTTATACCGTTGAAAAACACCCGTTTGTGCCGTCGGATGACCGCCGCCGTAAAGAGCGCTGCCTTGAAATATTCGAAATGCAGGTAATGGGTCTTAAAAAGCGTATGGACGTCACCTCCTCCGCGCCTGTTATAGGCGTATCAGGCGGACTTGACTCTACCCTTGCGCTGCTTGTTTGTGTTGAGGCTGCGCGCCGCTGCGGAAGGTCCGTTAAAGACGTAACCGCTATAACTATGCCCTGTTTCGGTACAACCGGAAGAACGCACAGAAACTCGTTGTCGCTTATGGAAAAGCTGGGCGTAACAAGCGTAGAAATACCGATTGCGGACGCGGTCAACCGCCATTTTAAGGATATCGGGCACGACGGAAAAACACTTGACCTTACCTATGAGAACGCGCAGGCAAGAGAGCGCACACAGGTGCTTATGGACTACGCGGGCAAGGTCGGCGGCTTTGTTGCGGGCACGGGAGATTTAAGCGAACTCGCGCTTGGATGGTGCACTTACAATGCCGACCATATGAGTATGTACGGCGTTAATTGCGGCGTACCCAAAACGCTTGTACGATGGATGGTGGCAAGCATTGCCGAATGTGAAATATTTAAAAATTGCCGCGATGTGCTCCGAGATATACTTGATACACCGATAAGTCCCGAACTCCTGCCGCCCGATGACGGCGGTAACATCGCCCAACAGACCGAGCAGGTTGTGGGGCCCTATGCACTGCACGACTTTTTCCTCTATTACGCCGTGCGTTTCGGGTTTGCGCCCTCTAAAATTTACGCGCTTGCCTGCAAGGCATTTGACGGCGAATTTGACAAAAATACAATTAAAAAATGGCTCGTGTCCTTTTACCGCAGATTTTTCAGCCAACAATTTAAACGCAGTTGCCTGCCCGACGGGGTTAAGATAGGCAGCATCTGCCTTTCACCGCGAGGCGACTGGCGAATGCCGAGCGACGCGGCGGCTGCCGTTTGGGTTAAGGAGGCGGAAAGGCTCTGAGCCCTGCTCTGAAAAGGAGAAACGAATGTCTACCGATAAAAACCGAAAAAAGCCTTCGGTTATTAAAAACTTTATTTATATGCTCAAAATAATCGGCAAAGCCGACCCCAAACGAATTTGGATTCAGCTTTGTCAATACGCTATGCACTACGGTTTAAGGCTGTTTTTCAATGTGGTTCTTCTACAGTATGTGCTTGGCAAAAACGAACCGCGAACATTTACGCAATCCGCCCTGTTTATTGCGGCAACGCTTGTAATTTCCACAGCCGTTTTTGTTTTTTTAAGTTGGATTTATAATATCGGAATTCCAAAAAGCGATATAAGAATCAGCAAAGAACTCAACAAGGAACTGTTTATAAAAGCGTCGGAGGTTGACATAGCCTGCTACGAGACTCCCGAATTTTACAATAATTATTCAAAAGCGGTTTCCGAAGCTGCAACAAGAGGCGCGCAGGTTGTACAGGACTTTGCAATGTTTGTCTGTTCTTTGGTTTCTACCGTAATCGGTCTTATTATGATGGCAAGAATAACGGTTTGGTGCCTGCCGTTTGTAATCGTCCCTGCTGTTGCCCACCTGTTTATTTCTCCGCGCGCAAAAAAATATGCATATGAACTGAACAACGAAAACACGCCGTACCGCCGCCGCTCGGATTATGTAAACCGCACCGTATTTTTAAAACGATACACGGGCGAAATGCGAATGACGGGGATATTCGGCGTACTCAAAAATCTGCTCGGTTTTTCATTCAACGGCATTAACAAAAACATTGATAAATACAAGTTTAAATTAATGTGGTACCACTGGATAGGCTGCTTTATGGCGTATGTTTTTGCGCTTTACGGTATGTGGATTGTTGCAGGCTACCTCTCATTAGTTGACGGCAGCATAAGACTCGGACAATTTGCTGTGCTTGCAAGCGCAATTTCAACGGTTTCGGACATACTCGGATACATCGGAGAAGCCGTCAGGCAATCGGCAGAGGACGGAATATTTATTGAAAACTTTAAAAAGTTTATGGCATACAAACCGCAAATACCCGAGTCGTGGGACGGGAGTACCCCTCCCCTGCCCGTTAAGTCACTTACATTTAAAAATGTGAGTTTTAAATATCCGAACACGGAAAACTATGCTCTTGAAAACATAAACTTCACGGTAAAAAGCGGCGAAAAAACTGCGATTGTAGGATTTAACGGTTCCGGCAAAACCACGCTTATAAAACTTATAATGCGGTTCTACGACCCCACAGATGGTGAAATATTACTTAACGGAATTAACATAAAATCCTTCAATTTAAAGGCCTACAGACGGATTATAGGCGCAACATTTCAGGATTTTGCAATATTTTCATCAACCGTTACCGAGAATGTACTGTTGCGCGAACCAAAAAATGATAGTGACAAAGCTCGTGCGGCGCAGGCGCTCCGAAACAGCGGAATAGCCGAAAAAATACGCACATTGCCGAAGGGTGCCGACACCGTGCTTACCCGTGAATTTGATGAAAACGGAGCCTGCCTTTCGGGCGGTGAAGAACAAAAGATTGCCGTTGCAAGAGCGTTTGCATCGCAAAGGCCGATAATAATTTTAGATGAACCGAGCAGCGCGCTTGACCCGATTGCCGAATACAATCTTTATGAAAACATACTGAAGGTCTGCTCGGAATGCGACCCCGAAAAAGGCAAGATTGCCTTTATAATTTCGCACAGGCTGTCATCAGCCGCCTTATCGGATAACATATTGCTGTTAAGCGGCGGCAAACTTGTCCAAAAAGGCACACACCGCGAACTTATGGATCAGGGCGGCGAATACGCCGATATGTTCAACAAGCAAGCGGAAAGTTATATGGCAGAGGAAGGCGGTGTGCAGTATGCCTAAAAGCAAGCCTAAACACAACGGTTCCCTTAAAAGTGCGATGTGGGGGTTGGGCATAGTATTCCGCGCAAGTCCTTCTTATGTTATCGGCACGGTCATAAGCGGTATGTTGGAAGCCATAGGCCGTGTAATTGAAGGCGTTATTCTTCTCGCCTACCTTATAAACTGCATTGAGTACCGCCGCCCGTTTATACAAGCGTTGTATGTAATTTTAGGATTTGCGGCGTTTATGTGCCTTAAATTTCTTTGGGACGCAATATGCGAACAGTGGATAAAACCTAAGGGTGCGGAAAAAATTAAACTGAAACTGTCGGTTATGCTTTACGAAAAAGCGGTTGGAATGGACATAATGTTTTATGACGACCCGAAATTTTATAACGATTTTGTATGGTCGATGAACAATGCGTCCGAAAAGATGCTGCACCTTGTCCAAATGGTTTATTTCGCTGCATTCGCCGTTACTTCAATTATCGCAACCGGCATATATGTTTCGCTTAAAGACCCGATAGGCATAGTTTTTGCCGCTGTCGCCACGGTCTTGGGCATTGTTACAACCATGCTGCACAACCAAATAGGCTTAAAAATTGAAACCGATAAAAAGCCTTGGGAAAGACGGCGCGACTATGTAAACCGTATTTTTTACCTTGCAGATTACGCAAAGGACCTGCGTATGGGTGAAATGAAAGACGGTTTGCTTAAAACTCAACAAACGGCTTCCGACGAAATGGAAAAGGCCATTGACAAGCACAAACGCCGTATACTGGGCATTTCGGCACTTTCAACGCTTACAACAAATTCCGACCTATTTTACCTTTTATGGGTGTTGTTCCGCTGCCTTATTAAAAAATCAATGTCGCTTGGCACTATGGTATCGAGTTTTAATGCATTCGGCGCGTTGGCAAGCCGTTTAGATTGGCTTTCAAGCCTTATCCCCGATATTCAAAAAGACGGGCTTTACATTGAAAGAATGAAAACCTTTCTTGAAACCGAGAATGTAATGCCCGACAACGGCAGCAAGAAACCCGGCAAAAATTTTGATATACAATTTAAAAATGTTTCGTTTACATATCCAAACACAGAACACCCTGTTTTAAAGAATATCAATATTAAAATACCGTCGGGAAGTAAGATTTCGTTTGTAGGATATAACGGTGCGGGAAAATCCACACTTGTAAAACTTATTATGCGGCTTTATGACCCAACCGAGGGCGAAATAACCTGCGGCGGCACCGATATTAAGGATTATCGGCTTAAAGACTACCGCGCCCGTATTCGCACTCTTTTCCAAGATTACCGCATTATGGCGGCAACCCTCGGCGAAAACATAACTATGTCGGACGGCGTTGTAAATGAGCAGGAAGCGCTTAGGGTAATTAAGGATGTCGGGTTTGACAATGTTTACAGCAGTTTACCTAACGGACTTGACACTCCGCTTACCAAAGAATTTTACGCGGACGGCGTGAACCTTTCCGGCGGCGAACAGCAAAAGGTGGCAATTTGCCGTGTACTGTATGAAAATCTCGATATTATGATTTTGGACGAACCGAGCAGCGCACTTGACCCGTTATCGGAATACCGCCTTAACAATACAATCGACAAACTTTCAGGCGGTAAAACGGTTATTTTCATTTCGCACCGACTGTCAACCACAAAATACGCGGATAAAATATATATGCTCAAAAACGGTGAAATTATTGAGCAAGGCTCGCACGGAGAACTTATGGAACAGGACGGCGAGTATGCCGCTATGTTTAAATTGCAGGCGCAGAAGTACAGATAATACGACGGTCGGAACAAAAAGCAAGTTCCCTATTGTGCATTAAAAATAATGTGATATAATTATAAAAACACTAAATGCAACCATATGTGAGGTTATTTATGAAAATTCTTTCTATCGGAAACAGTTTTTCCACCGATGCAACAACATTTTTACATCAAATTGCCCTTTCGGCAGGTGTTGATATAACAACCGTAAACCTGTTTATCGGCGGATGCTCGCTTGAAACACATTGGAACAATGCGCAAAGCGACGCACAGGCGTATGCATATGAACTTAACGGCACATTTGACGGGCGTATGGCGTCAATAAAAGAGGCATTGTGCGAACACGATTGGGATGTTGTAACGCTACATCAGGCAAGCCTGCTTTCGGGTGTACCCGACTCCTACCACCCGTATTTTGAAAATATGCTCGGATATGTACGCAAATATGCGCCGCGCGCTAAGATTTACATAATGCAGACCTGGGCGTTTGACGATGACTGCACCCGTGAGGGGTATGAAGAATACCACAACTCGCAAAAGGAGATGTACACGCGTCTTGTCCCCTGTTATGACGAAATAGCACTCTCAAGCGGCCTGCCGCTTGTACGCTGCGGCGACGCTGTACAGAAACTCCGCACACTGCCCGAATTCGACAGAGATAACGGCGGCAGGTCAATATGCCGCGACGGTTATCATATGCACCTTATTTACGGCAGATACCTGCTTGCCGCAATCTGGTTTAAAACCATCTTCGGCGGCGACCTTTCGCGCTGTAACTTCTACCCGGAGGTTGAGGGCGAGGAAACCGATAAAAAACTTATTGACCTTATAAAGAATTTTGTTATAAATCTGTAATTTTTAAGCAAAGCAAGTGCTCGTTTAATTGGGGTATTTGCTTTGTTTTTTTGCAAAATGCATATTGTAAATTTAAAAAAACATGCTATAATGTATGAAGAATTTGATAATTCGGCTTAACAAAAAACAGTCAGTTATAAGGAGAATATGGCGAAATGGAAAAAAACAGAACCATTGTATTGAGCGACAGCACCTCTGATCTCGGTCCGGAACTTATTAAAAAATATTCTATCCCCATCAATCCGCTTACCATATTGCTTGACGACAAGCAATATAAAGACGGTGTTGAAATCACACCCGATGAATTGTTCGATTTTTACGCCAAAAACAAACGTCTGCCGAAAACCACCTGCGCCAACTACCAGGAACATTACGACTTTATTAAAAAATATGTCGACGAAGGTTATGAGGTAGTCTATTTCACCATAAGCTCGGAGTTTTCAGCAAACTATCAAAACGCCAAACTTGCCGCCGACGAATTTGAGAATGTCTATGTGGTTGACAGCCGAAACCTTTCAACAGGCGTCGGTCTTCAGGTTCTGCGCGCTGCCGAACTTGCCGAACAGGGCTTATCCGCAAAAGAAATATATGATAAAGCAATTGAACTTCGCGACCGTGTGGACGCTTCCTTTGTTATAGACACGCTTGAATTTTTACATAAAGGCGGCCGCTGTTCCTCTGTTGCCGCACTGGGCGCCAATCTTTTAAAATTAAAGCCCTGCATAGAAGTATCGGGCGGCAAAATGTCGGTCTGCAAAAAATACCGCGGCAAACTTATATCGGTACTTGAAGAATATGCAAAAGACCGTTTGAGCGATATTGAAAATATCGACCCGAAAAGAATATTCATAACCCACACAAAATGCGACCCCGAAATTCTTACCGAAATCCACAGAATTATTGAAGAAACGGGGCACTTTGAAGAAATACTTGACACAACCGCCGGCTCAACCGTTTCGGTACATTGCGGCCCCGGTACTTTAGGCGTGCTTTTTATACGCAAATAAGATTTATTGTTCCGACGCGGGCGATACCTTCGCCGACTGCGTCGGAATTTATGCTTTTTGCCGAAATACACGCCTGTAAGTGCAAAACTTTTTTCACTTTCGCCGCTTGCTTTTTTTGTAAATGGTGATATCATATAATGTATTATAAAAAGGTGGCTTTGCTAATGGATGACAGAATTAAAACCGCACTCGAAAACGGAAGCGACAACGCCCTTAAAAATATAATCGATAACATACTTGTAATTGATGAACAGGCGCGCACGCTTACAAAACAGGCAAATGATGAACGTGAGAAAAAACTGTCGCTGCTTGATGCTCAAAAACAGGAAATTGAAGACAGTGCAATGGCGGAAGCTAAAGAAAAGGTAGAAAAGTTCAGGGCGGCGCAAAACAAAAAAAACGAAACTCTGCTTAACAACTCGTTAAAGAACGAAAAAGAGGCCATAGAACGCCTTAACAGCCAGGCTGAAAAATTCTCCGATAAATGGGCTGATGATATTTTTAAGGCAGTTATTGCGGATTAAGAAGGTGTTATATTGAGTACGGCAGCTTCAAATTCTATAATGACAGTTTCAAGGGCAAAATACGGCAAACGGCTGCGGGCTGCCGATTACAGAGCAATGGCAGGGATGAAAACCGTTGCGGATGTGGCAGGTTACCTTAAAACCAGGACGCGCTATTCCGCCGCGCTTTCCGCCGTCAACGAAAATTCGGTGCACCGCGCCAACCTTGAAAATGCTTTGCAGAACTATAATATAAACGAAGTTTACGAAATGTGCCGATTTGAACGGTCGCTCGGTTCGGGATTGTTCAGATATATCATTAAAAAATATGAGTCGGACCTGCTTAAAAGTTTCCTTGTATACTTTAAGTCGGGCAAAAACGACCTGTTCTTAGCTTCCCTTCCGATGTCGGTAAACAAGTTTTCAACGCTCGATTTTGAAAAGATGTGTTCATTCAGAGACCCGTCTCAGATTGCGGAATACCTCGCAACTACCGATTATACCTTCTTAAAGCAGGATATTCTGGATGAAAACGGGATTGATTTAACACTGGTCGAAGCTAAACTTGACCGTTCGCTTTTTAAATCGGCGGCTGACCGGCTCGGTCCGCACGCGGGGGGCAACGGGCTCGACATATATTCATTCCTTACAATGCGCGCCCAACTGTACGATTTTTTGGTTATATACCGTTCCAAAAAATATTACGATTGCACACCGCTTGAAATAACGCCGTTGCTTATAAACCTCGGCGGCGCAATAAGCCAGAAAACTATGCGTGAAATGGTCAATGCCGAAAATTCAAAAAAAGCGGCGGATATATTCTTAACAACAAAATACGGCAAAAATGCGGAAAAATACGGGTTTGACCGTAACATTGAAAAGTTCTGCAACAGGATAATAAACAGGTATATTGAAAAATCAATTCACCTCTCGGCTGACCCTATGGCCGTTACGCTGGCATACATCATTTTCAGCGAGGCCGAGGCAAATAATGTTATAAATATTGCCGAAGGCGTACGCTACGGTCTGTCACCCGAAGCAATACTTGAAAATATAGTTGCACCCGAAGAATAGGAGGCTAACAGATGTCGGTTGAAAAAATGAAGGCAGCAAGCATTGTCGGTAAAATGACACGGCTTGACGATACCATTGAAATCTGCCTTTCATCAGGTTATTTTCACGCAGAATCGGCTATGGATATGCTGGGTTCGGCGGAAGGATTTAAAGCCATAGCAACAGAAAACACTTTTTCAGCGCAACTTGACCGTCTTACAAATCTGTTTAAACAGTTCGGTGTTACTCCGCCCGAAACGGTCGACGGAAAAAACCAGCACTACACGGACAGTTTTATCGACGAAACGCTTAACAGTATTAACACCCAGTTAAGCGATGTACAGGCGAAACGCGCGCAGTTACAGTCGGAAATTGATGAACTTGAGCATAAAATAAGTCATCTTAAACATTTTGAAAGCCTGCATTTGGATCTTAACGATGTTTTTGACTGCGAGTTTATTAAGGTGCGTTTCGGACGTCTGCCGGTGGACAGTTATAAAAAAATACGCCACCATTCGTCAAACGAAATTTTGTTTTATCCCACATCAAGCAACGAGGACTACTATTGGGGTATGTATGTGGCGCCTGTCAGACGCGTCAAGGAAATTGACCGTATATTTGCTTCGCTTTTCTTTGAAAGGCTCATCCTGCCCGACAATGTCGGCACGCCGCAGGAAATAATGAAGCAATATAAAGACGAGGTTATTAAAAAACACCTGCAGATTGAAAAACTTAACAAAACAATCAATGAATGTTTTGTGCAGCACGAAAAAGAATGTTTTGCGCTGTATGTGCAGTTGAAAAAAGAGGCAGATATAGCCGCCGTAAAGCAATATGTTTGCGAATACAACAACACTTTTATGCTTATCGGATGGGTTCCCGAATCAAAGGTTACGGATTTTAAGGCGCTGTTGCAATCTGTCGGAAAAATTGATGTGGATTTCAGCGAGCCGGACGAAGTATCGCGGTTAAAACCGCCCACAAAGCTGAAAAACGGTTTCCTGTTCCGCCCGTTCCAGTTTTTTGTTGAGATATACGGTATGCCGGATTACAACGAACTTGACCCGACGGCGTTTGTTGCAATAACCTACACGATTTTATACGGTATAATGTTTGCCGACCTCGGTCAAGGTATTATTCTTGCGCTTGCGGGACTGCTGATGTGGAAAATCAAAAAAATGGCGCTCGGCAAAATTCTTATCCCCTGCGGAATATTCGGCGCTCTGTTCGGGCTTATATTCGGCAGCGTATTCGGGGACGAAGAAATGCTTAACCCGATGTACCGTGCGCTTGGGTTTAAAGAAAAGCCCATTGATGTTATGTCAAGCGCCACAACACTGCTTGCATTTTCGGTCGGCATAGGAGTTTTTCTGCTGCTTATAGCAATGCTGTTCGGCGTGGTTGCCAACTTTAAGCGAAAAGACACGGGCGCCGCGATTTTCAGTTCGGGCGGTATCGCGGGATTTTTGCTGTACTCCGGCATACTTGTGCTGGCAGCATCAATACTTTTGAAACTTAACATTCCCACGGCGGCAATAATCCTTCCCCTTATTGTACTTCCCGTAATATCAATGCTGCTGTCGCAGCCGCTTTCATCGCTTGTTGCGGGCAAGGGTTTCCGGGTCGACTCGGTAGGCGATTATATACTTGAAACGGTATTTGAACTTATCGAGGTCCTGCTTTCAATGTTCTCAAATACCGTAAGTTTCCTGCGTGTCGGCGCTTTTGTCCTTATCCACGCCGGAATGATGCTGGCGTTCACCTCCCTTTCCGCAATCGTAGGCGGCGGGGTCGGCGGCACGATACTTATGGTATTCGGCAACGCATTCGTCATAGTTCTTGAAGGATTGCTCGTCGGTATACAGGTTTTGAGATTGGAATTTTACGAGATGTTCTCGCATTTCTATGACGGAAATGGACAAAAATTCACGCCGCTTTCTTCACTTATTAAAGGCATAAACTGAAAATTATTTTTGAAAGGATAGATAATTATGTCAACCATCACCATTATTTTAGCGTTTACCCTGCCTGTTGCAGCAATAGTTTACTCTGTATTTTCCGGAATTAAAGAAATGAAAAAGTGCGGTAACGGCAAAAGAGCATTCAAACGCCACCTGCTCACGTTAGCTCTATGCCTTGTGGTCGCATTCAGCCTGACGGCAGCAGTATCGGCTGAAACAAACGATGCCGCAACGACCGCCGCGGCAGAAACAACTGCGGCTGAAACGGCAGAAACCGCCGAGCAGAGCGATAACGGCGCCGGAACAGCGGCAGGTATGGGATTTATCGGTGCGGCGCTCAGTATCGGACTTGCCGGAATCGGCGGCGGTATTGCCCTTTCGGCAGGCGCACCGGCGGCTATCGGCGCCGTAGCCGAGGACCCGAAATCATTCGGTAAAGCAATTATATTCGTTGCGCTCGGTGAAGCGGTTGCAATTTACGGACTTATTATAGCATTCCTTATTGTTTTAAAACTCCCGACTATAACGCTTTAAAATTATCCGATAAAACTTATAACGGGATATGATAAAATGAAATTTTGGCTTGTAAGTGATAATCACGATACCCTTACGGGTATGCGTCTTTCGGGAATTGAAGGCGTGCTGGCAGAAAACGCCGACGAGGTTAAAGCGGCTTTGCTTACCGCAATGGAAGACACGGAAATCGGAATAATATTAATTACCGAAAAACTTTCTGCCGAATGTCCGTCACTTATTAAGGATCTTAAATTGAACCGTGCCAGACCGCTGATAGTTGAAATACCCGACCGCCATGCGGAAGGACGCAGCAAAGATTCAATTTCACGCTATATCAGCGAAGCCATCGGTGTTAAGATCTAAGGAGGTACTGTTATGCCGCAAAGCGATATGAAAATATTTGCCGAGTCTATAAATAAAGAGGCTGAAAGGCAGAAAAAACGAATAGAGAATGAAACCGAAAAGTATGTTGAGCAGGAACTTGCCAAGGCAAGAACCGAAGCAAATGCAAAAGCGCTCGCCTATATCGGCAAAGAAACCGGTAGAATTCTCGCTGCCTCAGGTCTTGATATAACCAAAAAAAATGTTGAGGCTAACAATATGCTCTTTATGCGCCGCAGAGAAATACTGGACGGTATTTATGCGTCGGTCAAAGAAAAAATAAACGCATTCACAAGCGGCAAAACATACGGTGATTTTCTTTTAAAAAGCGCAGCCGAAGCCGAGAAAAACTTAGATGCAGCCACAACGGTATTTTTTCTGAGACCCTGTGATATAAAATATGCCGATCTGCTTAAAGCCGAACACCCCGATTGCACTGTCCTGGTTGACAGCACAATTACTTTAGGCGGATTGAAGGCGACCGACGGTTCGGGAAGAATTCTGCTTAACGATACTTTGGATATTCGCCTGGATGAACAAAAGGAAAAGTTCAGGCAAACGACCGGACTGATTATAAATAAGGCTTAACACATATAAAAAGTGGTGATATATTTGGCACAAAACACTGTTTATTCCGTCAACGGACCCGTTGTAAAAGTAAAGGATTCAACCGACTTCTCGGTTCAGGAAATGGTTTACGTAGGGGACGAAAAACTTATAGGCGAAGTTATCAATATAAGCGACGGTTTTACCGTTATACAGGTATACGAATCAACAACCGGAATAAAGGTCGGCGAACCTGTGGAACCTACCGGCAGTCCTATGTCGGTTACTTTGGGGCCCGGCATAATTTCAAATATTTTTGACGGTATCGAAAGACCTCTGAGAAAAATCGAGGAGGATTCGGGTTCGTTCATCGGGCGCGGCAGTTCGGCTGACCCTCTCGGCGAAACGAAGTTATGGGATATCACAATCTGCGTAAAACCGGGCGACAAATTAACGGGCGGAAACGTATACGCAACCACCCCCGAAAACGAGCAGATACTGCACAAAATTATGGTTCCGCCCAATGTTTGCGGCACCGTTAAGTGGGTGGCACCCAACGGGAAATATAAAGTTCACGATAAAATAATCGAACTTGAAAGCGAACATGGGGAGACCGTACCGCTGACGCTTTGTCACAAATGGCCTATACGCAACGCCAGACCTTTTAAAAAGCGCCTGCCATGCAGTGTTCCGCTTATTACAGGACAAAGGGTTATTGATTCTGTTTTGCCTATAGCAAAGGGCGGCACTGCCGCTATCCCCGGCGGTTTCGGTACAGGTAAAACAATGACGCAGCACCAACTTGCAAAATGGTGCGACGCCGATATAATCATATATGTCGGCTGCGGCGAACGCGGAAACGAAATGACTCAGGTTTTGGATGAGTTCGGCGAACTGATCGACCCGAGGACAGGTAAAAAACTTACAAACCGTACGGTTCTTATCGCCAACACCTCAAATATGCCCGTTGCCGCGCGTGAGGCGTCAATATACACCGGGATAACGCTGGCTGAATACTACCGTGATATGGGATACAATGTTGCAATGATGGCTGACTCAACCTCACGTTGGGCAGAAGCACTAAGGGAAATATCAGGGCGCCTTGAAGAAATGCCCGCCGAAGAAGGTTTCCCGGCATATCTGCCGTCACGTCTTGCCGACTTTTATGAGCGTACGGGGCGCGTTATTTCCCTTACCGGGGATGAAGGCTCCGTAAGCGTAATAGGTGCGGTTTCTCCGCAGGGGTCCGATTTTTCGGAACCGGTTACCCAAAACACCAAGCGTTTTACCCGTGTTTTCTGGGCGCTTGATAAATCGCTTGCATATGCAAGGCACTACCCCGCAATAAACTGGAACGACAGCTACAGCGAATATGAAGGCGACCTTGAAGACTACTACAACGGAACGGTTGACCCGGAATTTATGGATTACCGACGCCGCATAATATCAATTCTCCGCGAAGAAAACAAACTTATGGAAATAGTTAAGCTCATAGGTGCGGATATTCTGCCCGACGACCAAAAAATCGTAATTGATATTGCGCGGGTTATAAGAATAGGATTTTTGCAGCAAAATGCCTATCACCCGGAGGACACCTACGTTCCGCTTAAAAAGCAGTTTTTAATGATGAAGGTCATAATAAATCTGTATGATTCGGCGAAACAGCTTTTGGCACTTAACAAGCCGATAGGACTTTTGGCGGAAAGCGGAATATACGAGAAACTTATTAAAATAAAATATGATGTTCCCAATGATAAACTTGAAATTTTTAACGACTATGACGCTGAAATTGCGGAGATCATCAAAAAAATAAGCGCGGATTAAGGGGGTCGTAAAACTATGATAATTGAACATCTCGGATTAAATGAAATAGTCGGCTCACTTGTAGTGCTTGACCGCGTCAGCGGAGTGGGAAACGAGGAAACAGTTAATATAACAATGAGTGACGGTGCAAAGCGTACCGGACGTGTTGTCGAACTTGAAGGCGATACGGCAATCGTACAGGTTTTTGAAGGTACGCGCGGAATGTCGCTTGTCAATACCAAAACCGTTTTTGAAGGTCACCCTATGGAACTCAGCCTTTCGGGTGAAATTTTAGGCAGAACTTTTGACGGAGTCGGCCGCCCGATAGACGGGTTGGGCAAGGTGTTTGCGGAAACCACACGCGATATTAACGGCTCATCAATCAACCCTGTTTCAAGAATTTATCCCAAAAACTTTATTGAAACCGGAATATCGTCAATTGACGCCCTTTCAACCCTTATAAGGGGTCAGAAACTGCCGATCTTTTCGGGCTACGGAATGAAGCACAACGAACTTGCCGTTCAGATAGTGCGTCAGGCACGCCTTACGGGTGAGGACGGGGATAACTTCTGTGTTGTTTTTGCGGCAATGGGCGTTAAGAACGATGTTGCCGAATATTTTAAGCACTCGTTTGAATCTTCGGGCGTTTCGGAAAGGGTCGTTATGTTCCTTAATATGTCCAATGACCCGATTATAGAAAGAACCATAACCCCGCGTTGCGCGCTTACAGCCGCGGAGTATCTGGCATTTGAAAAAGGTATGCATGTTTTGGTTGTTATGACCGATATGTCGTCATATTGCGAAGCACTGCGTGAGTTCAGTTCATCAAAGGGCGAAATTCCGGGCAGAAAAGGATACCCCGGTTACCTTTATTCCGACTTGGCGTCGCTTTATGAAAGAGCGGGTATGATAAAAGGCAAGCGCGGTTCCGTTACGCAAATACCGATACTCACCATGCCGAATGACGATATCACCCACCCCATTCCCGACCTTACGGGTTATATTACCGAGGGACAGATCGTTTTGGACCGAGGACTTGACGGTAACGGAATATATCCTCCGGTCAGCGTATTGCCGAGCCTTTCGCGACTTATGAAGGACGGCATCGGCGCAGGATACACGCGAGAGGATCACTCAAGTGTTGCAAACCAACTTTTTGCGGCATATGCCAAGGTTCAGGATGCACGTTCCCTTGCATCGGTCATAGGCGAAGACGAGTTGTCGGATACCGATAAAAAGTATATGGAATTCGGCAAAAAATTTGAATCGGAATTTTTGGTACAATCGCCTACCGAATCCCGCAGTATAGGCCGCACGCTTGACCTGGGCTGGAAAATGCTTAAAGTACTGCCGAGAAACGAACTTGACCGTATACCCGAAGAATTGCTTGAAAAGTATTACGATACACAGGAATAAACTTTTTAAAAGGAGGTACGCTCTGTGGCTGCACCGGTTTCACCGACAAAGGGAAATCTGCTTAAACTGAAAAAATCTCTTTCCCTTGCCAAAGTCGGATATGACCTGCTTGACCGTAAAAGAAATATCCTTATACGTGAAACAATGTCGCTTATGGACAGCGCCTCATCCATACAAGGATTAATTGACGAAAGTTACGCTGCGGCATATAAGGCCCTGCAAAAAGCCAACATTGAACTTGGGACGGTTGACGACATCGCGCGTGCCGTGCCGCTTGAAAACGGAATTTCACTGTCACAAAGAAGCGTTATGGGCGTAGTAATACCGTCCGTAAAACTTAATTCAAACCCAAAACACAACTATTTCGGTTACCACGCAACATCCGAAAGTTTGGACATTGCATACAGCCTTTTTGACAAGGTTAAGCAGCTCACCGCCGAACTTGCCGAAATTGAAAACAGTGTTTACCGTTTAGCACAGGGCATAAAAAAAGCTCAAAAGCGGGCAAACGCGTTAAAAAACATAATTATTCCCCGTTTTGAGGAACAAATCAAAACTATTTCTTCGGTTCTTGACGAAAAAGAACGAGAGGAATTTGCAAGGCTTAAGGTAATTAAAAAGATTATAAACTGATATCAAAAAGGTTCACCCACCTATCAAAGTGAGTGAACCTTTTATTTTTATATATTTATTCGCGGTTGCCGCTTAAATACTCATCAATTGCCTTTGCGGCAATTTTGCCCGCGCCCATAGCGGATATTACGGTTGCGGCACCCGTTACAGCGTCGCCGCCTGCATAAACACCGTCGCGCGAGGTTGCGCCCGTTCCTTCCTCAACTATTATTCCGCCGCGTTTGTTTACATCAAGTCCATTTGTTGTAGACTTAATAAGCGGATTGGGGGAAGTACCTATCGCAATTACAACCGTATCAACATCAAGGGTAAATTCGCTGCCCTCGATAGGTACGGGTCTGCGGCGTCCGCGCTCATCGGGTTCGCCGAGTTCCATTTTTACGCATTTCATCCCGGTAACAAAGCCGTTTTTAGGATTTCTGCGGTCATTCGGGTCATTGTATCCCAAAATTTCAACAGGGTTGACAAGAAGTTTAAACTCTATCCCCTCTTCTTCGGCGTGTTCTACCTCTTCGCGCCGTGCGGGAAGTTCTTCAATTGAACGACGGTATACAATGTACACCTTATCCGCACCGAGCCTTAAAGCGGTGCGTGCAGCATCTATTGCCACGTTTCCGCCGCCGACAACCGCAACCCGCCCGCCTTTCATTATAGGTGTAACGGGGTTCTCTTTATACGATTTCATAAGATTGGATCGTGTAAGAAATTCATTTGCAGAATACACACCCTTGTACGCTTCGCCGGGTATGCCCATAAAGTTCGGCAAACCTGCGCCCGAGCCTATAAATACTGCTTCGTACCCATCTTCAAACAAATCGTCAACCGTAAGCGTTTTCCCGATAACCATATTGGTTTCAACATCTACGCCCATTGCTTTAAGATTTTCTACTTCCTTTGCAACAATAGCCTTCGGCAGCCTGAACTCGGGTATTCCGTAAACAAGTACGCCGCCTGCGGTATGCAAAGCCTCAAATACAGTTACCTTGTAACCTGCCTTTGCAAGGTCACCGGCACAGGTAAGACCCGACGGGCCCGAACCGACCACTGCGACACGGTGACCGTTGTCGGGCGCAACTTCCGGCGTTTCACCGCTGTGAAGATTATGCCAATCCGCAACAAATCTTTCAAGTCTGCCTATACCTACAGGCTCACCCTTAATACCTCTTACACACTTCGCTTCGCACTGTGATTCCTGCGGGCAAACACGGCCGCACACAGCGGGAAGCGAAGACGTTTTGCTTATAATCTGATATGCGGCCTCAAAATCGCCTTCTTTTACCTTTGCAATAAATTCGGGTATATGAATATTAACGGGGCAACCCGAAACACACGGCATATGCTTGCAGGAAAGGCAGCGCATAGCTTCATCTATCGCTGTTTCTTCGGAATAGCCTTTTGCAACCTCAAAAAAATTTCGGGCGCGTACAGCCGGTTCCTGCGACGGCATCGGGTTTTTCTTAGGATTCATATTCGGAGCCATTTTATCTTTCCCCTTTCCTAAACAAATTGCAGGTTTCTTCGTAAGCGTGTCTTTCAAAATCTTTATACATAGCCGAGCGTGACATTGCTTCGTCAAAATCAACTTCGTAAGCGTTAAAATCCGGTCCGTCAACACAGGCGAATTTTGTAATATGCTCACCGTCCTTGTGCAGTGTTAAACGGCAGCCGCCGCACATCCCCGTCCCGTCTATCATTATCGGGTTCATGGAAACGGTGCAGGGTATTCCCGTGGGTCTGACTGCTTCGGTCACGAATTTCATCATAATCAGCGGCCCTATCGCTATTACTTCATCAAATTTTTCGCCGTTTTCAAACATTTCGTTAAGCGGCGCGCAAACATTCCCCTGCGTACCGTATGACCCGTCATCGGTCATAACAAAAACACGGTCTGACGCCGCTTTAAATTCATCTTCTAAAATTAAAAGTTCCTTGTTTCTGAAACCGATTACCGAGGTAACCGACGCACCGAGTTCCTTAAGTTTTTGCGCTATGGGCAATGCAATTGCACAGCCAACGCCGCCGCCCACTATGCATACTTTTTTAAGTCCGTCAAGTTTAGTGGGAACACCGAGCGGCCCCACAAAGTCCTGCAATGAATCACCCGCATTTTTATGATTTAATTTTTCGGTAGTTGCGCCTACTATCTGAAAAATAATTTTTACCGTTCCGTTTTCACGGTCATATCCCGCAACGGTAAGCGGAATCCGTTCCCCTTCTTCGTCCACGCGCAGGATTATAAACTGTCCTGCCTCAGCCTTTTTTGCAACAAACGGCGCTTTTATATCCATCATTGTAACTGTTGGATTAAGTTCGCGTTTTGCAACTATTTCGTACATTTTACCGATCTCCTTAAATTCAGGTTCAATCATATGATATCATTGCGGTATCACACTGGCAAGTTGAGAATAATGTTAAAAAAACAGTAACTATCTGTATTTTATATTGGTGTAATGTGAAGTAAATACAGGAATATCTTTAAATTTTTTGCGGAGCATATTCCCGAGCGGCTCTGTAACAACATCTTCGGTGTTAAAATGGCCGCAGTCAAAAAGCGCCGTTCCGAATTCGTCCGCCTCTACGAAAACGGAATGCTTACAGTCGGCGGTTACAAGCGCATCCGCACCCAAAGCGGCTGTTTCAGAAAGCAGCGAACCACCCGAACCGCCGCAGATCGCAACCCTTGATATATTGCCGTTTTTGCCGCAGTATTTCACGCGCACATTCAGAACTTTTGCAAGGTGCGCGGCAAAATCGTCGGCAGATATTGCGTTTATTTCGCCTATACGGTATTCAAACACACCGTTGTGCGTTTCACCTGCGCCCGTTACATTAAAGAGTCCGATTTTATTTGCAAGGCAGTCATTCACTCCTCCGTTAGCAGCGTCAAGATTAGTATGCGCCGATATGACCGATATTCCGTTTTTTATAAGTTTGTAAACCCTGCTGTCAGCCGTGATTTTTTTAAGCGGGTCAAATATTACGGGGTGATGGGTAACTATAAGGTTACAACCGTTTTTAACCGCCTCGTCTATCACCGCCCCGTAACAGTCAAGTGCTACCGTAATTCCGGTAACTTCGGCATTTTTATCACCGATTAAAAAACCGGCGTTGTCAAACCCTGCCGCCGTATCGAACGGTGCGAATTCATTAATAAAATTATATACATCTCGTACATTCATAACGGTTTTCCTTATTTCTTTTTCGGGGCAAATGAATCTTTAAGTGCCACGGTGCGGTTGAAAATTATATTATCCGCATCGGAATATTTATCAACACAGAAATACCCCTGACGCATAAACTGGAAGGTATCGCCCGGTTTTGCGTTCTTCATAAACGCCTCACATTTGCAGCCTTTAAGCACGGTAAGCGATTCGGGGTTCAGGTTATCCTGATAACTTTCAACACCCTCTTCATCAGACGGGTTGGGAACATTAAACAGGCGGTCATAAAGATTAACGGTAGCGTCAATACAACTGTGGGCGGACACCCAGTGTATTGTACCCTTGACCTTTCTTCCGTCGGGTGAGTTGCCGCCTTTGGAAGCAGGGTCATACGTTACGTGAACAACAGTAACATTTCCGTTCTCGTCGGTTTCCGCCGATGCAAATTTAACAAAATAGGCACCTTTTAGGCGCACCTCTTTTTCGGGGCACAGGCGAAAATATTTCGGCGGAGGAACAAGTGCGAAGTCGTCCTGCTCAATATAAATCTCGCGTGAAAACTCCACCTTGCGGTTGCCGAGTTCGGGCTTGTTGGGATTAATTTCAACCTCAAGTTCCTCTGTCTGTCCCTCGGGATAGTTATCAATAATTACCTTTAACGGCTTAAGTACCGTCATACAACGCTCTGCGTTTATGTTAAGATCATCTCTGACGCAGGACTCTATAAGGGCGTAATCAATTACGCTGTACGCCTTTGAAACGCCTATTTTTTCGCAAAAAGTCCTGATGGCTGCCGCCGGATAGCCGCGTCTTCTCATTCCGCAAAGGGTCGCCATTCTGGGGTCGTCCCATCCGTCAACAAGATTGTCGGCAACCAGTTTAAGACATTTCCTTTTACTTGTCAGCGTGTAATTAACATTCATTCTTGCAAATTCAATCTGTCTCGGCGGCGTGGGTATCTCAAGTGCCTCCAAAAACCAGTTGTAAAGAGGTCTGTGATTTTCAAACTCAAGCGAGCAAAGCGAGTGGGTAACGCCCTCCTTAGCGTCAGACAACGGGTGCGCAAAGTCATACATCGGGTAAACGCACCACTTATCCCCCGTTCTGTGATGATGTGCTTTCATAACACGGTAAATTATCGGGTCACGCATATTCATATTGGGCGACGCCATATCTATTTTAGCCCTTAAAACCAGCGTTCCGTTATCAAATTCGCCGTCAGTCATTCTTTTAAACAGCTCACGCGATTCTTCGATAGGTCTGTCACGGTATGGGCTGTTTTTGCCGGGTTCCGTAAGCGTCCCGCGATACTCCCTTATTTCATCGGCACTCATTTCATCAACATAGGCAAGCCCCTTGTCAATAAGTTTAAGCGCACATTCATAAATATAGTCAAAATAATCGGAGGCATAATAAATATTGTCCCAACGGTAGCCGAGCCACTCTATATCTTCCTTAATTGCGTCAACATACTCAACGTCTTCTTTTGTGGGGTTGGTATCGTCAAAGCGCAGATTGCACTTTCCGCCGTATTTTTCGGCAATACCGAAATCAATGGATATAGCCTTTGCGTGGCCTATGTGCAAATAGCCGTTAGGCTCGGGCGGAAAACGGGTCTGCACCCTGTCGTACACTCCGTCTTTAAGGTCTTCATCAATAAAATCAACAATAAAATTAGAAGGTGTCGACATTTCTTTAATTTCATCCATTTTAATTTCCCCCTTTTAAAAATTCTATCATATTATTTATTCTTTCGATACAGCGCCCATGCCCTATGCACGCCATAATTTCGCAAAGATTAGGCGTGTTTTTGCGGCCTGTGATTGCCATTCTTATAACGGTCGAAGCGTCGGCAGGACTGCCGTTGAATTTATCCGGGTCAGTCTTGTACTCTTTTGTATCGGCTGCAAATCCGGCAAGCGGACAGACCTGTTTGATTTTTGCAAACCACTCGCTGTTATCGTCGTTCGGGTCGTATATTTTTGCGTACTCCTCTAAAATTTTAACGGCGTGTTCACCGTCAACCTTTTCGGGCAGATCATAATGCGGCTCAAACAATTCGTCATAAAAATACGCGCAGTATTCTTTTGCCATTTCCCATTTATATATATCCTTTCTGGGTTTGGGACAATCGCGGTCAATAGCAAAAATGCGCTTCGCATATTCGCGGTCACGGTCAAGCAGGGCGTAAAACTCGGTATCATAATCTTTTGCCCAGGCAAGAATTCTGTCAAGAACTTCATCGGAATTCATACGGCACACAACATTTTTTGAAACATCGCAAAGCTTGTCAATGTCAAAAAGCGCGCCCGATACGCTCATCTTCTTTAAATGGAATTTAAATTTCCCGTAACTTTCATCCTTGTTCGCCCTGCGCCAATCCTCAAAATCGGAATTACCTATAGTCATAAGGTATTCCGTAACGCTTTCCGCCGGGAAACCCTGTTCGGCAAAGAAATGAACCGCCGCTTCGGGGTCTTTTCTTTTGGATATTTTACGTTTTGAGCCTCCGTCCAGTTTCATTATAGGCGCAACATGTGCATATTTCGGCGGTTTAAAGCCGAGCAGTTTAAAGAGTTGAAGATGTTTCGGCGTTGACGATATCCATTCGTCGCCCCTTATTACGTGCGTCGTGTGCATCAAATGATCATCCACGGCATGAGCGAAATGATAGGTCGGTATTCCGTCCGATTTAAGTATAACAAAATCCTCGTCATTTTCGGGCATTTCGATTTTGCCCTTGATGCAATCGTTAAAGAATACCTTATTTTGCTCATTTCCGGGCGATTTTAATCTTACAACAAACGGTTTTCCTTCATCAATCAGTTCTTTCGCCTGCTCACAGGTAATGTCGCGGTGTTTTGCCCACTGCCCGTGGTAACCAGTTCTTATTTTTTGTGCTTCCTGCTGTTTTCTGACTTCCTCTAACTCCTCCGCCGTGCAGAAACAAGGATAAGCCAAGCCCTGTTCAACAAGGCTTTTGGCATAGGTTCTGTATATTTCGGCGCGTTCGCTTTGCCTGTACGGGCCGTAATCACCCTTTTGTTCGGTTCCCGAAATAAAGCCTTCGTCAACCTCAATCCCGAAACCCTTAACGCCGTTTATAATATCGTCAATGCCGCCCTCAATTTCGCGTTTTTTGTCGGTATCTTCTATACGGGTGTAAAACACTCCGCCCGTTGCCGTTGCAGTAACACGGTTGACAAGCGCTGCAAACAGAGTGCCGATATGGAGATACCCGGTAGGACTCGGTGCAACACGCGTAACCGCCGCGCCTTCGGGCAGGTTTCTTGCCGGATAAAGTTTTTCGTAATAGTCGGGCGTTTTGTCAACATCGCCTAAAATAAGTTCTGCCATCATTTTGTTTTTATTCATACCTATCCTCCAAGCAGAATTTCATCAATTGAATACTGTAAAATTTATTATAACAGATTTTACAACTGTTTTAAACAGTTTTTTATACCAAACCAAAATTTTTTGATTTAAAGTGCGGTTCCCTTCTTGGGAATAAAGAAAGATGACACATCGCATTTTTCCAGTTTAAGCAGCCAAAGTTTTTTGTCAATTCCGCCGGCGTATCCCGTTAAGTTTCCGCCCGCGCCTACCACTCGGTGGCAAGGTATGATTAAAGAAATTGAATTATGCCCCACCGCCCCGCCGACAGCCTGCGCTGATATTTCCCCGACTCCGTTTCGGGCGGCTATTTTATCTGCAATTTCGCCGTAGGTCATTGTTTTGCCGTACGGTATTGTAAGCAAAACTTCCCATACCGCTTTGCGGAACTCGGTTGTTTGCATTAAAAACGGCGGCGTGAAATCCGGTTTGTTGCCGCCAAAATAAATATCAAGCCATTTTGACGCAAGTTCAAAAACCGGCAGGCGTTTTTCCTCACATTCCGTTGTGAGAGTATCGCCGTAGTACTTCTGCCCGTCAAACCACAGACCTGTAAGCTCGGTTCCGTTGCTTGAAAGCGTAATGCCGCCCAACGGCGAATTGTACCGAAAGATATATGTCATAATTTTTCGCCCCCGACCGTATTTCCGAATAATTATATACCGATAATCCGATTTTGTCAAAGAGAGATATGCAAAATTCACCTATTCAAAGACCTTTGATGTAAAATATTAAAAACACTCGGGGGGATTGGGATGAAAAGAAAAATTATTACGGCAAAGACGATTGCCGAATTTAAGGAACATCTGATTTTAGAGGAAAGGAG
>CAVKHV010000003.1:0-51415 GCA_963656085.1 Agathobacter sp.
TATTTTTTTAGTCGCTTTAAAATAATTGCTCACATACATTGCAAATGTGAACACAAGTGCGATCGCAGAAATAAATGTAAGCGTCCAGACAACCGCTGCGTTAAGCTCGGTATAAAAGAACATAAGCAACATAATAATATCAAGAATTACGGTGCATACCTTGCCGTACCAGCGTGCACCGTCTATATGGCCGGAAGCCTTTACATACCGTAGGCAAAAAACAGTTGTTGTAATTTCCTTTACCGCAAATATTGATGCAAGAATGTATGTTTGCCAATAGTTTGCGGCGACGCAGACTAAAATGCTGAACTGAAGTAATTTGTCCGCGATTGCGTCAAGTGCCTTTCCTACATTTGAAATCATATTGTATCTGCGCGCTATATATCCGTCAACCGCATCGGTAAGGCAGGCGGCGGCTAACAGCAGAGCGGCGGCGGTAATGTTTTTAAACACGATATAAAACAGTATGACTACCGGAATCATTAAAATACGTACAAGACTTAATATATTAGGGATAGTTATTATTTTATCTATATATTTATTGTTCATAAACATTCACCGCCTTCCGTAATTATATTTAATTTTGACCGCCTTCGGACGAAGTGGTTGAAGAAGATGACTCGGTGCTTGAAGTATCGGTGTGGCTGCTCGATGAATAAGCGGCAGATGAAGAAACATCAGACGAAGTTTGATTTGGTTCCGATGAAGTTTCGGGCGGCGCACTGTCCTTATGGTCCGAGCACACAGGCGCATAACTTTTTTTGTAATACCCTGTGCCGCCGACGGGACACCCGGCGGAAGCTACCAGCCCCGTTTCGGAACAATACGATTTTTTAACAACGTTATCCGAGTAGTTAAAATCTTTATATTCAAGATCTTTATGCACATCTTTCATAACCGCTACCCAGATGCGTTGTGCCGCCGCCGCGGCATTTATTCTCTCGGATTTATCAAATCCGTACCACACCGAGCCGACGTAGTATGGCGAACCGCCGACAAACCAAAGGTCATTTGACGCATCAGCCGTACCTGTTTTGGCATATGTGGGGAGTTTGCTGTATCCTCTTGCGCCGCCGCCCGTACCGCCGTTTATAACATTTTGCAGCAAATAGTTCATAACGGTGGCTGAATCTTCGCCTATAGCGTTTATCGGGTCTTTGGGTTTAAGAATGACTTCGTCGCCGGATTGGTTGGTAACTTTATAATATGTCACAGGTGTATAAT
Source organism: Agathobacter sp. (assembly GCA_963656085.1). Lineage (GTDB taxonomy): Bacteria > Bacillota > Clostridia > Oscillospirales > Acutalibacteraceae > CAVALG01. The sequence goes on from CAVKHV010000003.1 coordinate 1,225, forward strand.
AGTTACCGCCGTTGCCGAATATCGCATAGGCTGCGGCAGATTCGGTTGTTGTTATTCCGTAATGGCAACCGCCTATTCCAAGCGAGGAAATATTCTTATCGGCGTCGGTCATATGTTTCATACCAAGCGATGAAGTGAGGAAATTATAGCAGGTGTCAATACCCAGTTCATTAACGAGTTTACACGGTATTGTATTAACGGATTGCTGCAGCGCGTATTTGACCGTAATATTTCCGCGGTAACTGTTATACCAGTTTTTTGGGCCCGCTTTGCCGTTGCCGAAGTAATTTTTAATAGGTTCATCTACAACGATGCTTGAATAGGTTATAAGATTTTTATCAATTGCCAACGCATATGAGCCTATCGGCTTCATTGTGGAACCGGGTTGCCGCGGCGAATCATAGGCACGGTTTAATCCGCGGTTACGGTCTTTGACTCCTTTTCCGCCAACCATTGCAACTATATGACCTTGGTAGTCCATTATAGTCATAGCCGCTTCAGGCGTTATTTCGGAATTTGACTTGCTTTTTTGCGTGAAGTACTTGTCGGTATCCAAAAATACATTTTCCATTGTGTTTTGAATATCCGGGTCAAGCGAAGAATAAATCTTGTAACCGCCTGTGTAAAATTTCTTTTCGGCGGTTGTTTTATCGTAATTGTATTTTTGCGAAAGGTCGTCAATTACGTTATCAATAAGCGCGTCGACAAAATAAGAATTAATTTCAATCTTTTTAATACTGTAGTCGGACGCTACTATAAGCAATTCTTCGTTTACAGCTTCATCATACTGTGCTTTGGTGATTTTGCCGAGTTCCAGCATTTTTTTAAGCACAAGTTTTCTGCGCTCTTTATTTTTTTCGGGGAATTTATCGGGTCTGTAAATTTCGGGACCTTTTACCATCGCCGCGAGTGCCGCACATTCGTTAAGCGTCATTTCTTTGGCAGGCTTGCCGTAGTAGTAGTTGGACGCAACCTCCACGCCGCACATAGTGCCGCCGAGTGATATTGTGTTAAGATAACATTCAAGAATGGTATCTTTTGAATACTTTTCATCAATATCCAACGCTCTTAAAATCTCTTTGATTTTTCTTGAAGCGGTTTGTTCGCGTTCGCCCGTAAGATTTTTTATCAACTGTTGGTTTATGGTAGAGCCGCCCTGTGTTGATGAAAAATGAAAAATGCTGTTAGCAAAGGCGTAGGCGGTACGTTTCCAGTCAACTCCGGCGTGCTCGTAAAACCGCTCGTCCTCAACCGAAATAAAGGCGTTTTGCAGGTCCTTGGGCATATCGTCAAGACTTATCCAAATTCGGTTTTCTTCGCTGTAGAGTCGTTGATACTCTTCCCATTCACCTGTTGTCTTGCTCTGAACATATATTGTAGTTGTGAGGTTCAGTTTTAATTCATCAAGGTTATCGACCTCGCCGTAATCATAAAAATTAAATAAATATACGGCAACCGAGCCGATAATAAGGCACACCGATATAACGGCGACTAAAAATGCGGTTAAAACCACCTTTTTAACGCTTCTTTTTTCTTTGCCGTGGCGCTTTTTATCGGATTTTTTTCGCCCGGATTTTGAATTTTTGCTTTTTGTATGTTTTCTTTTTCCGTCTTTACCTGAAAAAGAATTGAGGTCAACTTCGTTGTTGTTCGACTTTTTGTCCGAATCATTTTCCGGTTCAAACAAAAAATCCATATCGTCATCGTACACGGAATGCACCTCCCTTAATATCAAATTTTAGCATAACTTGGCCGTTAATAGTATTACAAAATTGTTACCCCGGGCTATGTGACAGCATATTTTAGGTATATGTATATTTTTCCCTATGCGGTCAATAATATCATAAAAACGGATGGAAGTAATAATTATGAGGACTAACAGATGGATAATGATTGCAATAACCGTAGTGTTGGGGACGCTTTCCTTTGCAGTCATATTGCTGACAGCCGCCGTTCCGCCCAAAGCGGCTGCAAAAAGCGAAACGGGCAATAATGTTGTAGGCTACACGGTTTCGGAATATGACGGGAGAATAGCCGTGTACGAGAGCGGCGAAAAAACACCGCTGTATGTTTTGGAATCGCCCAAAGTATCCGATTTACCGTTTGAGGACCGAAAAAAATTAGCGCAGGGAATAAATGCAAAGGACAGCGGCGAACTTTCGCAAATATTACAGGATTATGATAACTGAAAGACCTCCGGCAAAAAACCGGAGGTCTTAATTTTACGGGTCTATAAGTCCTAATATTGCAATACCCGCAACTGTTATTAAAATAGAGATATAATGTTTATATGAGAGTTTTTCTTTTAAGAAAATACGACTCCACAAAACGGAGGCGGCACAATATGAAGAAATTATCGGCGCACTGAACATTACATGCTTTTGGTCCGCCAATGCGTAGATATAAGCGAACTGACCTGCGGTTTCAAAGCAGGCACCTGTGAATTTCGGCCATTCTTCCTTAAATACGGGCTTTGATTTTTTAATTCCGTAAACATAAATCGCGGCAATAATACCTATAAGCAAAAAAGTTAATTCGTATGCGGCGTTTGCCGAGTCCTCGTCGATTTTTTCAAGGACTTTACTGTCCGCAAATGTACCGAGAGCGTCAAGCACACAGTAAATTATGGGTAATATCAGCGCTATTGCCGATTTTGAATACTTATCGTTGCAGTTCATTTGGCGCAGCTCGCGCAGTTCGTCATCTTCTGTTATTTCAACAACGCCGAGCGAAACGACACCGATACAGACAAGCGCAACTGCCGCTATTGCAAGCATATTTACATCTTTAAAGCCTGTAAGGCTCAATGTCAGTATAGCAACTATAGCACCCGAAGAATTGCATATAGGAGACGATATCGAAAGCTCAATGTACCTGAGTCCCAGATATCCTATTGCCATAGAAACAATGTACAAAAGCGAAACAGGCAAATATGTAAGTATAATATCAAAATTGATGCTGACGCCGTTAATAAATATTTCATACGCCGCGTGAATACCCATAACTATGCCGACAGCGGTAACCATTTTTAAATGGCTGAGTTTATCGGTTTGACCTTTACAGCCGATTTTTGAAAAAAGATCGGAACCGCTCCAACAAAGCAGAGCAATAACAGACAATATAAACCACATAACGCGGTGCCCTCCCTAAATTATTCCCGGAATTAATGAATATCAAATGTTCTTCAACCGTTACAGACGGTCAAAAGCGTATATTTTTTTAAGTGCCCCGGTTTTACTTAAAACAACGAATATAATAACCGAAGCTGCAATGCCGGTTATGCCTTGAATTGCATTAGCGGGTACTCCTGTCAGCGCGGCTGTCCATTTGTTATCGAGTATAACGGATTCATAGAGAAAATATCCCACAATCATAACAGCCTCGGCTGCTATGCCGCTTGTAATTCTGCAAACAACATCATATTTTTTAGCCCCGGTTGCTTTAAGTCCTTTAATTGCAAAGTAGGCGGCAACCGCCATAAGAGATTTTATTACAAATGTGGCGGGCGCGTAATATGCATAACCCGAAAAAACATCCGCCAGCATTGAACCTATGCCTGCTGCCAATGTGCCGCACGGTAATCCCAACATCCAAGCCGACAAAAGAACAAAACAGTCGCCCAAATTCATATAACCTTTTGTAGGCGTCGGAACTTGCACTACAATGGTGGCAACGCAAACGATTGCTGCAAACAGCGCGGTCAGCGTGATTTTGTAGATGTTTGATTTCTTCATTTTTACCACTCCTTGATAATATTAAAACGCCGTACCTTTTAGGCACGGCGTAATATGCAGCAAATATACAAACGGAAAGTCGAATGAGTTAATCATCCGCTTCGTTTGTGTCTACAGTATCGGTTGCGGGACTGTCGATCTCTTCGGCAGTCTTACGCCGTATGTTTTTTATTGCTCTTAAATTGAATGCCGTTATAAAAATACCGACAAAGAATATAAAGAGATCCACGTTGGAATTTTCGTGCAGAACCTCGCCTTTACCGAAAACGGTAAGCAAAAATCTCGGAACAGTACAGGCAAAGCAAAGAACAGATGCCGCAAGACCTATCGGTACAGCGACCGAAAGATTGTTTTTTACGCTGATGCCGCTTAATGCTTTTGAAGCAAAAAGGAAGAAAACGGTACAAAGACAGAGCATAATTATTGTATAAACATTATCGGCAATATGCGCCATTGTGCCTATGGTCATAAAACAGTAAACCAATCTGTATACCCATACAGGGACTAAAAACAAAGGCATATATGCCGGTATATCAAACGGAATAAAACCGCTTAAACCGTATACTGCGAAGAAAACGACCGCAATAATGGATACCAAAGACGAAACAAGTGAAAGCGCGGAGAAGTTAGATGCTTTGATATTGTCAAACATTGCAGAAACAAAAACCGATATTAAAGAAACACAGGTTGCAAAGGATATAACAGAGGTGAAGATACCGGGGCGCGGTAACTTCTTCCGAACATAACTTTTAATTCCGCAGAAATACGCGAGTGAGGCGATAACGAGTAAACTCAGTCCTCCCGAAACAATACCGAACCAGGAGTATCCGTTTTTGTAAAACCCGGTAGCGGAATCAATTAAAAACAGCATTTCAATTATTCGCATAGCGGTTATAAATGCCGAGCAGGCGCAGACAGAAATAAGAGCGGTTTTTCTGTTCATAACAAAATTCTCCCAAAATAAATATTATAATGCCTATCCCCGAATCATATAATCAGACAGGCAAACAGAATACAATCTTGTTAATATTCTATTACTTGAATGCGTGAATGTCAAGAAATTTTAAAGGCGACCGCACATATTTTTGACCCGAAACGCCGCAAAATCTTTTCGGAGGTGTAAAACGTATGAAACTTATACATCTTGTACTTGCATCAATTTTATTTTTTGTAATACTCTTATTGCCGATAACAGTGATGAAATCCGAAAAAACCGATAAGCCGCAGGCAGCTGTTACCGCAGCAAAAGTTACATCCGGTACCGGTTTTCGGATACTAAATACAAATAATAATAAAATATCAATAATACCGGCCGAAGAATACATTTTCGGTGTGGTCGCCGCCGAGATGCCCGCTTCATATGAAACGGAGGCGCTGAAGGCGCAGGCAGTTGCGGCATATACTTATGCAGTTTACCGAAAACAGAACTCAACCGACGCAGAATATGATCTGAGCGATTCCGGGAATGACGGTCAATATTATATAACAAGAGAAAAAGCAGCTGAAAAGTGGGGAGAAAATGCGGAAAAATATGAAAAAAAGATAAGAGAGGCGGTTGCAGGCGTTTTAGGACAAGCGATATTATATAATAATCATCCCATACTGGCGGCTTATCACGCGGTTTCGTCCGGTAAAACCGAATCGGGCGGGGAATTGTGGGGCGGGGAATTGCCTTATCTTGCATCGGTTGACAGTGTGAACGACCTTCTAAGCCCCGATTATCTTGAAACAAAGGAATACACGCCGGATGAATTGTCAAAACTATTTGCAGCGGAGAAAATCGAAGTATCGGGCGAGCCGAGCGGCTGGTTCAGTGATGAAAGCAGAACAAGCGTCGGTTCGGTCTTGAAAATCAAAGTGTGCGGCAAAGAGATAACTGGCGAAAAATTCAGGGAAATTGCAAAATTAAAATCATCCGATTTTGAAATTGCGTTTGACGGTAATAATTTTTCATTTACGACAAAGGGTTACGGGCACGGTGTGGGGATGAGTCAGTATTCGGCAAATCAAATGGCTTTGCAGGGCAGTAATTACAAAGAAATACTTTCGGCGTTTTATTCGGGCTGCACGCTCGGTACCGTAAAATATAGCAACTGATGTTTGGAAGCGGTTTATTGCCTCAAAAATTAACAATTTTTGAATTCTTAACATTTTTTAATTTTAAGGGTGGTTAATTCGACAAAAGTATGCTAAAATATACTTTAAATATTTTAAATATTAATTATAAATATCTACGGTTGTAATCATACATCCGACATTTGATATACGGAGGACAAAGATGAAAACTATTCGTTTAGGCGACGGTGTACAAGCCACCTTGATAAAAAACAGTAATTTTAAAACCGCTGCAATTGCGGTAAGTTTTTATTTAACCCCATGCGAAGACGAATTATCGTCCCTTGCTTTAGCGCTGGAGTTAATGAAATCGGGTTGTACCGAATTCCCGTCACGCCGACTTATTAATTTAAAACTTGGTATGCTGTTCGGCGCTTCGGTTTCAACTTCGGTGCAGAAATTCAGCGATAATTTTGAATATCGGATAACTATGACATTTCCGGACGGTAAGTATACAGGTTCCGAAAACACGGCGGTTGAGGCAGCCGATATGCTGAAATCACTGATATTTGAACGGTATTTTTCAGGTTGCGGTTATCCCGATAACGACGTCAGCCGTACGCGCCGCCTGATTTGTGAAACTATTTCGGGAGAAATAAACGATAAGCGCGTTTATGCTATGAATAAAACAATATCCCTGTTATGTGCCGACGAGCCTTTCGGGTACAATAAGTACGGCACTTACGAACAGGCTGAGAACGTTACGGAAAATGATATCCGCAACGCATTTGACAGGCTTATTAAAGACGCTTTTATCAACATTACGGTTATCGGAGAAACCCCGTCGGAGTCGCTGTGTAATGATTTTGCAAAGTTATTTGACAAAGCGGGCAGGAATTATATTCCGCTTGCAAATGATAAAACCCGATCCGCGGGTGAGGTTGAACGTATCACCGAATATATGGATGTTGCACAAAGCAAACTGTGTATCGGTTTGCGTTCCGAAAACGGCGGCGGTGACTCTTTAACCGCGGCTACGCTTGTAATGTGTGATATATTCGGCGGCGGCACCTATTCAAAACTGTTTTTGAATGTGCGCGAAAGGCAGTCGCTTTGTTATTACTGTTCCGCGTTTGCAAGGCGGAGAAAAGGTGTTATAATGGTAACCAGCGGCGTTGAATTTGCAAATGTTGAAAAAGCGGAGAGTGAAATTCTTAACCAGTTTGCGGATATGCAGGCAGGCAAATTTGAGGACGAGGATATCCGCAAGTCAAAATTATCACTGACAGAATATTTTAAATCGCTCAGCGATGAGCTGCCTTCCTTGTTAAATAATTGCTGTGTTAATGCCCCTTACAGTGACGCGGCAAGCCCCGAAGAAATGTGTGAATTTATAAAGAATGTTACCCGTGAGGACATTATTTGCGCGGCTGCTTCGTTTGACACCGGAATAATTTATAAACTTTTACCGAAGGAGGAAAAATAATTATGACCGATACAGTGATAAACTATGAAAAACTAAATGAATTCTGTAAAGTGTTAAAACATCCTTCGGGACTTACGGTGTATTTATGCCCTAAAAACAGTATGAAATCGTGCTATGCAATAATAGGCACAAAATTCGGTTCGGTCAGCCGCTCTTTTTTTACAGGGGACGGCAGGGAAGTGACCGTCAATGACGGTATTGCACATTTTTTGGAACATAAACTGTTTGAAAACGAAGACGGGGACGCTTTTGAAAAATACGCACAAACAGGCGCCAACGCCAACGCTTACACATCTTTCGACCGCACCTGTTATCTTTTCGGTTGTTCCGACAGATTTAAAGAAAACCTCGGGATACTTTTAGGATTTGTAACTTCCCCGTATTTTACTCCCGAAACGGTTCAAAAAGAACAGGGGATAATCGGGCAGGAAATCAGGATGTATGATGACAGCCCGTCCTGGGTAGTTCTTTTTAATCTTTTAAAAGCGCTGTATAAAACCCATCCTGTTAAAATTGACATTGCCGGCACTACGGAAACAATAGCAAAAATTACCGACACGGAACTTTTCAGTTGCTACAACACCTTTTACAATCCGTCCAATATGTTTTTATGCATTGCGGGGAATTTTGATGAAACGGCAGTGTACGAAACCCTTGAGAGTGTATATAACGGGAAGCAGGGCAGTGAACCGCGCACTGTAATGCCGAAAGAAGACGCAGGAACGGTAAAGGAATATGTAAGCAGGAAAATGTCCGTTTCAATGCCGCTTTTTTATCTCGGAATTAAGGATGACAAATTTGAAAATTCGCCGAAAATGACGGCTGTAAGCGAAATATTACTTGAACTAATATGCGGCAAAGCGTCGGAATTATACGAAAAATTAACCGACAGAGAACTCATAAACGACCAGTTCGGCACAGAATATTTTTACGGTCCCGGATACTCGTCATTACTTTTTTGCGGTGAATCAAAAGACCCCAAAACGGTTAAGGATGAGATTATGTCGGAAGTCGAACGAATAAAACACGAAGGAATATCGGAAGAATTATTTGAAAGCGTTAAAAGAAAACTGTTCGGCAGAAAAATTCGCTGTTTTGATTCTGCAGAGGACACCGTTTCGCTGCTTGTGGACGCAGCCGTAAACGGTTACAGACCGTTTGACGATGTGAAAGTTTTTGAAGATATAACAATTGAGGATGTAAACCGCCGTGCGGCGTCGGTAAACACCCTGAATGCTGCCCTTTCCGTTGTTGAACCGGCTGACGGCGTAAAATAAAAGGTGTGGAGGTTTAAACAAAATGAACGATGTCACTCATGTTACGATATTCGGAATTAAAATGACCTTAAACCGAGTTGCTTTTACATTACCTATCGGTGACGGATGGAATGTTTACTGGTACGGCATCATTATCGCTTTCGGCTTCTTTTTAGCGTTGGTTTATGCTTATAAAAGGGCTGACCGTTTTAATGTTGATTTTAACCGATTGACCGATGTTATAATAGTCGCCGTTCCGGTTTCTATTATTTGCGCCAGAGCATATTATCTGATATTTGAGCCAAACAGCAGTTTAAAGGAATTTTTCAAGATACACAACGGCGGTTTAGCGATATACGGCGGCGTTATAGGTGCTTTGCTTGCTGCAACAGTAATGTGCAAATTCAAAAAAATCAGGCTGTTTGACGCGTTGGATTTAGCCTCTGTCGGTTTTTTAATCGGACAGGGTATCGGAAGATGGGGGAATTTTATTAATCAAGAGGCTTTCGGCAAACCTACCGGCAGCAGTTTTTGGGGAATGACCAGTGAGAATGTTGTCTCGGATTTTATCTCTAAGGGATACGACTCTACCGCCCTTGCTCATCCCTGTTTTTTATATGAATCCGTTTGGTGCATTGCAGGATTTTTTGTTCTTAACGCATTATCGAAAAAAAGAAAGTTTTCGGGAGAAATTGCGCTTACATATTGCGTTTGGTACGGATTCGGCAGGGCAATAATCGAGCACTTGAGAACGGACAGTCTCGGCTACAATATCAAGGTGTCTGAAATACTTTCGATCGTAATTTGTGTCGCGGCACTTATAACACTTGTTGTTAAGCGCCGTAAAATTGCCGCCGAACAAAATGTTTTGCAGCCTGCGGACGGTGCCGAAAATAATATAAACGGGGATGATACCAATGATGATAATTGACGGTAAGGCGGTTTCGGCCGACGTCAAGGCGAGAATTAAAGCGGAAACACAGGAATTACGCGGTGAGGGGATAATACCGGGTCTTGCTGTAATAATCGTGGGTGAAGATCCGGCAAGCAAAATTTACGTTGCATCTAAAGAAAAGGCATGTGTGGATATCGGATTCTATTCCGAAAAATACGCTTTGCCCGAATCTGTCACACAAGATGAACTTCTGAATTTAATTAAAAAGCTTAATAACGATGATCGCATAAACGGAATATTGTGTCAACTTCCCTTGCCTCCGCATCTTGATGAAAAGGCAGTCATTAACGCAATTGACCCGCAAAAGGATGTTGACGCATTTCATCCTCAGAACGTCGGCAAAATAATGATAGGCGAATATGACTTTCTGCCTTGCACGCCTGCGGGAGTAATGGAACTGCTTTCGGCATACAATATTGAAATTACCGGCAAAAAATGCGTAGTTATCGGGCGAAGCAACATTGTCGGAAAACCGATGGCAATGCTTTTATTACATAAAAACGGTACTGTGACAATATGTCATTCCAAAACCGTAAATCTACCGGAGATATGCCGTTCAGCCGATATTTTGGTTGCCGCCGTGGGAAAAGCGAAGTTTGTAACCGCGGATATGGTTAAGGACGGGGCTGTTGTTATTGACGTCGGTATGAACAGACCGGAAGGCGGCAAACTTTGCGGTGATGTTGATTTTGAAAATGTCGCTGAAAAATGCTCTTATATAACTCCCGTTCCCGGCGGTGTCGGACCTATGACCATTGCAATGCTTATGCAAAATACACTTACTGCGGCAAAGCGCAAAGCGATATCTTGCCGGAAGGAGTAATTTAATGCTTAAGAAGTTGAAAATCGTCGGTGTTGCTTTTTTGTTTGTGATTATGTTTGCGGTTAATGCATCCGCAGATACCGTTGATATACAGGATTACGGAGTTTCGGTTAATATACCGAGCGGCTACACGGCGCTTACACGTACCAACATCCGAAAGAACGAGGAAATTGTAGGCGGCTTTTATGTTGATGATCAGGAAACGAGAATGTCCGCCAAGTCGCTTAAAAGATATATGGAGGAAAACAACATATATATTTTGGCGATTAATAACGAGACCTCTTCACAGTTTAAGCTCAGCATTGCGCAGACCGATTTTTCAAAGGGTATTAAAAACCTTACGGAACTGGACGCAGCCGAAAAGGCACAGATGACAGACGCACTTTTTGAGGGCAAAAAGTGTACGGAGAAAAAAATTAACGGTACCGTGTATTTTACCGTGAACGATGAAAATTCATACACATACGTAACCGTTATGAATAAATCGCTTATAATGATGACGTATTACGGCACGGAACCACAGTCCGCCGAACTCATTGCTTCGCGTATATCCTATAAGGGGGAACGCACCTTTTCGTTAACGGGCGGCGCCGCTGTTTTACAGATAATTATTGCGGCGGCGGTAACCTTGGCTGCAATTGCGGCAATCATTTTGATTTCTGCGTCGCTTATTAACGACTACCGTAACCGTGATGAAAACGATGACGAGGACGAAATAAAAATTAAAAGGAGAAAGCGTTGAGAAATGCTTGTATGTAAAAAATGAAAATTGTTATAAAGGTTGGAACATCAACAATTGCACACGATTCGGGCAGACTTAATATCCGACAGGTGGAAAAACTCTGTAAAGTTTTAAGTGATATTAAAAATGCGGGCAACGAAGTAATATTGGTTTCTTCGGGCGCTATAGCAATGGGTGTCGGCAAACTGTCACTCGGTAAAAAGCCTGCCGATGTTCCTACAAAGCAGGCTGCAGCTGCCGTAGGTCAATGTGAACTTATGTACATATATGATAAACTGTTTTCCGAATACAATCATACGGTTGCTCAGTTACTTGTTACCGCTGATGACCTTGAGGATGAAAAACGCCACAATAATTTTAAAAATACAATGAATCGCCTGTTGGAATTAGGCGCATTGCCTATAGTAAACGAAAATGACACTATATCTGTTGACGAATTCGGCATAGGCGATAACGATACTCTGTCTGCCGACATTGCGATAAGCGTGGGGGCCGATCTTTTAGTCCTGCTTTCGGATATTGACGGACTTTATACTTCAAACCCGCGTAAGGACCCGAACGCGAAACTGATACCCGTTATTGAAAGCATTGACAGAGATGTTATCTCCTGCGCCGACGGAAGCGGTTCTGCTCTGGGAACCGGAGGTATGCGTACCAAAATTTCTGCGGCACAGACGGTAACGGAACACGGTACCGATATGATAATAGCAAACGGCTCAAAGGTTGAAGAACTGTATGCTGTGCTTGATAATAAGCCAGTTGGTACAAGATTTATCGGAAAGCGGTGAAATTATATGACAACGAATGAAATATTACAGACTGCTAAAGCTGCTGTAGATATTATGGCGACACTCGGCACTGAAAAAAAGAACGAAGCCATATTCGCAATGGCGGACGCTGTCCGGCAAAATACAGACAGAATACTCGCAGCAAACGCACTTGATGTAGAGAATGCGAAATCAAGCATTTCGGATGTTATGATCGACCGTTTAAAATTAACCGCCGAAAGAATTAACGCTATGGCTGACGGTATGTGTGAGGTTGCGGCGTTGCCCGACCCTGTGGGGAAAATTTTATCGACGGTTGAAAGGCCGAACGGGATAGCCATTAACAAGGTGTCGGTACCTATGGGGGTTATCGCAATTATTTATGAGAGCCGTCCAAATGTAACTTCAGACGCGGCTGTTCTTGCCCTTAAAAGCGGAAACGTTTGCGTTTTGCGCGGAGGAAAAGAGGCTTACCGTTCGGCATTTGCTATAGTATCTGCAATGCGGGAAGGGCTTGAAAGCGTCGGATTGCCCGAAACGCTGATTAATCTGATTGAGGATACAACAAGAAAAAGCGCGAGCGAATTAATGGTGGCAAACGGGTTTATTGATTTGCTCATTCCGCGCGGAGGTCCCGGACTTATAAACGCCTGCGTACAAAACGCAACCGTCCCTTGCATACAAACAGGGACGGGAATATGTCATATATATGTTGACCGTGATGCAGACCTTGAAAAGGCGTTGAATATTGCGGAGAATGCAAAGGCAAGCCGCCCCTCGGTCTGTAATGCAGCCGAAGTTTGCCTGGTTCACAAAGATGTTGCCGAAAAGTTTTTACCGATGCTGAAAGCGAGACTGTGCGATCGGCGCAAGGCAAACGGCAAAGTCCCTGTTGAACTTCGTTTGGACGAGCGCGCTGCAAAAATAATAACGGGGGTCCCGGCAAGCGGTGCCGATTTTGACACTGAATTTCTTGATTATATTATGGCAGTGGGTGTGGTTGATGACTGCGATGCGGCAATCAAACACATTGCTAAGCATTCAACGCACCACAGCGACGCCATAATAACCGAAAACAAAGCGGCAGCCGATAAATTTACCCTTTTGGTTGACAGTGCGGCGGTATATGTTAATGCTTCAACAAGATTTACCGACGGAGGCGAATTCGGGCTTGGCTGTGAAATGGGAATTTCAACACAAAAATTGCATGCGCGCGGTCCGATGGGATTGCAGGAACTTACAACATACAAATATATAATCCGCGGAAACGGACAGATAAGATAATAAACGGAGGTACTGATATGGGACTTAAAATAGGCTTTATAGGCGCCGGTAATATGGGCGGAGCGCTTGCGTGCGCTGCTGCAAAAGGCGGATATGACGTTTTAATTTCGGATAAAGATACAGCCAAGGCAAAACAACTGGCTGATAAAATTTCAGCAACCGCAACCGATAATTTAACAGTTGCAAAACAGTGCGATTATATTTTCTTCGGTGTTAAACCGCAGTTTATGAACAGTATGATTGATGAAATCCGTGAGGATCTTGTTGCCCGAAACGATAGGTTTGTTATTGTAAGTATGGCGGCAGGCATCGGTATCAAAACTATCGAAAATAATCTTAATGCAACACTGCCTGTAATACGTATAATGCCTAATATGGCTGCTGCCGTAGGGCAGGGTACCGTCCTTTGCGCAAAGGGTGCTGCCGTTACGGATGATGAAGTAAAAACACTGTCCGAAATATTAGGTGAAGCCGGAATATTTGACGTTATACCCGAATCGCTTATTGACGCAGGTTGCGCCCTTTCGGGCAGCGGTCCTGCATATGTTTATATGTTTATCGAGGCTATGGCAGACGGCGGAGTTAAGTGCGGACTTCCGCGTGATAAGGCGCTTTTATACGCCGCGAACACGGTATTGGGCGCGGCAAAAACAGTTCTTGAAACCGGTTCGCACCCGGCAGCGCTTAAAGACGGCGTGTGCAGTCCTGCGGGTACAACCGTTGCAGGTGTTACGGCGCTTGAAGAACGTGCTTTTCGCGGCGCGGTTATCGACGCGGTTGCCGCGGGATTTAACCGTGCGGTTGAACTTGGGAAAAAGAAATAGATAATTTTAAATTTTAATGCGAGGCATTTTTGATGAACGATTTACTTTTGGGGATAGATATAGGGTCGACTACAACGAAATTGGCGCTTATAAAATGCGGCGAAATCATTTACAGCAAATATCAGCGTCATTTTTCGCAGGTAAGACAAACCACTCTTGAAATGCTGCGCGATATGGAAAAGGAAATCGGCAATATCGGAGAAGTTCGTATAACTGTTTCCGGTTCTGCCGGTATGGGGCTTGCCGATGCTGCCGGTCTTGCGTTTATTCAAGAGGTTTATGCGACAGGCGAAATGGTGCACAGATATGCACCCGATACAGGTGTTGTTATCGAACTCGGCGGAGAGGACGCAAAAGTAATATTTTTTGACGGCGGGATTGACGAAAGAATGAACGGCTCTTGTGCCGGCGGCACAGGTGCATTTATTGATCAGATGGCTGTGCTGCTTGATACCACTGTGGACGAAATGGATAAAATGAGCCTTGAGGCAACAAAAATTTATCCGATCGCGTCGCGCTGCGGTGTTTTTGCCAAAACCGATATTCAACCCTTGCTTAATCAGGGTGCAAAAAAATCCGATATTGCCGCCAGCATCTATCAGGCGGTTGTAAATCAAACAATTACCGGGCTTGTTCAGGGGAGAAAAATTAAAGGAAAAGTTATGTTTTTAGGCGGTCCGCTGTACTATTGTGAGGGTTTGAAGAAACGCTTTTGCGAAACGCTTAAATTGGGCAACGATACCGCAGTTTTCCCGGAATATGCGCTTTTTTCTGTTGCTATAGGCGCTGCTATGCATTCCGAAAAGATTGACCCGATAAAATTTTGCGAACTCACAGAAAGAATTCATAACAGCGTTCAAAAAAACAGTAGCGCCAACCGGTTGGACCCATTGTTTAAAGATAAATCGGAATACAGCGAGTTCATTGAAAGACATAAAAAAGCGTCGGTCCCTGTTGAAGATATAACCGCATACCGCGGTAATGCATGGCTCGGAATTGACTGCGGCAGCACAACAACAAAACTTGTACTGATAGGTGAAAACAAGCAAATTTTATATACTTATTACAGCGGTAACAAGGGCAACCCGGTTAATATTGTTTTAGATGAACTTAAAAAGATATATGCAGCCTGCGGGGACAGGATAACTGTTTGCGGAAGTTCCGTAACCGGGTACGGCGAGGAACTTATTAAACATGCTTTTAATATTGATGAAGGCATTGTCGAAACCATAGCACATTACACCGCTGCCAAATATTTTAAACCTGATGTTGATTTCATACTTGATATCGGCGGGCAGGACATTAAATGTTTTAAAATACGGAACGGCGCGATAGATTCAATTATGTTGAATGAGGCGTGTTCGTCGGGGTGCGGTTCGTTTATCGAAACTTTTGCTAAATCAATGGGCTATGATGTTTCGGATTTTGCAAAAAAAGCAATTTTCAGCACTGCACCGGTAAATTTGGGTACACGCTGCACCGTGTTTATGAATTCTTCCGTAAAACAGTCGCAGAAGGACGGCGCTTCGGTTGAAGATATTTCGGCAGGTTTGTCTGTGAGTGTGGTAAAGAATGCGCTCTATAAGGTCATACGTGCAAATTCTCCTTCGGAACTCGGCAAAAATGTTGTAGTTCAGGGGGGAACATTTTACAATGACGCGGTTCTGCGTGCATTTGAAAAAGAATTGGGTGCTGATGTTATTCGTCCCTCAATTGCCGGCTTAATGGGTGCATACGGGGCGGCGCTTCATGCAATGCACTATAATAAAAGCGGAATTTTAAGTCTTGACGAACTTAATGATTTTTCGCATAAATCAACAACCGCCGTTTGCAACGGCTGCGAAAACCATTGCCATTTAACAATCAATATTTTTTCCGACGGCCAGAAGTTTATATCGGGTAATCAGTGCAATAGGGGTTTGGGATTAAAAACAACCGAAAAACTACCTGATTTATATGCGTACAAACGAGAGGTTCTGTCGTCGCTTAAAGGCAAAGCGGGACCTCGCGGCAGGGTCGGTATGCCCATGGCACTCGGTATGTATGAACTTGCGCCGCTGTGGCATACGGTTTTCACAAAACTCGGGTATGAGACCGTCTTTTCAAATCTTTCAACACGTAAAACATACGAATTGGGACAATTCACGATTCCGTCGGATACAGCTTGTTACCCTGCAAAAATTATGCACGGTCATGTTGAAGAACTGGTGAAGGACGGGGTGGATTTTATATTTTATCCCTGCCTTACATACAATGTTGAAGAAAAGTCCGGTGATAATCATTTTAATTGCCCGATCGTTGCCTATTATTCCGAATTGCTTAATGCAAATGTCGACGATTTATCAAGTGTGCATTTTTTGTATCCTCACCTTAATATTAATAGTAGAAGAACGCTTGCCGAAAATCTCTGTGATTGCCTTGCCGAAGTTACTCCGGGCATTAAATTGCACGAAGTGCGCGACGCGGTTAAAGCGGGATTTAAAGCGTATGATGAATATATGACAGGAATAAGACGTGAGGGTGAAAAGGCGCTTGATTATGCAAAAACACATAACAAACGCGTTATGATACTTGCGGGGCGACCGTATCATATTGACCCGGAAATATGTCACGGCATAGACCGTTTGGCGACTTCACTCGGTTTTGTTGTTGTAAGTGAAGACAGCGTCTGTCATCTGGAAAAACCGCAGTCGGTTCACATACTTAATCAATGGACCTATCATGCACGTCTTTATCGTGCGGCGAAACTGGCAGCGGATAACAGTAATATTCAACTTGTGCAACTTGTATCGTTCGGATGCGGACTTGACGCGATAACCACAGATGAAATTCGCTCAATACTCGAAGACAACGGCAAATATTACACACAGATAAAAATTGATGAAATCACCAATCTCGGCGCTGTTAAGATCAGACTTCGCAGCCTTATGGGTGCTTTGGAAGAAAAGGGTGAATAATTTTGACAAACGATTATATCAGATTTACAAAGGCAATGAAAAAGGATTATACAATTTTAGTCCCGACAATGCTGCCGATGCACTTCAAGATGATAATAAGCGTTTTTAAAACATACGGATATAAAATGGAATTGTTGCAGACATCAGGCTCTCATATTACCGAAACAGGTCTTAAATATGTGCATAACGATACTTGTTATCCGGCAATTCTTGTTATCGGACAATTCATTGACGCTCTGCAATCGGGGAAATACGATGTTAATAAAGTGGCGCTTGTACTTTTCCAAACAGGAGGCGGCTGCCGCGCGTCAAATTACATATCCCTGCTCAGAAAAGCTCTTAAAAAGGCAGGATACGGATTTGTCCCTGTCATTTCCATTAACTTCAGCGGTTTGGAAAAACATCCCGGATTTAAGCTTTCCGTACCTAAATTACATTCGCTTTTATATGCCGTGATTTACGGGGATCTGTTGTTGACTCTTGTAAACCAGTGCCGTCCCTACGAGGTTGAAAAAGGTTCCGCTGAACTGCTTGCCGAAAAATGGACCGAACGGTTGGGCAATGAATTAGGCACAACAAAGCGGATAAGTTACAAAAAAATCAAGCAGAATTATCGCCTTATGATACGCGACTTTTCCAACATTAATATGGTTAAGCGCGATGCGATTAAGGTTGGAATTGTCGGCGAAATTTTTGTAAAATACTCACCGCTCGGAAATAATAATCTCGAACGCTTTTTAATTGATGAAGGCGCCGAAACCGTTGTCCCCGGTCTTATGGATTTTTTGCTGTATTGCGTTTTTAATAATATTAATGATTATAAAAGATTTAAACGTAAAAATGTTTTCATCTATCTCGCCTGCAAATTTGCTTTTAAATTCCTCTGCAAGAAGAAAAATGATGTTTCCGATATTATTGTAAACGAAAGTGATTTTGAACCTTTTACAAAATTTGAGGACACTTGTAGATTGGCTGACGGTTACATAAGCAATTGTACAAAAATGGGCGAGGGCTGGCTGCTGACAGCAGAAATGATAGAACTTGCCCATACGGGCGTAAAAAATATAGTGTGTACTCAACCGTTCGGCTGTCTGCCTAATCATATTTGCGGTAAAGGCATGATGAAAATTATTAAAGAAAAAAACGACGATGTAAATATAGTTGCAATTGACTATGATTCAGGCGCTACGCAGGTAAACCAGATCAACCGTCTGAAACTTATGCTCGCAAACGCAAAGAGCAGCGATACGCAGAAAGAAACTGTCTTATCGCATTAAATATTTCAGTAATAGTATTATAAATAAAGCCTTTCGGTTTAACCGCAGGGCTTTATCTGTATGTAAATCTTTTTGTTTTGCGGCGTAAACGCCGCATTTTTGCCGATATGTGCGGCGAAAACAGAAAATAACAGTTGATTTTTGGGCAAACGGAGCCACCACACAAACGGACGCGGCTTTGTCACGTCATCAGCCTTCACCCCGTTTGGGCAATAAACATATTATGTTATTGAGATTTATCTCAAAATTATAAATCAAGGGGAATTGTAATGTTAGATCTGCTCGAAAAAGACAGTCCCGAAATCCGGACGGATAATCGCTTCTGCGATACTGAACTGAAAAATCTGCCTTTGGCAATGGCATATGTGCCTATGCAGCGCTTTAACGACCTTTATGAAAATAAATATGACGCACTGAAAAACGGTACTTTATTTAAAGAAATGGATAAACCGTTTAAAGGCAAATTCGTGGGTTAAAACACCCGCTTGTCGTGCCGAAAGCCGTTACGGTGCGGCTTTATAATTATTAATCCTTAAACGGCAGAAGGGATATAAATCAATGGAGAGATCCGAAAGTTTATTAAATGAACTCTCCGCTGCACAGTTCGCAGCGTGGGAGACGCACCTTTTCCTTGATACACATTCTACTAATGCAAAAGCATTTGAAACTTTAAAGAAATTCGGCAATGAAGCTACACGCCTTAAAAATGAATACGTTAAGTTAAACGGACCGCTTACGCCGTCTGATTTATACGGCGAAAACGACTATAATTGGCTTAATAATCCGTGGCCGTGGGAGAAGGGGGCAAAAGCGTAATGTGGCAATATCAGAAAAAATTGCAATATCCTATAAATATAAAACAGACCAACCCGAAACTCGCGCAACTTATTATTGAACAGTACGGCGGACCGGACGGTGAACTCGGCGCCAGTTTAAGATATTTGAGTCAGCGCTTTTCAATGCCGTACCCGGAATTAAAGGGCTTGTTGACCGATATCGGCACCGAAGAACTTGCTCATCTGGAAATGATTGGCAGCATAGTTTATCAACTCACACGGAACTTAAGTGAAAAAGATATTGAAACCGCAGGTTTTGACGCATATTTTGTTAATCATACTACCGGCGTTTATCCGTCGGGGGCTTCGGGTGTGCCGTTTAATGCAAATGCGCTTGCAGTAAAAGGCGACCCGATAACCGACCTTCACGAAGATCTGGCGGCAGAACAAAAGGCAAGAACAACATATGATAATATCTTGCGCTTCTGTTCAGATGACCCCGATGTCAGGGATGCTATAAGGTTCTTAAGACAAAGGGAAGTAGTTCATTACCAAAGATTCGGTGAAGGTTTGCGTATAGTTCAGGATAACCTTAACTCTAAAAACTTCTATCAAATCAATCCGGCGTTTGATTGATGCACTTTTATACTTTTACAGCGAGCGGCATTTTGTACTGCCGCCCGCTGTTTTTTACAAATTTTCGACTTGACGAAACCGTTTTATATGTTAAGATGTAAGTATTAAACATTATTATCGTAATCGGGGGCGAAAATTTGAAAAACACTCAGCTTAAAAAAGTTTTAACGGTGAACGACCTTTCCTGTTACGGGAAATGTTCTTTAAGCGTATCGCTGCCGGTTATGTCTTATTTCGGTGTTGAGGCTGTGCCGCTTCCTACATCTGTACTATCGTCGCACACGGCGGTGTTTGAAGATTACACCATACTTGATATGACGGACGAAATGTATCGGATATTGAACTTATGGGAGTTGCACAACTTAAGTTTTGATGCGATGATGACGGGGTATTTCAGTAACAATGAGCAGATAGATATTTGCAGTGACTATATTGCCCGTCATAAAAACCAACTTGATTTTATACTTGTTGATCCGGTTATGGCTGATAACGGAAAATTGTATTCCGGGTTTGAATCGGATATACCGCAAAAAATGTTGGATTTGTGTGCTGCCGCCGATATTATCACACCGAATGTAACCGAAGCTGCGCTTTTAACCGGCACGGAGTACAAGCAGTTTTATACCGACAAAGAACTGCTTGAAATGTTAAAAGAACTTTTGAATACGGGCTGCGGTGCGGCGGTTATAACAGGTGTCAGACAGTCTGACGGCATAATGAACGATGTGTATTTTGACGGCGCCGAAGTTGTAAAATTCAGCCACGAATTTTCAAATAAACGCCTCCATGGAAGCGGCGATGTGTTTGCCTCCGTGCTTTGTGCAAAAGCGGCAGGCGGTGCCGAACTTAAATCGGCTGTAGCGGCTGCAAGTGAATTTACTGCCGAGTGTATAAAAGCAACATTACAAAATTCAGACCGGAATCCGTACGGACTTGATTTTGAACGGGTTATATCTGCGGTAAATGAAAAATAATAAAAAGGCGGAGGATGTTATAAATGAATATTGCTGTAATTACAGGTGCTTCTTCCGGTATCGGCAGGGAATTTGTACTTAAAGCGGATAAAAAATTTAAATTGGATGAAATATGGGTGATTGCACGCCGTGCCGAGCGGCTTAATGAACTTAAATCCTTAACAAATGCGAAAATTAAACCGATTCCGCTTGATTTAACGGCTGATGATGCAATCGAGCAGTACAAAAGTGAACTTGACAAAGTAAAACCAAATGTAAAATTGCTTGTTAATGCAGGCGGTTTCGGAAAATTCGGTGCTTTTTGTGATATTCCGCTCTCTGAACAGTGCAATATGATAGACCTTAACTGCAAAGCGCTTGTAGGCGTTACTTATGCAACAGTACCGTTTATGACAAGCGGTTCAAATATTATTGAAATGTCCTCAATTTCCGCATTTCAGCCGGTTCCGTATATAAATGTTTATGCTGCCACCAAGTCATTTGTATTAAGTTTTTCACGCTCTTTGGGTGTTGAACTCAAAAAGAAAAATATAAAAGTTACCGCTGTTTGCCCGTTTTGGGTAATGACCGAGTTCTTTGATCGCGCCGTTACGGACGATACCGTTAAGTATTATGCACGTTTTCTAACGGCTGAAAATGTAGTTAAAACAGCCATTAAAGACGCCGAGAAAGGCAAAGCAGTGTCGATTTGCGGATTTATGAATAAATGCCAGGCGCTTGCCGCAAAAATTTTGCCGCACGGTTTGGTTATGAAAATCTGGTGCCGTCAGCAGGGTAAATAATCCGCTTTGGGTAATATGAACAAAATTAATATTACAGTAACATTAAGTTATTACAAAATTCACACTTGACATAATAATCCTGTCGATATATAATCATAAATGTAGTTTACGAGCGAAAATTAAATAGTTTACCGATATATGTTTGGATAAACGGCCCAAACGTTTCTACCGCGACGCCACAGACGCGACTATTGGTTATTAAGAACGAACGCAGATAGTTTTTATGTGCGTAGTGGTTTCGTTTTTATATCGGTAAGCAGACTTTGAAAAGTCTGCTTTTCTTATTTTAAAATAAAAGGGAGGTTGCTGTTATGAAAGCTTTGGAACAAAAGATACTTAAGGACGGCAAAATTCTCCCCGGCAATATTCTCAAAGTCGGTTCGTTTCTTAATCAACAGTTAGATGTTGAATTTTTGAGCGAAATCGGAAAAGAAATTCAGAACATTTACAAAGATTACAATGTAACTAAAATTTTAACAATTGAAGCATCCGGCATCGCAATTGCGGTTGCTGCCGGAATGGTTATGGGCGTTCCTGCTGTATTTGCCAAAAAAGGTAAAAGTGCCAATGTCAGCGGGGACGTTTTTAAAACTGTGGTTTATTCGTATACGCACAATACCGAGTATGATGTCGTTGTCCCGAAAGAATATCTCTCGCCTGACGATTGCGTTGTTATCGTAGACGATTTTCTTGCTAACGGCAAAGCGCTTGAAGGGTTGATTGATATTGTCAGGCAATCCGGCGCTAAACTTGCAGGATGTACCTGTGCTATCGAAAAAGGCTTTCAGGGCGGGGGAGACGCATTGCGCCAAAAGGGCGTAAGGGTTGAATCTCTTGCAAAAATTTCATCAATGTCGGTTGAAAACGGCATGAAGTTTGACTAATGATTTTTTAAGTTTTGAAAAAAACTTATTAAATAAAAAATTATTATCGGAGGAAAAGTAAATGAAAAAAATTCTGGCATTGGTTCTTGCTCTCGTAATGGTGTTTGGTTTTGCCGCTTGCGGCAGCAGCAAGAAAAGCAGCAAATTGAAAGTTGGGTTCATCTTCCTGCACGATGAAAATTCTACGTATGACCTTAACTTCATTAATGCTGCAAAAGCGGCTTGCGAAAAACTCGGTGTTGAGTATGTGGCTAAAACCAATATTCCTGAATCAAACGAATGCTATGAAGCAGCAGCCGATCTTGTTGACCGTGGATGCACACTCGTATTTGCCGACAGTTTCGGTCACGAACAGTACCTTGCAAAAGCTGCTAAGGAGTTTACCGATGTTGAATTCTGTCACGCTACCGGAACAACCGCTCATACAGCAGGAATCAAAAACTTCCACAATGCGTTTGCTTCTATCTATGAAGGCAGATATCTTGCAGGAATCGCAGCAGGTATGAAACTTAACGAAATGATCAGCGCCGGAGAATTCACCGAAGACGATGCAAAAATCGGCTATGTAGGTGCGTTTACTTATGCCGAAGTTATTTCCGGTTACACCTCATTCTTCCTCGGCGTTCGTTCGGTTTGCCCGAAAGCGACAATGGAAGTTCAGTTTACAGGCAGCTGGTATGATGAAACCGCCGAAAAAGAAGCTGCTAACACTCTTATCGGTCGCGGTTGCAAACTTATAAGCCAGCACGCTGACTCAATGGGTGCTCCTACCGCTTGCGAAGTTGCCGGTGTTCCCAATGTTTCTTACAACGGCAGCACACTTTCTGCTTGTCCCAACACATTTATTGTTTCTTCTAAGATTGATTGGCAACCCTATTTTGAGTACATCATCAATTGTGTAACCGACGGTAAAACAATTGACACCGACTGGTGTAAAGGTACCAAAGACGGTTCGGTTGTTCTTACAGATATAAACACCGATGTTGCCGCTGCAGGTACCGAAGAAGCAATCAAAGAAGCAGAGGCAAAATTGGCTGACGGTTCGCTTCATGTATTTGATACAAGCAAATTCACCGTTAAAGGCGAAACCCTTTCTTCTTACAAAGCAGATGTTGATACCGATAAGGATTACACCCCCGATACCGAAGTTATTTCGGACGGTTATTTCCATGAGTCGGAAAAACGTTCGGCGCCTTACTTCGATCTCAGAATCGACGGCATCACAACTCTTAACGAAAAGTTCTGATTTAATTTAATATTCGCGCAGGCGGGGCGTATTTTACGCTTCGCCTACGCTTGTTTTTATTTGTTTTTTATTATTCAAGCGATTGCTTTGAAAATTGCACTGTTTTTGAACAGCGTAATTTTGAAAATAATCTCAGGAGGAATTGAACGGCGTGGAAAAAATACCAGCAATTGAATTAAAAGGAATAACAAAGGTATTCGGAAACATTGTTGCCAATAAAGACGTAAACCTTACTGCGTATCGTGGCGAGATACTGTCTATTTTGGGTGAAAACGGAAGCGGGAAAACCACGCTTATGAATATGATTTCCGGTATATATTACCCCGACCACGGACAGATTTTTATTGACGGAAATCCTGTTGTTATAACTTCCCCGAAAGATGCATTCGAATATAAAATAGGTATGATACATCAACATTTTAAACTGGTTGATGTTTTTACCGCAACCGAAAATATTATTTTGGGACTTAAGGATAACGGCAAATTCAGTATAAAACAAAGCGCCGAAAAGATCAAATCAATAAGTGAGCAATACGGCTTCGATATTGACCCGAATAAAAAAATATATGAAATGTCTGTGTCTGAAAAACAAACGGTCGAAATTATTAAAACACTCTATCGCGGCGCTAATATTTTAATTCTTGACGAACCGACTGCCGTTCTTACACCGCAGGAAACCAAAAAACTGTTTAGAGTACTCCGCCGTATGCGTGATGACGGTAAAACAATTATAATCATTACCCATAAATTGCACGAGGTAATGTCACTGTCTGACCGTGTTGCGGTACTTAGAAAAGGCGAATATGTAGGAACCGTAAATACTTCCGAAACAAGCGAAAGCCGGCTTACAGAGATGATGGTCGGCAAACGCGTCAGTCTTAATATCGAAAGAACAGAACCCCAAAATTGTGAAGAGCGTTTAGTTGTCAACAACCTTAACTGTTTTAACCGTGAGGGCGTGAAAGTATTAAACAATATCTCTTTTGTTGCTAAAAGCGGTGAAATCCTCGGTATTGCAGGTATCGCGGGCAGCGGGCAGCGTGAACTGCTTGAAGCTATCGCAGGTCTGCAAAAGGTAGAAAACGGCGATATAATTTATAACGATCCGAAAACCGATAAGGAAGAAGATTTACGCAATAAAACACCTGTTCAGATAAGAGAGCTCGGCGTAAGGTTATCCTTCGTGCCGGAGGACAGGCTCGGTATGGGCTTGGTCGGTAATATGGATATTATCGATAATATGATGCTCAGAAGTTACGAAAAAGGTAAATCGGTATTTTTAGAGCGTAAATCTCCGAAATCACTTGCAGAAAAAATAATTGATGAATTGGAAGTCGTCACACCGAGTGCAAACACTCCTGTTCGAAAACTTTCGGGCGGTAATGTCCAAAAAGTTCTTGTAGGACGCGAGATAGCGGCAGCACCTACGGTTCTTATGGCGGCTTATCCCGTAAGGGGACTGGACATAAATTCATCATATTTAATCTACAATCTGCTCAACAAACAGAAAAAGAACGGCACCGCTGTTATTTTTGTGGGTGAAGATTTAGACGTTCTTTTGGAATTGTGCGACCGAATAATGGTTATCAGTTCGGGCGGTATAAGCGGAATAGTAGATGCCGCTACGGTAACGAAGGAAGAAGTCGGTTTGCTTATGACAAAAGTAAACAGCGATGACAATAACGGAGGGGATATAAATGCAGACTAAATCGGTGAAAGAACCGCTGTTTCATATAGCAAAACGAAATGCAATGCCTTGGTGGAAATCTTGGCTGATTCGTGCCGCTGCTGTTGTGTTTGCTTTGATTGTCAGCGCAATCGTTACGGTGTTTCTAACAAAAGAAAATCCCTTCAGCGTATATTTTTATATGATTGACGGCGCTATAGGTACTGAAAGAAGAATTTGGAGCCTGTTGCAAAATATTGCAATGCTGCTTTGTGTTGCCCTTGCCGTAACCCCTGCGTTTAAGATGCGATTTTGGAACATCGGCGCAGAAGGTCAGGTTTTGGTAGGCGGTTTGGCATCGGCTGCGTGTATGATATTGCTCGGCGGCAAAGTTCCCAATGCTGTGCTGCTGCTTATAATAGTTGCTTCAAGTATTTTGGCAGGTATGCTTTGGGCGGTGATTCCGGCATTTTTTAAAGCAAACTGGAACACAAACGAAACCCTGTTTACACTTATGATGAACTATATCGCCATTCAGTTGGTATCTTTCTTTGTTTATAAATGGTCTGTTCCTAAGGGATCGGGTCAGATAGGTGTAATCAACAGCGAAACAGAATCAGGTTGGCTCCCGTCTATAGGTAATTACAATTATCTGCTTAATGTTTTAATAGTTCTTGCCATTACAGTTGCCGTCTATATATACTTAAAATACAGTAAACACGGATATGAATTAACCGTTGTCGGCGAAAGTGAAAACACCGCCCGTTACATAGGCGTAAATGTAAAAAAAGTTATTATAAGAACTATGGCGCTTTCGGGCGCTATATGCGGTATAGTAGGAATGTTGCTTGTTTCGGGAACCGACCATACAATAACTCGCGACACCGCAGGCGGACGCGGCTTTACGGCGATTATGGTATCATGGCTTGCAAAATTCAATCCCATATATATGATATTTACCTCGTTCTTAATTGTATTTCTTCAAAAAGGCGCAACGGAGATATCAACACAGTTTGAACTTAATGATTCGTTCTCGGAAATTATTACAGGTATAATAATATTCTTTATAATCGGCTGTGAATTCTTTATAAATTATTCGGTTAAATTCCGCAAAAAAGAGGAGGTTCGGTAATGATTATTCAGTTTATTCAACGCGCAGTAATTCAAGGCATTCCGCTTCTCTTCGGTTCAACCGGTGAAATAATTACCGAAAAAAGCGGCAATTTGAATCTCGGAATCCCCGGTATTATGTATGTAGGCGGTATAAGCGGAGTTATAGGCGCATTTATGTATGAAAATGCAGTAGGCGCAAGCAACATTAACCCATTTTTGGCGGTTATCATTCCTCTTTTTGCATCTTTGTTAGGCTCGCTTTTAATGGGCTTGATTTATTGTTTCCTTACCGTTACACTGCGCTCAAATCAGAATGTTACCGGTCTTGCACTTACTACATTCGGCGTCGGATTCGGCAATTTCTTCGGCGGCTCGCTTATAAAACTTACAGGCAGCGAACTGCCGTCCATAACGTTGACTGCAACAAGTAACTGCTTTAGAAAGGCCTTGCCTTTTGCCGACAATTCGGGCTGGTTTGGTAAGATATTCCTTTCATACAGCTTCTTGGCATATCTTTCAATTGCAATCGCTATTGTTGCTTCAATCATCTTTAAACGCACACGCGTAGGACTTCATCTCCGTGCCGTGGGTGAAAATCCCGCAACAGCCGATGCTGCAGGCATTAATGTAAACCGTTATAAATATTTTGCAACCTGTATCGGCAGTATGATTGCAGGTCTCGGGGGTCTTTATTACGTTATGGATTACGCTAACGGCGTTTGGTCTAATGACGGTTTCGGCGACCGTGGCTGGCTTGCTATAGCACTTGTTATATTTGCAGTTTGGAGACCTAATATGAGTATACTCGGCTCGATTCTTTTCGGCGGATTGTTTATAGTCCATAACTATGTGCATTTCCTGGGTCTCGGCGTAAGTTCACAGGAAATATTTAAAATGTTGCCATATGTAGTTACAATTATTGTACTTGTGGTTATAAGTATGCGCAAGAAGCGTGAAAATCAGCCGCCGCAGGCGCTCGGACTCCCATATTTCCGCGAGGACCGATAAACTTTAAGCAAATTGTAATAATTTTTAACTTTATTTGTTACAATTAAAGTGGTAGTATATGACTTGGATGAATAGTAAAGGTGATAAATATGAAATTGTTTTTTGCCAAGATGTATACAAATCATAAGTTTTCCACTGCTTTGTTGTCGGTCTTTACATTTCTGATTGTCATTTCTTTAACAATATCAATTTCCGATATTGTGCATACGGGGAATTCAAGGTCTGTAAAAGCGTCTGCAAGCGAAGGCGATAAAACCAAATCGGGCAGTGCCGATTCTGCCGATTCGTTGTCGGGCGCGTCTTCTTCAAAACCTGTGCCGCTGCCGGAAAAGGTATGCTATTTGACATTTGATGACGGACCCTCGAACCGAACACCGGAAATTCTTGATATTCTTGACCGTTATAACGCCAAAGCCACTTTTTTTGTGGTTGGTACATCTAAACTTGAACTTCTGCCTCAAATTGTAAGCAGAGGTAATTCAGTAGGCTTACATTCCGACAGTCATGTTTATTCAAGCGTTTATGCAAGTGACGATGCTTTTTATGCTGATTTGAATGCGGTTTCAACAAAAGTTGAGCAAATATTAGGGTATAGACCCACGCTTATAAGATTCCCGGGCGGCAGCGATAACGCGGTAAGTAAAGGCTGCCCCGGACTTATGACTAGACTTACACAAAGCGTCCGTCAAAACGGATATCAGTATGTTGATTGGAATATTGTCGCCAATGATACGACTGCTTCAATGATGCAGAATATTAACGGTCACCGTATGACTCCGGCGCCTGTCATTTTGCAATCGGTCATAGATCGCAGTTATAACTCAGACGGTACGGACAAAGGGCGCATTTGTGTTTTAATGCACGACGCCGAAGCAAAATATTCAACTGTTGAGGCGTTGCCTGCTATAATTGAAAATTTGCAGTCGCGCGGCTATGCGTTGCTGCCGATGGATATGAGTTCACCGGAATTTCACGCCGCAAAACTTAATAACTGATTGAATGACTAAATCCTACATAAGACGTAAAAACACCCTGAATCGAGAAACGATGCAGGGTGTTTGGCGTTATAGTGAGATTAATAGAATTTTCCTTTCTTTTGGAAGGGAAGGTCAAGTTTGACTGTTTCGGGCGGTGTTTCAAGAATTTGCGGATTTGCCAAAAAACTTGACAGTCTTCTGAATGCCTGTGCATAATAAAGTCCGCCTGTGATACGCTCATCCATAGCAATTCCGAGCGGCATATACTTAACGGTTTTAACTTCACCGTTGTGTAATTCGCACCGTTTTTCAAGTGTACCTATTGTTATAAAAATTGCCGTGGAACCGAAATTATAAATGTGATGGAAGATTGCGCTTGTACGTATGCTTGCAAGGTTTGAAATAGTCAGGCTTGAATGAAAAGGACTGACATCTTTTGTTATAACCTTCGGTAAAAGTCCGTGTTTATCAAGCCACATAAGGAACGGAACACCGATAGACAGCAACCCGGGTATATTTATAAGTTTAACGAATTTATCCATACCGTTTTCTTCACTCACCTTACGGCTTTTTTCGATAAATTCATTTATCTTGCGGTTAACATCATATATCGTATCGGTAAGTTCAAATTCCACCTTGCCCATAGTTTCTTCCGAGTCGGAACCCGGTTTTAAAACAACCATTGCAACCTGAATGTCATTGTGTGCATACACACGCTTGTTAATCACAAACCGGTTAAGTTCCGGATATTCTGTCAACAAACGTACATATGCAGATATGAACAGTGCCAGGTGGCTTATCTTATCGCCTGATTTTCGCTTTGCGTTAATGTAATTCTGCATAGGTGCATATGGAATATCGACATTAACATAATTCAGCGAGTCATTTTTTTTAGTCATTATAAAAGGCACAACACTGTACATTGGGTTAACGCCTTTAACTCGCCTGCCATCTCGTCTCATTAGCTGTCTCCAATCCAAATTAATTAATAAAGAACAAAGTCCAATTTCCGAATAATTATACTACAAAAATTGTCGAAGGTCAACATTTTTATTAAATGTGGTTTTATAATATGCTTTTATAACACAAATAATTCTACCGTTCTTTAATCTTTTTCCTTCTTTGTACAACACATATGTTAAAAAATTATTAAATATCCGAAAATAATATTTTTTTTGAATTTTACTATTGAGAAATGATAGTGATATGAGTTATAATAACTTAAGATATATAATATTTGTGAGGTTGATTTAACTTGTTCACTAAAGATATTGCCATTGATCTCGGTACTTCCAATACAACGGTTTATGCAAAGGGCAGGGGCGTTATTTTAAGCGAGCCCTCGGTCGTTGCATATGATGTCCGCAGCGATATCGTTAAAGCTGTAGGTACCGAGGCTAAGGATATGATCGGCAGAACTCCCGGCTCAATTGTAGCTGTAAAACCGCTTAAAGACGGCGTAATTGCTGATTTTGATGTTACCGCTGCTATGATAAAAAGATTTATTCATACTGCTATGCGCGGTTCTTTTATTTCTAAAATAAGGGTGATGGTCTGCGTTCCTTCAGGTGTTACCGAGGTTGAAAGCCGCGCTGTTTATGATGCGGTAAGGCAGGCGGGTGCCAGCGCAAATGAGATTACTATTGTCGAGCAGCCTTTGGTCGGCGCTATCGGTTCGGGAATCAAGGTCGATGACGCTTCAGGTAATATGGTTGTTGTGATCGGCGGCGGAACTACGGAAATAGCGGTTGTTTCATTAAGCGATATTGTTACCGCACAATCGGTAAAAACCGCAGGCGACCATTTTGATGAGGCAATTATAAATTACATAAGAAAAAGACATAACCTTCTTATAGGTGACCGTACTGCGGAACGTATTAAATTAGATATCGGCTCTGTTTTGCCTTATGAAAACGAGGGCGAAGTTGAAATTAAGGGCAGAAATATTGTGGACGGTCTTCCCAAGAATGTGACGGTAACTTCCGAAGAAATACGCGAAGTTATGCTTGACCTTGCATACACAATAATTGATGAAATTAAAGTAACATTTGAAAAAACGCCACCCGAACTGGCGGCGGATATTATTGATACGGGTATAACATTAATGGGCGGCGGTGCGCTTATTCGCGGCATTGACAAGTTAATTGCGGACGAAACAGGTCTTACAGTAACCGTTGCCGAAAATCCTACGGGGTGCGTTATAAAAGGAATGGCTAAAAAGATTGAATCGAACCGTTCGTTTAACAACTACGTTTTCAGAACGTCGAAACGGTATATTTAATTGATTTCGGTGATTTTAAATGAGATTTTTCTTCAGAAGCAGAAAATTTAAGATTCTTTTAGGTTGCATTGCCGCCGTTCTTGCCACGTCCGTAATTATCGGCATCATAGGTAAGGTTGCGTCGCCGGGCAGCGGAATTCTGGGTGCGATTGCAACGCCTTTTCAAAAAAGCGCAGCGTGGGTATCAGGTGCTTTTTCGGATGTATCATCGAAACTTGTTGACGGCGAAAAAATTATGGAAGAAAACGATAAGCTTAAAAATGAGAACGCCGAACTTAACCGAAAGTTGGCTGAATACGAAAACTCGGCAGAGGAAAACAAATTCTATAAAAATTTTTTGGAAATTAAGGAAGAGAACCCGGATTATAAATTTCAAAATGCTAAATTGATAGCCACCGACAACTCAAATTCTTTTAAGAATTTCACCATTGACAAAGGTCTGCTTGACGGTGTTTCCGTCAATGACCCTGTTATTTCGGAAAATGGTTTGATAGGTTATGTTAAGGTTGCGGCGCCGACATATTCCAATGTTGAAACTATACTAAGCAACGGCACCAATGTGGGCGGGATTGACAGCCGAACCGCTGATGCCGGCGTGATTACAGGTTCGGTTAAACTTGCCTCATCCAATAAAATGAATTTTCATGACCTTTCCCGAAAATGCTCGGTCACGGTCGGCGACCTGATTGTAACTTCGGGCGGCGGCATTTATCCAAAGGGGCTGCTTATAGGTAAGGTTACCGACGTTAATGTTGATAATGTAAATCAGTCGGTCTATGCCGAGGTTAAATCTCAGGTCGACCTGGATAAAATTAAAAACGTAATGGTTATAACATATTTCTCCGGTCAGGGCGTTTTTGCAGGCGATACAGCAACGGGGGATGCAGGACGATGAAAGAAAAGAAAGGAATCGTCCCCGTGGTTTCGTTGGTCTTTGCCGTAACATTTTTATATTACCTGATGTTTTACGGTAATTTCGGGATTTCCCGAATCGGAAATGCAACAGTGTTTTTATTTATTCCGTTTGTCGTCTATGTAAGCATATTCCTTAACGGATTTTGGGGATTTTTCTTCGGTACGGCGGTCGGCTTTATGCTGGATGCCGTCAGTGCAGTCTCCCCGTGCTTCAATACGGTTATACTTATGCTGTTCGGCGTAACCGCAGGACTGATTTCAAGATTATATTTTAACAATAATTTTCTTTCGGCAATTATAATAGGTTTTTTCTATGACTTTCTGTACTTTTCCGTAAGATTTGCGATTTTCACTCTTCCGAGCGGAGAACGTGAATTATTGTATGCGTTTGTACAAGAGGTTGCCCTTTCAACCGTTTATACAGTTATACTCGGAATAATTCCGTACCTGATTGTAAAAAAAATATCACAAACGTTTTTAACCGATGTGTTGTAAAATTCAAGCTGTGCGGCAATTACATTATAAGGTGTAATGATTATGAAATTCAGAAAAATTAAAAAAAGAAAGGTCAGCCCGAGAACGGTTGTGCTATTTGGCATTCTTGTAGGGATAATGGGTATCTTTACTGTCAGAATGTTTGATTTTCAGGTGGTAACCGCCTCTAAATATGCCTCTGTTTCAGGCGATACACGCACAATACAAAAAACGGTTAAAGCTGCTCGCGGTGAAATTCTTGATCGTTACGGACGTCCGCTTGTAGTTAATCGCGACGGGTACGATGTTACTTTTAATTACGCCGAAATCAATATGGATAAGGTCAATGACACCATTGTTGATTTGACAAATTTATTTATTGAAAGTGACAGCGAGTGGATTGATATTCTTCCGCTTACCGATACTTTTCCGATTGCTTTTGACGGTGAGGATTCCGATATATCCGCTATGAAGAACAGGCTCGGATTGAACACATACGCATCGGCACGCAATTGCTATGATGAAATGGTCAGTAAATATTCACTTGAGGGTATGAACAGGGAACTTCAACGCCGGGTTATGGGCGTGAGATATTCAATGGATAAATCCGATTTCTCAATTTTTACTTCATACACATTTGCCAAGGATATCTCCAAACAATTACTGACATATATTGAAGAATCATATTCATACCTTGACGGTGTGAGTGTCGATACAGTGCCGTACCGTGAATACTCCTCGCCCGATATTGCGCCGCATATAATAGGCGTTATGAGTAAAATCACGTCTGAAGACTGGGATGAATACCGCGACAAAGGGTACTCATATAACGATACCGTCGGCGCGTTCGGTATGGAAAAAACATTTGAAAATTATTTGCACGGTGAAGACGGGATAATAACATATAAAATCAATAATGAAGGAAGAATAATATCCTCCGAGGTTACTAAAGAGCCTGTTCAGGGTGATACCGTTTATTCTTCGATTGACAAAAACCTTCAACGCGTTGCACAAAACGCTTTGAAAAATACTGTTGAAGAAGGCAGAACAACAATGCCCGAAATAACCGGCGCATCTGCTGTAGTTGTTGAAGTGAAAACCGGTCAGATTCTTGCAGCTGCTAATTATCCGTCGTATAACCTTGACACTTACTATGACGATATTGAAGCTCTGCAAAAAGATAAAACAGGAAAACCGCTTAACAACCGCGCTTTCAGCGGAATTTATCCGCCGGGTTCCTGTTATAAACCGCTGGTTGCAGCTGTTGGATTGCAAACAGGTGCAATCACAGCTACGGAACACATAAACTGTGTAAAAAAATACACATATTACGACAGTAACGGTCCCTCCTGTATGGGTCATCACGGTAATTTGAATGTCGTCGCGGCACTTTCAAAATCCTGTAACTACTATTTCTTTGAAACCGGCAGACGAATCGGAATTGACAAAATAGACCAATATGCAAAACTTTTCGGACTTGGAACAAAAACAGGCGACCCTGATGAAATTGATGAAAGTTCAGGCAGGCTGGCAGGCCCGGAATTCAGCGCTAAAATGGGCGCCAATTGGTATGCCGGTAACACATTGCAGGCAGCAATAGGGCAGGGCGATAACGCGTTTACACCATTGCAGCTGGCAGCATATACGGCTACTATAGCCAACAACGGTACCCGCTATCAAACAACGGTTTTGAATTCAATTAAATCTTATGATTTATCCGAAATGAAAGTAAACCGCAACACACCAAAAACCGTTGCCGAAGCAGGTATCAGTGCCGAAAATATGAATATTGTTAAGGAAGGTATGCTTTCTGTTACCGAAGACGGTACGGCTCGCCGCTATTTTTCGGATTACCCCGTTAAAGTCGCAGGTAAAACCGGAACCGCAGAAAATTCAGGCAAAGACCACAGCGTTTTTGTTTGCTTTGCGCCTTATGACGACCCTGAAATAGCCATTTCTGTTGTTGTTGAGCACGGTCAGTACAGCACCACTACCGGCCCTGTCGCCAAAGCTATACTTGATGAATATTTTTTCAATTCCACAACCGAAGATGGCGAGAGCCAGGTTAATACCTTGCTGAGATAAGTGTTTTGATAATGTTTTTATGTATTTTTCGGGAATCTGTATAATTTCTTTGACATTACCGTCGATTTGTGCTAAAATAAGTTAAATAAATGTGGGCAAAGGATGAATATACTGTGGGCAAAATTACAGTAGTTCTTTCCGGCAAAGGCGGCGTTGGCAAATCAACGGTTTCTGTGGGCATTGCTTCGTCTTTTTGTACCGAAGGGAAAAAAGTTCTTTTAATAGATGCAGATGAGGGCTTGCGTTGCCTTGACCTCGTTCTTAATGTTTCCGACCGTTTGGTTTTTGATTCGTATGACGTTTCGGTTGACAGTTCCGATGTCGGTGCAGCGATTACAAAGGTTGAAATGGCTGAGGGGCTGTATCTCCTTGCTGCCCCTGCAAGGCGCGGACTGATTGATAAAAAGCGTTTTGCGGATATTATTATATCTCTTGTTGATTCTTTTGATGAATTGATAATTGATTCGCCTGCCGGCACAGATATGGAATTGTATACCTATTTGCCAAAGACCGCCCGATATATAACAGTTACTAATACGGATATTATTTCATCGCGCGCAGCGGTGGAAATATCAAATTTATTGGATAAAATCGGCATTTCAAATTCTCTGCTGTTAGTTAACCGTTTTGATGCACGCAAAGCAAAATCGGATGGCTTTAACTTCGATACAATTGCGGACGAAACGGGAATACGACTTATCGGTGCAGTTCCGGAAGATTCCGAAGTAAGGGCGGCGCTTAATCAAAAACGCATTTTAACATTCGGAAGAGCTTCTGCTGCTTTTTTCAGAATAACCGCAAGACTGTCGGGGCGTAATGTACCGTTTCCTCCGATTAAGTATATTTAACCGTTACAGAATTTTTATGCATCTCTGACTTAGGGAAAGGAGTGTTGCATTATGAATATTGCGCTCATTGCACATGATGCAAAAAAGGAATTAATGGTGCAATTCTGCATTGCTTATTGCGGTATTTTAAGCAAGCACGAATTAATAGCCACCGGCACGACCGGTAAGGTAGTTGCCGAAGCAACAGGACTTAACATTGCGAAGTTTTTAAGCGGTTCGCAAGGAGGCGCCCAACAAATTGCGGCAAGAATTGGATGCGATGAAATTGACCTTGTGCTCTTCTTCCGCGATCCGATAACCGTGAAAAGTTCGGAACCTGACGAAACCGTTATATTAAGGCTTTGTGATGTCCATAATATCCCGGTTGCCACTAATATCGCAACCGCAGAAATGTTAATTCACGGTCTTGAACGCGGAGACCTTGATTGGCGCGAATACGTAAGAAAATAAAACCGAATATTTTTAACCGCTTCATTTCCCGGTAACGGGAAATGAAGGTTTTTGTGTAAAATTAAAACTATTTAAAGGATGAAAGTTATGCCCGATATCAACAGAGCAGTAAAGGGAACAAACGATGTTTTGCCTGCAGAAAGTTATAAATGGCAATTTGTTGAGGAAAAAATGCTTGACGCGGCGGCGCGTTTCGGCTTTAAAGAAATACGCGTGCCGGTTTTTGAACACACCGAGGTGTTTACGCGCAGCGTAGGCGATACTACCGATGTTGTTCAGAAGGAAATGTACACCTTTGAGGATAAAGGCGGAAGATCCGTTACGTTAAGACCGGAACTCACCGCAGGGACGGTTAGAAGCGCTATTGAACACGGTTTGATCAACGAGGCGCTGCCTGTAAAAATGTGTTATATAGGCGGCTGTTACAGATATGAAAAACCGCAAGCCGGAAGATTGCGCGAATTTCATCAGTTCGGTGTTGAGTGCCTCGGTGCTGCGGCACCGTCTGCCGATGCCGAAATTATATTGCTTGCAGACACCTTATTGAGAGAGTTGGGTATAACCGATCTTTCGTTAGAAATAAACTCAATAGGCTGTCCGAAATGCCGCAAGGTTTATCAAACCGCTCTTAAAGAGTATTTTAATCAACATATTGATGAACTTTGCGATACCTGCAAAGATAGGCTGGAACGTAATCCTATGCGAATTTTGGATTGCAAATCGCCTGTTTGCAGAAAAATTGCAGATAAGGCGCCCTGTATGATTGATTATCTTTGCGACGAGTGTCGCGAGCATTTTGACAGTGTTAAAGAGCATCTCGCAGTTGCAGGACTTAAATTTACCGTCAACCCTCATATCGTAAGAGGTCTTGATTATTACACAAAAACCGTGTTTGAATTTGTATCGGGTTCGCTGGGGGCACAATCCACTGTTTGCGGCGGCGGAAGATATGATGAACTTGTTTCTCAAATGGGCGGGCCGCATCTGCCCTCCCTTGGTTTTGCGAT
Source organism: Agathobacter sp. (assembly GCA_963656085.1). Taxonomy (GTDB): domain Bacteria; phylum Bacillota; class Clostridia; order Oscillospirales; family Acutalibacteraceae; genus CAVALG01. The sequence goes on from CAVKHV010000003.1 coordinate 37,507, forward strand.
GGGCATTGAACGGCTTTTAATGGTTATGCAGGCAGAGAACTGCGCCTTTAAGCCTGCGGATCAGATTGACATTTACATTGCGCCGATCGGTAGGTCGGCGGCTCTTAAGGCTACGGAAATATGCACTAAAATAAGGGCAGAGGGATTCAAGGCGGTAACAGATGTTGTCGGCAGGGGAATTAAAGCGCAAATGAAATATGCCGATAAGATAGGCGCGAAATACTGCGTTGTAATTGGTGATGATGAACTTGAAGCCAATCTTTGCAGAATTAAAGATATGCAATCGGGCAAAACTGTTGAAACAAGCATAAACGAGGGTATAGTTAATGCGCTTTACAGTTTTGATATTGAAGAAACTTTTGATAATCTTACCGAGTCATTAAACACTTCGCTTAATGATATGAATTTGGATTAATTTATTATATAAAATCACGGAGGCAAAAGTTATGCTTGACAGAATGGGTGAGCTTCGCAGAACCGACTATTGCGGCAATCTGCGAGAAAGCGATGTAGGCAAAACCGTTACGGTTGCAGGTTGGGTACAAAGACAGCGCGATATCGGCAAACTCATATTCGTTGATTTAAGGGACAGAACGGGTATTGTACAGTTGGCATTTGACGATAAAACCGATGCGGCTGTTTTTGATAAGGCGTTTACTTTAAGAAGCGAATATGTTGTTATGGCTAAAGGTACGGTACGTAAAAGGTCTGCCGTAAATAAAGAAATTCCAACCGGCGATATTGAAATATTTGTTGATGAAGTAAGGGTTCTTTCGGTTTCCGAAACACCGCCGTTTGAAATTTTGCCAAATACCAAAGCGAATGAAGAATTAAGGCTTAAATACAGGTATCTTGACCTTCGCCGTGAGCCGCTTCAGCGCAATATCCGTATGCGTCACGAGGTTGTTCGAGTGATAAGGGATTATTTCAGCGACAACGGTTTTTATGAAATTGAAACCCCTATATTGATGAAATCGACGCCGGAGGGTGCCCGCGACTACCTTGTACCTTCCAGGGTGCATAAGGGGTCATTTTTTGCCCTTCCTCAATCGCCCCAGTTGTACAAACAACTTTTAATGCTTTCCGGGTTTGACAGATATGTTCAAATTGCACGTTGTTTCCGTGATGAGGATTTAAGAGCTGACCGTCAGCCCGAATTTACACAGATAGATGTTGAAATGTCATTCGTTGATGTTGAAGATGTTTTAAAGATCGGCGAAGGACTTGTCACCACCCTTTTTAAACGTGTACTTGATGCAGATGTTGAACTTCCGATAAGGCGAATGACATACACCTACGCTATGGAGAATTACGGCTCTGACAAGCCCGATACACGGTTTGATATGAAAATAGCCGATATCTCGGATATAGTGGCAGATTGCGGCTTTGGTGTGTTTTCAGGGTGCATAGCGTCGGGCGGAACCGTCAGATGTATTATCGCGAAAAACGCCGCCTCTATACTTACAAGGAAAGAAATTGACAAATTAACCGAGCAGGCAAAGGGCATAGGTGCCAAGGGACTTGCATATATTCGCTGGGTCGATGATGCACCTTCGTGTTCATTTGCAAAATTCATCAGTGAGGATACTATGCAGCAGATACTGACTGCTGCCGGCGCTGAAAAAGGCGATGTTGTTCTTATAGTTGCCGACCGTAAAAAGACAGTTCTTAACGTTTTGGGTGCTTTAAGACTTGAGGTTGCCAAGAAGCTTGAAATAATACCTGAAAATCAGTATAACTTCCTTTGGATAACCGAATTTCCGTTCTTTGAATACAACGAGGAAACGGGCGGATATGACGCAATGCATCACCCGTTTACGGCACCGATGGATGATTGCATACCTTATCTTAACTCTGACCCCGAAAAAGTTTTTGCAAAAGCATATGACCTTGTTTTGAACGGCGTTGAACTTTGCAGCGGCTCAATAAGAATAACCGACCCGACACTGCAAAAGCAGATGTTTACTGCGCTCGGTTTGTCAGACGAGGAGGCGTATGAAAAGTTCGGATTTTTGACCGATGCGTTCAAATTCGGTGCTCCGCCTCACGGAGGTATGGGTATCGGTCTTGACAGATTGCTTATGATAATGCTCGGATGCGACTCAATTCGCGATGTAATAGCATTCCCGAAAGTTGCTACTTCCTCCGAATTGATGACAGGTGCACCGGCTGAAGTTGACGAAACTCAACTTACCGACCTCGGCATAGAGGTAATCCCTTCTAAGTAATTTAAAACTTAATTTGCGGTTGTAATATTTTTATCGCTCTTTTAATAGTATTGATTAGATATACTGTTAAAGGAGCGATAAATTATGGAGTTAAATAAAGAATACATCGGCTTAAACATAAGTGAAACGGTTTTTGACCAAACCGTTGAACAAAGCGTTGATTCGGATTTTATAATGCCGGATTACTATACGGACATTCAAAGGGTTTTAAAATGCATTGCCAAGCCGTGCATTTCTTCAAAAACCGTAAACGGGGATAGGGCAGTGATAGACGGTTCGCTGCTTATAACAGTCGTATATTCCGATGCCGATAATAAGCTTGCAAGTTTTGAAAGTGCTGTAAATTTCAGCAAAAGCATTGACCTTGACTCTGCAACCGACAATCCTATTATATATGTAAAACCGGTTGTAGGTTATATGAACTGTAAAGCGGTTACCGAGCGAAAGATTGACCTGCACGGTGTTATTAATTTAAAGGTCAGAATTAAAGATTACAAGAAAGTTAAGTTGCTTTCCGGTATTAATAACAGGGAAATTGAAACATTGTCCTCGACAATACAAATGTCGTTCCCTGCTGTTTACAGTGAAAAATCCCTTATTATTGAAGATGAACTCGCAGTGCCCGATGGTTCGTTGCCGTTGAAAAATGTTATTCTTTATGACTGCAAGCCGGAAATAAGCGAATGTAAAATGATAGGTAACAAAGCTATAGTTAAAGGCTGCCTTAATGTTCAAATTCTGTATAATACCGAAACCGACAGCACCGCTGTATTTACAGGCGAAATACCGTTTTCTCAGGTGATGGAACTTGAAGGAGAAAACGAAGGCTGCAATATTGTATGTAATGCGGAAGTATGCCATATAAACATACGTAGTAACCAGGCAGAGTCCGAAAGCGGCAGATGTTTTGCTGTGGACGGAAAACTGAATTTGTTTGTAACCGTAATTTGCGATGAAACACAAAATTTACTTACCGATGTTTTTTCACCCGAATATGAACTTGAAACAGAAAGCAGGGATATATCTTTCCAACGGACATTTACCGAAATAGAAGAAAAATTTATTTGCCGAAAAAATATTGACTTAGGTGCTGTGATACTCGGTTCAGTGATTGATGTCAGATCCTCGGCAAACGTTCTGAATATTGAAAATCAGGACAATAAAATCGTTGTAAAAGGCAGTGCCGATGTGGGAATACTGGGGTGCGACAATGATGAAATGCCTATTTATATAGAACGAAAGGTTGAATTCCGGTATACTGCCGATGCAGTTGAATTGCCTGATAATGCACATTTGGAATGTGAAATAAATATACTTAATACCGGATATACAATTACCTCACAAAATACTATTGAAGTGATTTTGGAACTGAATATTAAAACAAGAGTTTTAACTGATGAAAACTACACAATACTTTCGGATGTTACAATTGTCGGTGAACGCTCGGATGATGAAAACAAATGCTGTATGGTTGTTTATTACGCGCAAAAGGGTGAAAACATTTGGGATATAACAAAGAGGTACTGCGGTTCGCTTAAACAGGTCAAGGCTGTTAACTCAATTGAAGAAGACGTTTTAAGCGAAAATAAAATGCTGATTATATCACATTGACTTATGAAAATCGGCTATGCACCGTTTGGTGCATAGCCGATTTCAGTATAATTATGTTATTAATCGCCGAGTTTAAGTATAAGTTCAAGAATTCTTCTTGCACAGCTCTCAAGTTCGTTGCGGGTCAAAGTTCCGTTATTCATACCTTCATTTAAAGACGAGGGGAAACCCTGCGGCATTTTAATATCGTTACCCGCCTTAACTTCAAAAATTGCGAGCGCACCTGTCCACCAGTCACTTGTCACACAACCTTTGTAACCCCATTCTCCGCGGAGTATGTCTGTTATAAGTTCGTAGTTGGTGGAGGTATAAATACCATTCATTTTATTGTAGGATGTCATAACCAGCCACGGATCCGATTCTTTAACAGCAATCTTGAAACCTTTAAGATATATTTCTCTAAGCGCTCTTTCTGATAACCGTGAATCGGAATTGTTGCGGTTTACTTCTTTATTATTGCAGCACAAATGTTTAATTGTCGCCGCAATACCCTTGCTTTGGACACCTTTAACACAAGCGGCAGCCATTTTGCCGGAAATGAGCGGATCTTCCGAATAATATTCAAAGTTTCTTCCGCAAAGGGGAGAGCGATGAATGTTAAGCGCAGGTGCCAGCCAAATGTCAATATTGTTTTCCTTTACTTCAAGAGCTGCAGCCTCACCGATTTTATATGCGGCTTCTTCATCCCATGTGCAGGCAATCATTGTTTCAATCGGCCATGCTGTGGTGGTTACGCCGGTGCAGCCGCTTGCGTCAACACGCAGTCCCGCAGGACCGTCGGCAGTCATAATATTCGGTATTCCGAATTTTTCCATGTTGCCGATACCCCAGGTATTGGCAACGCCGGTGCTTGTGTTATATTCTTCTCTGCCGGGCAAATGAGCCAATTCCATATTGTTAATCTGCGCCATAAACTCATCAAGTGTGCAGTTTCCCTCTGCAACATCAATAAGTTTCATAGGCTTTTCGGGGGCTTTAATCTCGGAATGTATCCACTCTTTTTTAACAAGGGGATAGAGAGTTATCGGTCTTGTGGGTATGGTTTCATATGTACCGTCTGCGCGCAACCTTTTATTAAAATCGGGCGGTGTGCATTTTTCGGTCAACTGTTCAACAAGACGATATTCCTCGCTTACGCTGTATTTATAATCAAGTTCGGTAACATTTCTTACCGAGTTGCCCGCAAACAGTTTATAATCGCCTTTTTCAAGTATATAAGCCGATTTGCAAAGAACACCCGTATCGTCATAACTCGCCATATCGTTAATTTTAAACGACATAGTGATATGCTCTTTATCGCCCGGTTTAAGTTCTTTTGTCTTTTTAAATGCAGCAAGTTCCTTGGCGGGTTTACCGAGTTTGCCCTGCGGTGCCGAATAATAGAGCTGAACGACCTCTTTGCCTGCGACAGAGCCGGTGTTTGTTACATCACATTCTACCGTTACGGTTTCGCCGTCATCGGCAGCTTTGTAAGCGTCAATGCTGAAAGTGGTGTATGAAAGGCCGAATCCGAACGGATAAAGAACCTTGTCATATGCACCCGGTATGGTTTCAAAATATCTGTAACCTACATAAATATCTTCGGTGTAGTTTACATAATCTTTCGATTCGTGGAAAGTAGCGGTCGACGGATAATCGTCAAGGCTCTTGGCAAAAGTATCGGTTAATTTACCTGAGGGGTTGACATCACCGCATACGATATCCGCGGTTGCAAGTCCGCCTTCAATTCCGCCCTGCCAAGCAAGCAGAACAGACTTAACATTTTTGTAAGACAGAATTGTGTTTATATCAATTGCGCCGCCGATATTGAGTATAACAACGATATTTTCAAATGCGCTGTTTAATTTTTCAAACATCGTTTTTTCTTCGGGAAACAAGTCAAAATCGGTTCTGTCAAATGATTCCATAGAATAACGGGTGATTATATAAATCGCCGTATCGGTAAAACTTTTTGCTTTGTTTAGCAATTCATCTTCAACAACGTAATCGCCGCTTAAATCGAGAAACATTTTATCGGTTAAGGTAATCATCGGCTCGGTTTCCGAAGCGCCTACGGTTTTTCTGATAAATTTATCGGTTGCCTCGGCAATACCTTCGAACATTGAAATCTTGCCTTCGTTTTCCTTTATCTTAAAGCCGTCGTAAAAATTGCGGACATAGGGGGTGATAACATCGCCGCTGCCGCCGCCGCCTTTAACGTATGCAATTTCCTGACCTTTACCGAAAAGGGCGATTTTCTGACCTTTTTTAAGAGGGAGGGTTCCGTTATCATTTTTCAGTAAAACCATACCTTCGGCAGCATATTTACGTGAAAGCTCAATATGCTCTTTTGAAGCGGTTACCCGTTTGCCGTCTTCACCGAGCGGAAGGCAGGGCTGATATCTTGCTCTTGACCATTTAAGCACTTTGTTCATTAAAACACATCCTAAGATAAATATTATATGTGAAGTATATAGTATTACATCGTAGAAGTCAAGCAAAATACGGCAATTTATCTTATTTATCTTATTTATTTTGTTAATGTTCCGCCGTCGCTTTTAAGGAGTATCAGTATCTTTTCTTCTATCAGATTTTCACAGTTGATATACACAAGAATGTCCTCATTGTTATTGCCGGAACACAAAAATTCATAACAGGTCTTTTCGCTTTTATTACTCGGTATTACGGCGCAACTTACCGATTTTACTTTTAATGCAGGCGAAAGCTTCGAACGTGCTTCATCAACTGTTTTTGCCGGAGTAGGAATATTGCGTTCGGTGTGATTCATAATATATCCGCGTGCGTCATATAAAACTATTTCTTTATTATTCAAAGATACACCGACCTTTATAAGGTCGGGATAACATATATAATCCCCGTCCTTATACGCAAAATTAATTGTGCATACGCCTTCATCGGTATAATAATAGGTTTCGACAAATGAAGAATTACCGATTTTTGAAAGAAATTCCTGTGCAGCATTAATCGCTTCTTCTGCATTGTACTTGCTTGTTTGGGTACCGTTGTATTTTCTGAAATATACAATTTCGCCGCCCTTTTTGCTTATGGAAATTACCGTGTCATTCGCCTTAAATCCGAAAGAGGGAAGATTACCTTCTTCATCCTTGTCGTCGGTTATTGATTCAACAGAGACAGACAACGCATATGCCGCCTTACTGCGCGCCGCTTCGCGTGAAATTTCAGCGTCGCCTTCTATTGCCTTTGCAACCTCATTTTCCCGATTTTCGGAAAACGGTCCGTCATATATAAGTGAAGGATAGTCGGTCAGCGTATCTTCAAGTTCCTCTAAACTCTTTCCGAATCCTTTGCCGCTTTCCTGTGAATTTAATTCAGCGTTTATTTCATTTGCCCAGCCTGTGTCACCGCTGTAAGAAACACCTATATCATCAAGATAAGTTTCAATTTTTCGCCCAATTTGCGAAAGTTTTGTCAGGTTGTCACGCTCTTCAGTTTGAATTTCCGTGCCGTTCATAGCTTTTTTTGAAAGATAAAGCGAGTAGTCGCCGACCTGAGAGAGAAATTTATTAATGGTCGTTAATTCATTTTCACCGTACGGCAATTGCGATAATGCGGTTTTTGCAGAACCCGATTCACGCCAAAGTTCCGCAGCCATTGAACTTAATTGACCTGCAGTACCGCAATATACGCTTTTTTCAAGAGCAATATTAATATTATTAATATTTGAACACAGCTCGTCAAAGTTGCTTGAAAGCGTGTTGCTCACCGTTCTTTGAAGTTTGTTGATCTTCATATTATATTTATAGAAAAAAACCGATATTACTGCAATTACTGCCACTGCGAATGCAACGATTCGCACTGTAGTGCGCTTCTTAATTTTAATTCCCGACATATTTATAACCACCTTAACAAAACAAATAAATACATAATTAATTTTCACCTGTTTTCTTAAAATATTTACGGAAAAGTGAAAAATAATTAAAAACCGGATAGGGAAGACAAAGAGCCCCCTTATCCGGTTTGGAATTAAGATTGTCTGTATTGATTAAATGTGATTATAACTTGGCAACATTTTCTTTAAGTGTGTTAAGCTGTTCACGCAGTTCTTTCGGAAGTTTGTTACCGAATTTCTTGTAATGTTCCTCAATCTCGGCAATTTCTTTGGTCCAAGCACACTTATCGACGGCAAGAATACCTTTAAGAGTATCCATATCAACATCAAGGTCGGTAAGGTCGATGTCTTCGGGCCTCGGAATATAACCAATAGCGGTTTCTTCGGCGTCAACATTACCTTCGCAACGACCGATTATCCAGTTAAGAGCCCTCATATTATCGCCGTACCCCGGCCAGAGGAAGTTACCGTCATCATCTGTACGGAACCAGTTAACATTAAATATCTTCGGAGCCTTGTCACCGAGTTTTTTACCCATATCAAGCCAATGCTGGAAGTAGTCTGCCATATTGTAACCGCAGAACGGGAGCATGGCCATAGGGTCGCGACGGACTACGCCGACTGCACCTGCAGCTGCTGCAGTAGTTTCGGAAGCCATAGTTGAACCGATGAACACACCGTTTTCCCAGTTTTTTGACTGATATACGAGCGGAGCAAGTTTAGCACGGCGTCCGCCGAATATAATTGCGGAGATCGGCACGCCTGATCCTTTATCAAATTCTTCGGAGATGCAGGGGCAGTTCTTTGCCGGCGCCGTAAATCTTGAGTTGGGATGAGCTGCATATGTTGATTTATCTGCTTTATCATATTTAGCGTAATCCCATTTGTTGCCCTTCCAATCAATAAGATTTGTCGGCGGTACTTTGGTAAGACCTTCCCACCAAACCGTGTTATCGTCCATATTGTGGGCAACATTGGTGAATATAGTACCGTTTTTGGTGCTTGCAAGGGCGTTGTAGTTTGATTTTTCGTTGGTTCCGGGCGCTACGCCGAAGAAACCGTTTTCGGGGTTGATAGCATAAAGCCTGCCGTCCTCGCCTATACGCATCCAAGCTATATCATCGCCGACCGTCCAAATTTTATAACCTTTCTTTTTAAGGTATTCAGGCGGAATAAGCATTGCAAGGTTAGTTTTACCGCAAGCAGACGGGAACGCAGCGGCAATATATCTGACATCGCCTTTGGGGTCTTCAATTCCCAAAATGAGCATATGCTCTGCCATCCAACCTTCTTTCCAACCCTGGAACGAAGCAATACGAAGCGCAAAGCACTTTTTGCCGAGAAGAACATTACCGCCGTATGCCGAGTTAACCGAAATAATGGTGTTGTCTTCGGGGAACTGGCAAATGTATCTGTTTTCGGGGTCAACATTACATTTAGCGTGCAGACCTCTTACCCAGTCATTGCTGTCGCCGAGTGCGTCAAGGACTTTCTGACCTACTCTTGTCATAATCGCCATATTAAGCACAACATAGATAGAATCGGTTACTTCAATACCGATTTTAGCAAGCGGTGAGCCTATCGGTCCCATTGAATAGGGGATGATATACATAGTTCTGCCGGCATATGTGCCGCGTGCAATGTTGTAAAGTTTTTTATACATTTCTGCAGGGTCACACCAGTTGTTGGTGGGGCCTGCGGTCTCTTTATCTTTTGTACAAATAAAGGTTCTGTCTTCAACACGGGCAACGTCGTTCTGACGTGTTCTGTGAAGGTAACATCCGGGGAGAAGATCTTCGTTTAATTTTTCAAGTTCACCGGTAGCAACCGCCTCTTTACGAAGTTCCTCAAGCTGAGATTCTTCGCCGGTTATCCAGACAACTTTATCAGGATTAACAAGTTCCTTGACTTCTTCAATCCATTTCAAAACCGTTTTATTATCCGTCATAATCAAAACCTCCTATAATCTCGGTTGAACAAATCAACCTACACTGCATAACATTATACACCAATTTAAAATTTTTTCAAGTCAAAATATAAATATTGACAAAAAAATAACAATTTGTTTACAAATAATCAATAGGAAGGGTAGCGGACGCATTCAAATCCGTGCCCGCCGTGTTTCCGTTAAGGTATTCATAAAATGCCTGAACACCTACCATTGCCGCATTATCGCCGCAATACTTGCGTTCCGGGATATATAATTCATATCCCATAAATTCACACTCTTTTTTCAGCCGTTTCCGTAATACGCTGTTTGCGGCAACACCGCCGGCAAGGGCAATTTTACGGTATCCGAATTCTTCGGCAGCCTCCATAGTATGTTCAACAAGTATATCGGTAACTCGGTTTATAAGGTCTGCCGCAAGTGCAGTCATATATACAGGTTCACCGCGTTGCTCGGTATTATGTATAAGATTTACGACGAATGTTTTAAGACCGGAAAATGAAAAATCATATTTATTATCGGAAATTTTCGGCCGCGGCAATTTATACATTCCGCTCAGCGTCTGATCCGCCATATAGTCGAGTCTTGAACCGCCGGGGTACGGATGTCCCATTGCACGCGCAGCCTTATCGTAACATTCGCCGACTGCATCGTCACGCGTTTGACCGATAACTCTGAAATCAGTATAACTGCGAACTTCCACGATCATGGTATTACCGCCCGAAACAAGCAAACATAAAAATGGCGGTTCAAGTTCAGGATGATCTATATAGTTAGCCGCAATATGTGAGCGCAGATGATGAACCGGAATAAGCGGAACTCCCATTGAAAGTGCAAGGCCTTTTGCAAAATTTACACCGACAAGCAGAGCGCCTATAAGTCCGGGTGCAAATGTTACGGCAACCGCATCAATATCATCTAATGTCAGGTTGGATTTTTGCAAGACGGAGTTCATTATTTCAGACATTGCTTCGATATGTTTACGCGATGCAATTTCGGGAACAACACCGCCGAACAGACTGTGAATTTCAATCTGTGTATAAACTGCGCTTGCCAGCACCTCTCTGCCCTCGGTTATTGCTGCCGCAGTTTCGTCACAGGAACTTTCAATGCTCAGTATTTTCATAAAATTACACATCCTCTATGAAAAATATACAGTATAAATAATTGCATCCTCGGTTGGCTTTGAATAAAAATTTTTTCGTTTGCCGACCGCCTTAAACCCGGCTTTTTCGTAAATTTTTACAGCCGTAAAGTTTGACTTTCTTACTTCAAGCGAAAGGGAGGTTGCACCTGTTTTCTTACAGAATTCTACAGCCGCGTTTAAAAGTGCAGTACCAACGCCGTGGCCTTGATAATCAGGTAAGACCGCAACATTGGTTATAAATCCTTCGCCCGCTATGCTTTGAACGCCGATATAGCCGATAATAACGCCGCACTTTTCCGCAATAAAAAAATTCGTATTGAAATTGTATGATGAAAGTATGGCGTCACGACTCCACGGTTCGCTAAAACATGCATTTTCAATTTCTGTTACTGCGTCAACTAATTCTTCGGAAAACGGTTTTATTAAAAAATTATTTTTTAGCATCATACCAGGTTTCACCATACGAAACATCTACCGAAAGCGGGACAGACAGTTTCACTGCATTTTCCATTTCCTCTTTAAGTATTTTGCAGGCGGTTTCGGCTTTATTTTCGGGTGCTTCAACAATTAATTCATCGTGAACCTGCATTATAAGATGCGCGCCCGGCAGCTCTTTTTCAAGCCGGTTCACAACTTTTATCATGGCGATTTTAATAATATCCGCCGCAGTACCCTGTATCGGCATATTGCGCGCAACCCGTTCGCCGAACGATTGAATCATTTTGTTTGAATTTGCAAGTTCGGGCAAAAATCTTTTGCGTCCGAAAATGGTTGTAACATAGCCGTTTTCCTTTGCCTTGGCAACTACATTTTGCATATAATCCGCAACTTTATGATAGGTTGCAAGGTATTTTTTAATGTATTCGTCCGCCTCTTTGCGTGTAACGCCGATATCTTTTGAAAGGGAAAACGCCCCTATACCGTAAACTATTCCGAAATTGACAGCCTTGGCGCGGCTTCGCATAAGCGGGGTTACCATACTTATAGGCATATTAAAGACCTGTGATGCCGTCACGGTGTGGATATCAATTCCGTCTTCAAAAGCCTTTATCATAACGTCGTCATCCGCTATTGACGCCAGCACCCGCAATTCTATTTGCGAATAATCGGCGTCGCACAAAACAAAACCCGGCTTTGCCTTAAAGAATTTTCGAAGTTCTTTTCCTTCCGGTTTGCGTACGGGTATGTTTTGCAAATTAGGTTCCGAAGAACTTATTCTGCCCGTTCTTGTTTCGGTTTGATTAAGGGTGGAACGTATGCGTCCGTCGCCGCAAACAGCGCTGCACAATCCGTCGCAATATGTTGATTTAAGTTTCGCCAGGGTTCTGTAATCAAGAATATTGCGTATTATGGGATAATCATATTGCAACGATTCCAAAACCTGCGCGTTGGTTGAATATCCGCTTTTGGTCTTTTTTTTGCAGGGAAGACCTAAATCTTCAAACAGCGCTTTGCCCAGTTGCTTTGGAGAATTAAGATTAAAATTATAACCGACTTCGTTGATAATTTCACTTCGTATTAACTCAATTCTTCTTTCCAATTCCGCGCCGTAGTTTTTAATGCCGTCTGTATCAACCGAAAAACCGACTGCCTCCATTTTTGCAAGTACATATGCAAGAGGAAGTTCGATCTCGGTTAAAAGTGACATAAGGTTTTGTTCGTGAAGTTTTTTTTCTAAATTGTCGCATAAAGCGGATATCTCAGCCGCAGGCAAGAGTTCGCCGTCGGTTCCGTCAATTTTTATACGGTATTCACGGCACAGTCTGTCCGGTGTATAATCACTTGCCGCCGGATTGAGCAAATAAGCAGCCAGCATAACATCAAAGGTTACCCCGACAGGCTTAATTCCGTTTTCAAGGCAGTATTTATACAGATATTTAGAATCATACACTCGCTTGTTTATTTCGGAGTTTGAAAGCACACTTTTTGCGTCATTTTCTTTAATACGCCAAGCCTTATTTCCGTTGCAAAGCACAATTGTATCTGTTGTATCAGCGTCCGAATCAAAGCACAGGTCGAGTTTTTTTAAAGCTTTCCATCCGTTACGGTCGGGTGAAAGGGCAAGGGAAACGGTCAGTGTTTCGGAGTCTTCCGAAATTACAGCATCATTCGGCTGAAGCCCTAATTTTTCCGCAATTCTTACAAGTTCATATTCATATAACAGTGAGGCTAATTTCCGACGGTCACCTTCGCTTTTTTTATATGAATTTATATCAGAGTTAATCGGTGCGTTTTTAACAATGGTACCGAGGGTGCGTGAAGCGTATGCGCTTTCTTTGCCGGCAATGAGTTTGTTTTTTACGGCGGGTCTTACATCGGCGGAGTCAAGATTTTCATATATTTTGTCAATCGTACCGAATTTTTTTATAAGCTCACCGGCAGTTTTTTCACCGATTCCGGCAACACCCGGTATATTGTCGGATGAATCGCCCTGTAATGCTTTAATTTCAATCATACCGTCGGGTGTAACACCGTATTTTTCAAAAAGTGTGTCAAGATTGTATTCGGTTATTTCCGGCCTGCCCATTTTTGTTGCCGAAAGCAGAATTTTGGTTTTATCGGATACAAGTTGCAACGAATCACGGTCACCGGTTGCGATTACACACTCGTTACCGCTTGTTTCGCATATATTTGCAAGCGTACCGAGGATATCGTCAGCCTCATATCCCTTACATTCCACATTAACATAGCCCATATACCCTATAATATCTTTGATAACCGCAAGCTGCGAGTACAGTTCTTCCGGCATCGGCTTCCTGCCCGCTTTATATTCGCTGTACATTTTATGGCGAAATGTCGGAGCGCGCAAATCCCAGGCAACAGCAACTCCGTCGGGATTTTCCATATCGCACAGCCTGCCGAGAATGTTCAAAAAACCGACAATGGCATTAGTGTATTTCCCGTCTTTTGTTGTAAGTAATTTAATGCCGTAAAAGGCGCGGTTCACGATGCTGTTTCCGTCAATAGCAAGTAATTTCATAAATATTTCTCCCATAAAAAACCAAGCGGATTTTACCGACTTACTCTTTAAAATACTACATTAATATACCACAGATGCAATATAAATGCAACAATTCAGAATAAAGTTGTATCGACTTTAATTTATAATTTTAATAAATAATTTT
>CAVKHV010000004.1:0-51072 GCA_963656085.1 Agathobacter sp.
AATAGGGATGCGAGCTACTCTCACCGCACATTTTTTCAGATGTTGTCATTACGCTTTTCCCGGATTCTGTTGTCCCGGCATATGTAGCTGCGTGCCTTAGAACGCTATATTTTTCATAAAGCTTTTTCATTCCGTCAGTCCATGTTGTATATAGTCCACGACGGTTTGTTTGAATAAGATACTGTTGACCGTAGGTATTAGCATCAAATTCCATCAGTTGTTCTTGCGCTGTCTTAACGACATTGTAGGCAGTATAATACTCATTGATTGCGTTTTTAATATTTTCCGCAGTTGCCCGATTAGAATCTGAATAGGTGCTAAGTTCATTGTACGGGGTCAACTTAGAATTCACATCATCTTTTTTTGTGTAAAAAAACGGGATAGTCTTTTTTTCACCGTTTACATCGACCTCTGAAAAAACAATGCTGTATAAACGCGGAGAAAAAGAGCCGTAGTTTTGGGCATCGTACAGGTCTCTGATTATTTTCTTTCCAATTTCCTGATAATTAGTTTCATATTTCGAGAAATTAGATTGCATCGTCGAAAAATAATTATCATCAGTAACGAACTTACTCTTGTTATATTGATTGATTTTTTTCCACGCTTCCTGAGCATTACGCATAACAGATTCTTGTTCCTGATAATACTCGGTTCTCTTATCAACAAGCTCCGTCTGTTTGCTTAAGGTCGTAAAGCTTTTTAGCGATGACAAAAAGCCCAATCCTGTGTTAATCGGTGCGCGATACTTCATAAAGTCAACGATTTGCTTTTCAAGAATCGTTGCATTTGCAAGGCTTGCATCAGTACGCTTACGAACATCAAAATCAATCAGCTGCATATTAAGAATATCAGCTGTGTCTTTATTATCGCCAACCAAACCAAGTTGAGCCATAATCTGTTCGACATAAGAATCGGCATCTTCTTTGCTTACGCCGGAAGAAATAATGCACGTGCGATAGTAGTCCTCCAAGCTCGCATATAACTCATCTGTGTTTTGCGCTGTCGCAAAAAGTCCATACATATCCTTTAATACTGTATCGTAATCGGTAAGTGCCGTATTCAGCGTCAAATCTCCTGCGGAGGCAGCAACAGATTTAGCCAAAGATATTTTACTTGCGTCAACGAACAATGCTGAAACAGTCATCATCGGTACTAATATGATGACAAGAAAAATCGAAACAGCACCTTTTGTTTTTTTGAAAAAGTCCATAGAATACAGCCTCCTTACTTTTTGGAAAAGCCGGAAATGAAATCATTTATCTTTCCGAAAACATCTGATATTTTTTGTCCAACCTTTGTTCCGTGAAATACATCGACTACCATATCGGTGTTCCGAATAAATTCCGCTGTATCATCAACCGGGGCTTCAGCTCGAGAAGTAATTACCAACATAGGAGGCGTTGATTCTCCCAAAAAACTGATCGGGAATTTTATGGTGTATTTCACTTCCACTGAAAAAGTGGAATAAACAACAAAATTGTTATACTGTGCAATATTGGCTTTTGGAGTTGTGATATCCGGCGACATATTCTTAAAAAAGGTTGATGTTTTCCCAACAAGAGTGCTTTCGACCTCTCCGGATATTTTCTTTTCAATGTCACTCATACCGCCGAAAATATATCGGTACGGTTCAGTCTTTAATTGGTCAATAGACGGAACACTGCCGGTTTCCTTTATTGTTTCAAGCAATGGATCTGCGCAGTATGCCGCCCCTTCTATCGCTTTTTGTTCGACAACAGATTCAACCTGTGCCTTCATAAAGAAAGCATTACCCATATAAATCAGGAAAAAGAGAATAATAAACATGATAGGAAACACAAATGTTGCTTCAATGATTACCATACCGTTTTCGTTATTCAGTTTTGTCTTCATAGACTTCTTTCCTGTCATCTTTATCATCCTCTCATAAAAAATAGTGAGTAAGGGGGGACCGAATTTGAAATAGCATTTCGGTGCCCCCTTACACACCCGTGCAGAGGGCTTCTTACTCACCGCCGCTACCACCGCCAACAGCATCGTTAGCGTTTTTGGTAATTGTACCGAACAAAGTCTCTAAAAGGCTTACGATCTGATCCTTAAAGATCAGGGCGAGAAGAACAGCAATACCGATAAGAACAACAATCGCAACGATATTTACTTCGCCTTTCTCGTCAGAAAACAGCTTTCTCAACTTCATTTTTGCGATACTACCAAACATCATCATGCTTTGCAACATCATCTGTTATGTACCTCCTTTCAGCTCTATTTGCTCTATGTAAAGTAAAACAATACAGTAAAGCCGTAATTTACGAGACACCCAAATTGGTGAAGATCGGAACCAAAATCATTATGAGAATTCCGATAAACATAATGCAAATAGGTATAAGGAGCTTACTTGCGGCTTTTTCTCCCTCTCGTCTGACTAATTGCTTCTTTAATTGCCAAACTTCTTTGCTTTGTTCCTGAAGCATTGCAGTCAATTCACTGTTTCCTTTGGTTACACCTTGAATGATTGTAGAGGTGAATTTTTTAATTTCAGGAATAATACAGCGAGAGCCAAAGTTAAATATCGCATCTATTTCAGAAACGCCGTTATTCATTTCGTTTACCGCTGTCTGCATCTCTGTATAGATAGTTGATGTGCCTGCAAATGCAACCTCTTGCCACGCTTCGCGTAATATCATTCCGGCATTAGTCAAAAGTGCAAGCTTCGAGACTACTTCTGAAAAATCGTGAAGCAGCTCGTCAGAGCGTTTGAGTATCTTTTTCTTTGTAACCGTCCCAAAATAATAATAAGAAAGACCGGTAAAGACAAATCCGACAATCAAAGCAATAATCTCTGATGTAAGTCCGTAAAATGCAAAAGACAGAACAAACAAGGTCGCCGAAATGGTTATCTGTTGTGAATGTATAGTTCTGAGATAATATTCTGAATATTTGTTCCCGTACAAAACATCAAGTTCCTGCCTGAGTTTACGGTCACCCTTTGATTTATAGTTGTATTTAATAGTTTCAAGCATCGCATATCCGAAGCCATACACTTCTTTGAATGGGTAATCCTTTTCGTTAAGCACATCAAACATTGAATTGTGCTTTTTTCCTTTTATGAAAAAGACCATCCACACAATAAGAGAGACTATACCCAAAGCCATAATTACAATATCCATTATTGATAAGCCAAGCATAATTATCCCTCCTTACAGTTTGATATCCAAAACCGCTTTTCCGATAAAATAGGCAATTACAAAGATGACAAGGCTAACGGTTGTCGAAATGATTCCCGTAGGAGTCACAAAATTTTTCGCAAACTCAGGACTCATCATCTTTATTACTGCAATCAATACAATCGGCATAGCAATCATAATGTTTTGTTCAAGCTTATTCGAAGTTACCAGTGTTTCAATATCTTCGGAAATCTCCATTTTGTCGCTGAGGATACTATGTGTGTTACGAATAATATCCTTAATATTGCCGCCTTTTCGGTAGCTTATTTTGAATACATTTGCAAAACTCATTATGTCATCGTTATTGCTGCGGCGTCCGAAATCCTCAAGCACATCTTCTATCGCGACATTATTGTGAATGCCTGAAATTATTACTTCAAGCTCTTTAAGTATATAAGCGTCAGAGTCATATTGAATCTTTAGATCTTCATATACACCGAAGAAGGAATCGTTGACATTTTTTCCTGCCCCGAGAGAAGTCGTAAGAGCATCAAGCATATCGCGAAACTGATGATTGAGTTCTTTCTGCTGTTTGGCAATAATTGATTTTCTGCGCATTGGCACAAACAGCCTTCCGGCAATCACACCGATAACAGTGGGAATAAGGATATTGAGTATCCATGTGAGTAATGTCGGCTGATCAAACTCATCTTTTCCAATTCCACCGTAAAACAAATATCCCACAGCTGCACCGACAATAAACGCCAAAAGAAAGTACAAGGTTTTTTCTGATTTTTTCATGTTGTAAACCTTATAGTTGTATGTCGGCATATTTGTCGCAGAGGTATAATACTGAGGTTCCTCTATTTTCTTTTCTTTCTTTATCTTACCTGCCAAATCGACCACCTCATATTTCTGTCCGAACACCGGAGAGTTTAAGTTTGAATGTGTTTTTCATCTCGTTGTCGGTCCGTTTAAGCTTTCCGGAGACTTTATCGAGTGTGCTGTTTTCATCTTCCTCAAAAACATACAGCGGATTAAGAACAATTTTCCCGTTTTCATATCCGACAACTTCGGTAATCTCCATCGTTTTTCGCGACTTATCACGCAAACGGGAAAGATGTATAATGATATCGACCGCAGAGGCAATCTGCTGGCGAATTGCTTCTAAGGGAAGTCCGGCAGCACCTTGTAAAACCATTGTTTCAAGACGGCTGAGCATATCTTCCGTAGAATTTGCGTGACCTGTTGAAAGAGATCCGTCATGACCGGTATTCATTGCCTGCAACATATCAAGAGCTTCACCGCCACGGACCTCGCCGACAATGATACGCTCGGGGCGCATACGAAGTGAAGATTTGATCAAATCGCGAATTGTAATCTGACCGGCACCGGATGCGTTTGCGTTTCTTGTTTCCAAGCTGACAAGGTTTTCAACACCTTCGATCTGCAACTCTGCCGAGTCCTCGATTGTTATAACACGCTCATCTTTTGGAATGTAGTTCGATAAGGCGTTCAAAAAGGTTGTTTTACCTGAACCTGTACCGCCACTGATGAATATGTTGTACTTTGCCTTTACAAGAAGTTGAAGTTTATCGGCAATTTCCTGTGTGATTGAACCATATTCAATCAGCTTTTCAATGGTCATCGGTGTTTTGGAGAATTTACGGATTGTAACGGTCGGACCGCAAAGGGCGATGGGGGGTAGTACAACATTAACACGAGAACCGTCCGGAAGCCTTGTGTCGCAAATTGGATTTGCTTGGTTTACCTCACGACCTGCTAATCCGACAATTCTCTGGATAACATCTTCAAGCTTTCTTTGGCTTTCAAATTGCTTGTCGAGCTTAAAAAGTCTGCCGTTTTGCTCTATAAACACATTTTCCGGTCCATTGATCATAACCTCGGTAATCGTATCATCTTTAATAATAGAATCAAGAAGTCCGAAGCCTCTGATAGAACTATAAACCTGTTCAACGATGGAAACCCTCTGATCTATCGAGCAATATTGTGTGCCAATTCTTTGCTCAACGATTTCCTCTATTTTCTGTTGTAGTTCATCGTCGCTTATCTTACTTAGAGTTAGGTTCTCAGTAACATACTTTTTGATATCGGCGACGAATTGTTGCTCACGCTCAAAATCCACTGTTTTGCACCGCCTTAATCAATTTTCCCGAACATATCCATAGAGAAAAGTCGCTCTAAAACCTGTGCCGTTGAAGCGTGTTCAAATCTCGGTGCGCCACCGATGTTCTTAATATCAATGTCTCCGACTGTCTTACTGCTCTTATTGCTGAATTTGTTGTATATCAAAACTGTTCTGCTTAATATCGGTGCCTCTGCGTTTTGTTCCAAAATTGCAAGTGCGTTATAAGCACGGTTGATTTTCAAATTTGAAAGCTCTGAACCGTCTCCAATCCAAACAACAGCATTGGATTGTTTCAGAATTTTCAAGTTTTCTTTGTCAATTCCGAAATCTAAATCAAGTATAATATAAGAATATGAACCTGAAAGTTTTGCTTCAGTGATAAGGCGTATAATTTCATCCGTTCCAAGTTCAAGCATATCAAGAGCCACTTTGGATTGGGAATAGAAATATACGCCTCTCTGATCCTGTTTAACGCAGCTTTCCATTTTCATGGAAAGGTTTGCTTTTTTACTTTTTAATGCGAATATAATGTCGCTCATATCGAACTGTCCTTCCGCAGAGAAGAAAGCGTCCGACGAGCCAAAATGCTCAAAATTCAAATATAATGTTTTTTGCCCCTTTGATGCATAATACAGAGCACAAGCCGCAGCCATAGTGGAACTACCGACACCGCCGCAGGGAGATGTAAACGCAATAACCTTGCAGGTATCGTCACCGAATTTCATTCCGGATACACTACCTGCATTTTCAGAATAAATGCTCAGTATTTGTCTGTATATAAGGTCAGCCTTTTGGAACTTACAGATAGCCCGTTGGTTATTTACTGAATCCACATCGGAAGAGTCAACAAAATATGCAAAACCGCATCTTTTTGGAAGAACGGTTATATCTATGTCAAACGCATCGCTTGCTACGAATACATCTATACGAGAGCTTTCAAGTGCAGGGATTGCACTTTCGACTTTAGTAAATGAATAGATTTCAAGTTTATCGGAATACTTGGTATTAAATGCGGAAACAATTCTGTTCAGATAGTTTTGGTCACTTTCCAACAATGCCAATTTGATCTTCATTCTGTTCTCTCCTCGTTGTTGTTCTTCAAAAATCCTTTTATTGCCGCTTTTATCATTTCAATCTGCGGCTGAATATATTTCGCTTCGCCGAAAATCATATAGTCGGTTACCGTCGTAATGGCAAAGTAAACATACGGCGCAACCTCATCGAAATCACAGTTCAAGGCTTCTGCAAAACACTGTGCATATTTTTCATAGCGCTCGGCAAGTCTGTCGAGTACCGGTTGCAGATGTTCCTCATATTTTTCACAGGTGCAAACGCTGGCAAAGAACTTCATAGTCGGACGCATTTCGTCTGCTCTGGATTTAAGGCGCTTCATCAGCCGTTCCGGATCACGCATATCTCTCAATGCCGGCGTAATCAGTGTTCTTTCCAATCGAATTGCAGCTTCCTCAGCACAGCTGACTACCACATCGTCCTTGTCCTTAAACCACCAATAAATTCCTCCGGATTGCAAATTTAACGCCTTACTCAAATCCCTTACAGTGGTTTCATACAATCCTTTTTTTATAAAGGTGTCAAGACAGATACCGAGAACTTCTTGCCTGCGATCAGTGCTTTCCATATGCTTTTCTTCTTTCATAAAATGCTTTAGACAGCCTCTCAACCTCTCAATCAAACGAGCGTTCTATTCATCTGCAAAAAAATGTGCGATTTACATTTTGCGTAGAACAAAGGGTTCTTGATAAAAGCGGTTGTAAGTCCTTATTTTATAAGGCTTACGCCGCTTTTTTGACCATTTTTTGACCACAAAATCACGCCGGAACATAAGAGAGCTTTTCAAGCTGCTCGCGCTTTCTATCCATTGAAGAATGAACATAGGTGTTAAGCGTTATCGAAACATTAGAATGTCCGAGAATTTCGCTGAGCGTTTTTACATCAACCCCGTATTCAATACAGCGCGTAGCAAAGGTGTGCCGGAGAGCGTGATAATTAACCGACTTGATATGGTACTGCTCGAGAACTTTATGAAAACGGTATTCATATGTCCTCGGGCTGACAAAGCTCTGCTTATCCGAAATGACATATTCCGATTTGCGCTTTTCATACAATGGTATAAGTGCTTTCATTAGCTTTGCAGATATCGGAATATCCCTGAGTGATGATTTGGTTTTCGGTCTGTCGATAATCAAAACAGTAGTTTTGTCGTTTTCATTGCTTTTAACTCGCGCAACCGTTGAGCGAACACAAAGTATCGCTTTTTCAAAATCAATATCCGACCATTTCAAGGCGCATACCTCGCTGATACGCAATCCTGTATTGAGCGAGATTAAAATGCCGACACCTGTCTCAGTCGGACAGAGAAAAAGTTGCCTTTCCAAATAAGATTGCGAGCGTACATCGAGAATTTCAAGCTCGCTTTTTTCAATTACGGGTTTATGAATATGCGTCCTTAACGGTTCGCACATATCTTCCTTTACGGCAAAATCAATAACCTCAAAAACTATAAGCATGATACTTCGGACATACGAAGGCGAAAGACCTCCGGCACGATCCAATCGTCCGGCGTTCAGCTTGCTATCCATAAAATCAGCAAGCACAAATGTAGTGATTTCAGAGAGCCTGTAACCACCGAGCACAGGTAGAATATGACTGTCAATCAGATTGTCATATTTCAAAGCGGTTGCCCCTTTGTAGCGACTTTGATTTGCCTTTTGCCACATAGCAATAACTTCTTTGAACATCGGCGATTTTTTAGGACTCGGTTTGATCAGCTCGTTTGATTCATTACAACCGGATAACTTTTTCTTGACCTCATAATAACTTTTGCCGTATACAGAACGGTAAACTGATTTGCCGTCGCAGTTGATTCCGCTGCGATAGCGGCCTTCCCAGCGACCGTCTTTTCTTTTGTAAATTCGTTCACCCTTTTTTGGCATAGTATGCCTCCTTTCTTGTCAGAAGTCTTGACCACATTCTGACGATAATAAATTATAAAACCTTACGCCTTTTTTCGGCGAAAAGACTGAATTGTTTGAAAAAATGTCGCTTTTACATACGCTGAACTGCTCGTTTTATATTGACACAAAACGAAAAAGGTGCTATAATGTAAAGGCGAATAGGATTTTGTCGATGTTAAGAACCCTTTGTTCTACGCAAAGGCAGGGCGCATTTTTAAGTCTGATAAAAGTATAAAAAAATTAAGTGAGAACCGCAAATGTGCGATTCTCACTTTTCATTTATCTCAAAGTATCTGTATAATCGTTTTATCGGTTGCTGCCGACATATACTATATATCGCCAAAAGCAAAAATGCTATAATTGTTATAATGAAAAAGGTACTCCCGTCAGGCCAGAAATTCAAAGCGGTAATTATATCATCATTCGCTATCCGGAATCCAAATCTCCGTCCGCATAAAGATATAAGTGATAGGGCAAATGCTAATGACGAGATCCCTTTGATAAGCTGCATCACATACCATACCGTAAAGTGCTTTGGCTTGAATGATATTGAAATCAAAAACGGAATAAGCATCCCGCATAGCCCAATCGTGACAAGTCCTGCGTTCCCGACCGAACTGCCGTCACATAGCATATTGGGCAATGGAAGCAAATGAAATTCTATAACCTTTCCGCCGAACACAAGAGTCGCCAGCGAGTGACCAAGTTCGTGCAGTACCGGATACAGTAAAACAGCCGTAAACAAGCCGACAACGAGCAGCCATATAATTTTCCAGACATCTTTTATAGTTTATCACCTCTTACTTTATAATGCAAAAATGCGGTTGCCTTTATTCAAGACAACCGCATAAAAATAAGCGTAAATGCTTCTTGCATCTACGCTTCAAATACTGTTATTTTATAATCTGATAATTTCTATTTCTCTTTTTTCTGCCATATGCAAACACCTTGCAGCTCCGCCGCCCTCATGTTCAACATAGGCTATCAATGCGTTGGAGTTGTCGATCATCCACTGATTCCGTTTTGTTATCGCCGATTTTGGATGTACCCTCCATAACTCATTGGGATATATAATATCGTTGTAATAGTCCTCATAGTATTCCATATCGGCAACCGGGTATGGAATCACAAGGCTTAAGCTGCTGTTATCATCTCTATGATTCTTTTGAACGGTTTTGATTGCACTTGCCGCCATTAAGTCAAAGTCTCCGTTCCTGCCAATCATAAACTCAACATATTCGTGAGTATCTATCAGTTCACGAACAATCACTTCAAGTCGGTCCTGCAAATGACAATCTTCTATATACCTGTGTCCAATCAAACTTACCCTATATGGTTCTAAAAACATATGCTTTCATTTTCCTTTGTATAAAAGTACACCTTAATACAAATGCCCAAATGACGGTGTTGCTTTATTTGACGAAAGCGCTTTATTGTGATATAATGGAAAAAGAGGTTGAAAATAAGCCGAATTTCGGTTGTATTTCGACTTTGAGAGTACAAAAAAATCACTGTAAAAAGGTGTACTTTTTTACAGTGATTTTTATTTTTCGCTATTCAGTGTAGCACGATATTCTCGTAGTCGATGATAAAAGGTTGACTCGCACATACCGCACATTTCTGCTGCTTCATAGGACTTTATAATTCCGTTTTCCCATTTTTGCACAATCTCCGGAAAGTTGGGCGGAGCTTTAATTACAGGTCTGCCGAACTTCATACCGTTTGCTTTTGCGGCGGCAATTCCTTGCGCCTGCCTTTTTCGGATATTCTCGCGTTCGTTTTGTGCGACGAAGGATAGGACTTGCAAAACAATATCCGCAAGGAATGTACCCATCAAGTCTTTACCTCGCCGTGTATCCAAAAGCGGCATATCAATCACTGAAACATCAATCTCCTTTTCTCGTGTTAGGAATCGCCATTGACTTTGAATTTCCTCGTAATTTCTCCCGAGCCGATCTATACTTAAAATATAAAGCACATCGCCTTTTTTTAGTTTCCGAAGCATCTTTTGATACATTGGTCTATTGAAATCCTTTCCGGACTGCTTATCCTTATATATATTTTCTTCGGGAATGCCGATGTTACGCATCTCTACCATCTGCCGTTCTTCATTCTGATCGAGTGAAGATACCCGTACATAGCCGTATTCTTTCATATTTCCACATCACCTCGCATTCATATTATTTTACCAAAACAATGTGTTCTGATCTTTGTTTTGTTCGCGCATATTTGTATACTTGTATTTTGTACAAAGTCAATCAAAAAAATAAAGCCGACAGTCTCCGGGAAAAGAAACTGTCGGCTTTTCAAATTCAATCGTTAATACGCCGGCACACCGTAACCGAGTATCTGATACTCACCGATAGGTCTGCAAGAAGTCTGACATTGATCGTCCCAATTACCTTCAATGGTATAGACATAACCGTTTTCTACTTTCCAAACGATGGCGGTATGATCCGCCTGCCCGTCAAGTCCGTTTTTAGCCCAATCATAGAAGATAATCATTCCCGGTGACGGTTCTGCTGAACCGTCAAGCCACTGTCCGCGTTCCTTAAACCAATTTACGCCGGTGGAAGTTCCTGCGTATTTCGGAATAACACCCGCGTCAATATAGCCACATTCGTTAGCGCACCACGAGACAAAGCAACAGCACCACTCAACACGAGAGCTGAAACCGTACCATCTCCAATAAGGCTCGCCGCCTTTGTTACCGAGCTGAGAAAGTGCAACCGAAACAATATCCTCGCCGCTTGCGGTATAACCGTACAGAACTCCGTTCCACATCTTTTTGTTTTTATCCGATAGAAGCTCTCTGAGCTGTTCCTTTTGCTCATCGGTAAAACCGTACTGCTGCGCCATTTCATCCGGCGTTTTATGCGTCACCCGAATATACAGATAAGTCCTCGTGACGCTTTCTGTTGTCTCAACAATATTACCGTTGCCGTCATCAGTCTCGGTCACAACATTCTCGGTCTTTGACGCTGTATTAAAGGATATTTCATTCATTGCCCAAAAGACTTCCTTTAATATCTGCCGTTTGCTTTCGTCGATAGACGCAACCTCTTGCGGATTGTTCGGATCGCCTGCGGTTTTAACGGCATAAACCGAGAGGACCTCCGGCCATACGGCACGGGTGCCTGACATTTCAAGAACATCATACGCAACCGTGCCTTTTGTCTCGTTTATTTTTGCCTGATACTCGGCATTCATATCCGAAATAACGGTCTGCATATTAAGTCCGTTACCCGTATCGTCACCGCTAAAGAAAATACCGAAGCAAGATCCGGCAATCAGAGCGATAAGGCATATTACCACGATAATAACAACTGCAACCCATCCGCCTGCGGCTATGGCTGCAACAAGCGCCTTTATTCCTGCAATCGCCGCCTTTACTGCGGCAGCTATGGCTTTTGCCGTAACAACCGCCGCCTTGTATGCCGCTTGCGCCGCCTGACGAGCCGCCTGTGCTGCCATTTTTGCGGCTTTTGCAGAGGCTTCCGCCGTTTTCTTTGCGGCTTTGGCGGTTTTCTCTGCGGTTTTTACCGCTGTTTTCGCCGTCTGTTGTGCCGTTTTTACGGTACGCTGACCTGTCTTAATACTCTTTTGCAGAGTTTTGGTTGTAGCTTTCCCTGTAGATTTTGCGGTTTGCTTTATACTGTCCGCTTCTTTTCGGGTTCGGCGAATCTCCTTATACAACCGCTTGCCGCTGTCATAAGTTTTCTTTGCGGTTTTCCGTGTTGCCTTTCCTGTATCTTCGACAGCCCTCTCCGCCATATACTTAATTTTGTCCTCGGCGTATTCGTCGGGTGTAATTTGCCCGTCATCGGAAAGATTTTTTACTTGGTCTTTGGTTCGGACCGCCGTGTTTTTTGTTACCCTTGCAAGTCCTGCCGCGCGGTCAAGTGTTTTTATATCCCGTTTGCTTTCCCTTGTTTTGATATCTTTCATCGGGACACCTCGCTTATCTCACATTGTCTTTGATAGGCGTAGGTGTATCCTTTTCGGCTGTCTTACCGTTTAAGAAATCAAGATCGGCTTTCACCGAATCCTTAATACGGTTGTATCTTAACTTATCGGCAAGATTAAGCGATTTGTGTTCCAAAGCAGAGAATCCGTTGCTCATTTTGGCAAAGAGATTTTGAAGTCTCGCAAGCACACCCTTGTCATGCTTTGCAAGTTCATTTTCCTTTGCTTCTTTACCGAAAAAGAATCTGCCGGCATTGATAAGATGCTTTTTTGCGCCGCCGAGTTCCATTCGTGCGTTCTGCACATTCTGAACATTTCCGTTCATGGAGACGGCGAAGCTATGAAAGACCTTGCCGAGCTTATCGAGCGTTTCGGGGATTTTCATTGCTTTTACAGCGTTTTTAAGTGCTTCCTTGCCTTTTTCCCGAAAAGCTTTTATCGCATTTGCCGCCGAAGCAATGAGGTTGTTTTTCGCCTTTGAAATGGCAGCAACACCCTGACGGATTTTTCCGTCCGCCGTTTGGATAAGATTTTCGCATTTAGCCTTGACGGAACTGTTATGAATCATATTGACTTCCTTACGCATTTCCTGCATTTCGGCAAGCATTGCGGACAGCGTATGCTCCATATCTCCGATATAAGAAACAAGGGCGGAAACCTCGCCCTTTTCCTTATGCATACCGTTTTCCTCGAGCGTTTCAAGTAGTTCGATAATCTGCGGATTGTTTTTTAACTCATCCATTTCTTATCCTCCTCTCACTGTTCTCCGGGCTTGGTTGTCATCAGGTGATAGAGCTGCGTATTCTTCGGAAATTTGTTGACAAACGGCACGAGCGCTGAGCCGACCTTCATCAATCCTCGTCCGGCTTCTACATTGGTGATATACGAAATCTGCGTGTCCGAGATATTGAGTAGTTCTGCAAGCTTGATTCGGTCGGTAGATGCCTGATTGAGCATAATAACAAACTCACTGTTTGCAAGCATAGTCCGTGCAGTATGGCTCTGCAAAAGGTCATCAACATTCTGCGTGATGCCGGTACAGAAAGCGCCGTATTTACGAACACGCTTCCAAAGGGTAAACAGGAAGTTTGCCGAATATTCGTGCTGAAACAAAAGATAGATTTCGTCGATGATAATAAATGTGTTTTTGCCCTTTGCACGATTGGCGGTAATACGGTTGAGGATACTGTCAAGCACAACGAGCATACCAATCGGCAAAAGCTGTTTTCCGAGATCGAGAATGTCATAGCAGATAAGACGGTTGTTTACATCTACATTGGTTTCTTTCGCAAATGTGTTAAGTGAACCGTCCGTGAAAAGCTCAATGGCAAGGGCGATTTCCTGTGCTTCGGGTTCGTCCTGTTTGAGCAGATCCGCGCGGAAGTCCTTTAATGTCGGAACCTTGCCTTTATATCCGCGCTTACGGAAATTTCGATATACATTCTTTGCACAGCGGTCAATGAGCGACTTTTCCTGCGCACCGAGACTTCGGCTGCCGATAAGCTGTTCGCATAATGAAAGAATAAACTCGGATTTCAAAATAAGCGGATCTTCGCCGTCACCGTAATCCTTGTTCATATCCATAGCGTTTATGTGGTTAGATGAAGTAGCCGAGATATTGATAATCTCACCGCCCATAGCATTTACAAGCGGAGCATATTCGCGCTCGGGATCAATGATAATAATATCCGAATCACCTGCAAGCATAAGGTTTGCAATCTCGCACTTTCCGGTAAAGGATTTACCCGAACCGGACACGCCGAGAATAAAGGAGTTGCCGTTGAGCAGACACTTGCGGTTTGCAATAATCATATTGTTGCTGATGGCGTTCTGCCCGTAGTAGATACCGTGCTCATGGGCGACCTCCTGAACCTTAAACGGCATAAATACCGCAAGGCTTTCGGTTGTCAGTGTTCTTGTAGCCTGAATCTTTTTACACCCGATAGGAAGCACGGTGTTAAGCCCGTCGGTCTGCTGAAATTTCAAAACGGCAAGCTGGCACAAATGCCGTCTTGCCGTCGAAAGGATTGTTTCTGTATCTGCGTCAAGCTGTTCCTTACTATCCGCCATATGAGCCATTGTAACCGTAGCGCACATCATACGCTGATCGCGTGTAGTGAGGTCATTCAAAAACTCCTTGCTTTCTTTGCGCTGAAGCTCCATATCATAAGGAACAACCGCTGAGAAATTGTTGTTTTGATTCTGCTTTCGCTGCCAATTCGTTATATTTGTCTCCACCCCGAGCAATCGGTTCTCAACCTCTCGTACCGCCTCGTCCATCGGGATAGGGACGATATCTATGGAGAACATCATATTGCGGTTAAGTTCGGTAAGCTCCGAGACCATACTATCCTTGATATATGATGCGTAATCCTTTAAGAAAAGCACACGCACATATTTCTCGCCGAGCTTTATATAATCGTCGGCTCGTTCCATAGAATCGGGACAGATATAGTCCTTGAAGCTATGTCCCTTTTTCATCATATCCGAAAGATCAAAACAGAAGCTTTCTTCTTCGCCTGCGCGGTAAAAATCGTGAAGCAAACGGAGCTTTTCTCCAGCGTCCAATTCTTCACACTTTGAACCGAGAGCAGAGAAATGTGCTCGCAGATCGGACGCGATACGGGAGAAATAGGTTCGCGCCTCCTCAATATCCTTTTTAACGACCGAAACGGTCAGGTATTTCTCTTGAATAATGCCGTTTGCGTTGCTTGCCTTATCAAGCAAAATATTGTTGTATTCCTCACGGTAGCAGTCAAGCTCATCACCGTTTTTCGGAATAAGGATTTCCTTTTCAAAGTTCACCTTGTTGATACGGCGATTGTTGATTGTAAGCTTTGTGGTCGCACCACTATCAAGACTGTTGAGCAGTTCGGAATAGCAGAGAAACATCGTTTCTTTATCCTCCTTTCCGGCAACAAGGTAATTGATATCGGTAAACCGAAAGGTCTTTGCAAACTTATTGCCGACCTTAAAGATACCGTCCTCCCAAATGGCTGAAATGGGAATATAATCGTGAACCGATTTCGGGACGGTATATTTTTCTTTATCCTGTTTGAGCATTGCTTTGAGTGACTTCATCATATCGTTTTCTTTTCCTCCTTCTGTGTTTTTTCCGTTATCTCTGAATAGAGCGTATCACATTCAAATTTCACATTGACGGGTTCAATGAATTTTGATTTAAGCCATACCCATGCGAACTGCTCGGCAGTCATACCGTTATAGGTCACAAAGCCGCAGGCGATAAAGGGAGCAGCTCCGAGCATACACATCCACGAGAGTGTTTCCACTCCGAAAAACGGCTTTAAGATAAAATACATTCCTACCGCCATACCGCAGCCGATAACTGCAAAAACGAACTGTCGCATCGACAGTCCGAAAAACATTGATTCCGTGTAGTTCCTTATTTCACGGTTGATTTTAATTTCCAAATAGATTCCTCCTTTACAGTCCCATCATTTCGCGCACAATGCGGTCCGCCATCTTTACAGATCCGACGAGTACCAACATATTAAAAATGAGTTCCCCGACATAGCTCCACACTTGCGTCACCGCCGCTGCCGAAGTATCGACTGTGGGCGGACTTGAAGCAAACACGGAGAATATGATACAGGCAAGTACGATAATAGCCCCTTCAAGGAGCACCGCACAGTAGCTTTTCAAAAATGTCTTTCCGACATTCTCGGTAGGCTGTCCTGCAAAGGTAGACAACGGAATCGGCGCGATTGCCGAGTACATATAGATTTTGAAAAAGCGCCCGTATACGCTCATAATCATTATGAATGACAGCACCGTAATGAACAATCCGCCAATCAAAGTCACTGCCCATAGCGGTATCGATTCCCAAAATCCGCAGTTTTCGACTGCGTCAATAATTGTTTGCGGCAATGTTGCTCCGGAATTGCTTGCAATACCGGACGCCACCATTATTTTTGAAATAACGCCCTGCACAATCATCATCAGTTTAAGCAACAGTTCAAGACCGTAAGTGATTACGCCTTTTGCAAGAGCAAAACGGACAAACAGTTTTAAGACATGCTCCGGCTTTTTTACTTCGGTAAAGCTGCCGCAAGTCTTGATTATTCCGACAACAAAAAACAGAACGAGCAAGGCGTATCCGATAGCCTGCAATGCTCCGTGAATAGACAGAATTACCTGCCATATTGCACCGCCCTTGAAGGTTTCGGGCGATTGAGTGAGCAAAGTCCATATTTCCGCAAGCTTTCCGTTCCAGGTATCAAGTGCATTCTGTAAGTTTTGAACTACCCAATTATCGGACATTCGGTTCACCTCCCGTAAGCGCAATATCGCTGTCAACCTCATTACCCCAAACATCCCATCCCGGCACTCTTTGACGGGCAAATAGTTCTATACGGGGTAAATCGCCGATAAGCTCGATAATTTTATCCCTTGCCTCGTCCGGTTTCTGACTGTGACAACGCAAAGGGCTTATGATAAATTGATGAACACGGTTCGATTTGCGTTTTGGGTGTCCTTTTGTAGCAAGCAGACAAATTTCAGCATTTCCTCTTGTCCAGAAGCCAAGACCGTAAAACCAGCCTTTGCCGCTTTTATTAAGTTTGAGCCACACGAAAGCTACGCTTTTATACTCAAAGCCCCACGCTTTAATCACCTTAAATGCTTCTTGTAATTTTGGGAAAGTCGCCCAAAGAAAAAGAATAGAGTCTTTTTCGGAAATTTCAGAGACAGGCAAGCGACAAAGCTCGTCAATGCTCATTGTTGGGTATTGACTTTCAGCAGCACCCTGTACTCCTTTTCGATCATACCGCCACGGTGGATCAGCATAAATAATGCTGTATTTCTTCATTGCTTCCTCCTTTCCGGCAAATAGGGGCAGGCCGTTTGCGACCTGCCCCGTGCACCTTATCTTATTTATCTGCTGTCCCGGTCGGGCGAACTACGGATTACTCCGTACACATCGTCAACGAAGTAACGCCCGGTAAAGGGATTGAATATAGCGTGACATTTCACGCCTTTATACTCGGCAAGATAATCGTTGTCTCCGATGCGTTCGATAATCGTTGCCTCACCAAGCACATTGGTTTCTCCCTGTTTCAGAGAGTTGATATAGCACTCGCATTTTTCCATGTGCGTCCTCCTTTTTAGCCCGTAATAAGGTTCAAGATTTCCTTTGCGAAGGTAATGACAATACCGCCCGCAACAGTTAAAAAGCCGTTGGCACGCTGTGACGGATCGTGAGATTTAAGGGAAAGTCCGACCTGCACGACGCCGAAGCCGAGCATAATAAGACCGATAGCGCGGATAAGTCCGAAGATAAAATCGGACAGATTGTTAACAACGGTCAGCGGATCGTCAGTTGCCGCAAATGCCGTAAGAGACATAGTGAACATAAGCGCAAGTGCAAGAACGATTGCACAGTAGACGCCAAAGCCCTTTCTGACCTTGCCCGTCATCGGGAACTTAGCGGTGTGCTTTTTGAGAACTGATTTCTTCATAGTTTTCTTCCTCCAATTTTTCATTTTTTAAGATTTCTTCAATTTCCTCCTCGGTGAGAATAGCGAAATCGCCGACCTCATCGGTAAGTTCAAACGGTTCCATTTTAAGAACAGAACTGTCAAAGCTGATACTGCCGATGCTGTAATTCGGTCGTGCGTGTTCATAAGGCTCTGCGCCGCCGTCCGCCGAGAGTTTAATATTCGGGTGCTTCAAGATATCGTACTTCAAATCCATAATCGGTCGCTCACCTCGGATAAAGAGCAGAGCGTATTTGTTATCCATCATACGAACCTCGTCGGGCGTCATAAGCTCGCGCCCGGTTATCTGCCAATTTGTCGAATAGTTCCCGTTACGCCCTTTAGATTGCCCGTAGGTGTTCATATCAATGGTTTCTTTACCGAGCAGCTTGGAAACATACTCGTGCGTCGATTGCTCATTTCCGCCCAAATATAGAAACTCGTCGCAGTTGCCGACTATCGACTCCCATTCTTTTTCAAAAAGTTTTTTTAGCTGTGCCAGGTTCTGAATGATAATGCTGACAGAAATCTCTCGGCTTCGCATTGTGGAGAGCAGCTTATCAAACTCATCAGGGAGCGCGACGTTCGCAAATTCATCCATGACACAATGCACATGGACCGGAAGCCTGCCGCCGTGTTTTACATCGGCACTGTAATAAAGCTGTTGGAAAAGCTGGGTGTAGAGCATACCGACTATGAAATTGTAGCTTGAGTCGTTATCGGGAATAACCGCATAGATAGCGGTTTTCTTTTCGCCGAGCTTATCAAGCTCCATCTCATCCGATTGTGTAATAGCCGCAAGGCTGTCAAGGTTGAACTTTTCAAGCCTTGCCACAAGGGTTATCTGAATGGATTTCAGAGTTTTGCCCGAACCCGACCGATAGTTGCGATAATATTTAAGGGCGATATGATCGGGTGTTCGGTCGGCAAGACGAGCAAACAATCGGTCAAGCGGTGACATAAATCCATCGTCGTCCTCTTTGACTTCCCCCGAGCGAATCATTTCCATAACCATAGGAAAATTCTGTTCCTCGGGCGGCGCTTCATAATGAAGGAAAAATACAAGTGCCAATAAGAGCATCATCGCCGCCTGATCCCAAAACGGATCTTGACTTTGACTTCCTTTTGGCGTTGTGTTCTTAAAGATGTTTGTCACGAGCTTTTGAATATCATTATCCGAGTGAAGATAAACGAATGGATTATAGCAATAGCTCTTATCCATATTGATTAAGTCAAGCACCTTAATGTCATAGCCCTTTGATTTTAGGAGATTGCCCGTATCGCGGACATTTTCACCTTTCGGATCGAGAATGACAAAGCTTGTGTTAGCCTGCATAATGTTCGGTTTGGCATAGAATCTTGTTTTACCGGCACCCGAACCGCCGCACACAAGAACATTTAAGTTTCGGCGATGCTTTCTGCCGTCCAAACCGATTTTGGTTTTCTGCGTGAGGATTTTGTTTTTCTCGGGTTCTGCCTTATTCTCATACTTTTTGTTTACCTGTCCGGCATTGCCCCAATGTGCCGAACCGTGTTCTTCACGGCGGCGATAATTTCTCGCGGTAGACAGATAAATTCCTATTCCCATTACATAAGCGCATATAAAAATGAGGACAGCTTTTACACTGTCCTCGCACCACACGATATGAAATGGGTTACCGAATACAACCGCAAGATTTTTGATGAGGTTCGGAAGTCCCGCACCGATAGCCGGAGCTACAAGCAGCCCCAGCCATACGGTCGGAATCAGCCCTAAACAGTAGAGAATAACATTCGTCCGAGAGAATTTATCTTCCCTCACGGTCTGCCTTTCGTTTTTCTTTCTTAGTAGGGGCTTCAATGGCTTTAATGAGCAGCTCGTTTATATCCTCGGTAGGCTTGCCTTCCTCCATATATTCGGTTCGCGCCTTATTGATACAGCCGACAAGCAAACGGTGCTCAAAATCGTCCATTGTCATAATTCGCTTTGCTTCCGTCATTGCGAAGCCTCCTTATCTTGCGCCGTCATCTTTGGAGCGTTTTGCTTTCTGCTGTTCCTCCATTGCACGGCGCATATCCTGAGATACCTCGTTAGCGGAATCGCGAATCTTATCAAGCTGACCGCGAATTGTTTTCGGCTCAGCTTCCTTGAAGCGGTCCGGGGCTTTCTCAAAATTATAATCGCCGGTATCAAAGCCGCTGCGTTCGCAAAGGATATATGACGCGCAATAGGCAGTAAAGGAACAGTCCTCACGGCTGATGCCGTCCTTTGCAAAGTTTGCGATTACAATTTCCTGCGACAGACTTCGGAAAATGTCATATCCGTCAAGCCCCTGACGGATATAAATTGCGTCGTCCTTCGGCACATATCTTGCGCAGACATTACCCTCAAGCTCGTTCGTCATACGAATGTCGCAGGGGGAGGAGGCAATCAGTGCTTTCAGCACTCTGCGTTCGTCCGGTTCTCGGCGTGGATAACCACGCTGGCTGTTGGTTTGCGAAACATCAAACATCCTCTTGACATTGACCGAGAAGCCTGTCGTTCCGTCCTCACGGGTAAACTCATTTCCCGGTTCAAGCAAGGTGATTGCCTTTTCGCCCCTATGAACAAACACGCCTTTTTCTTTCCAAGTCTCAAAGTCGGCAAGGTAAGTGGCTTCATTATTCTGATAGGCAATAAGCAGTGCATTGCTGACCGAGTATCTCCCAAATCTGCTCTGAACGAGCAGATAGTCACGGAAAGTCTCGCAGTTTTCAACCGCCTCTTTGGTAGCGGTATCGAGCAGTTCAAAAGCGTCGGTTCGTTCCTGCTGCTTTTTTGCCGCCCATTCCTCTTTGTTAAACGAGCGCTCGGACTTGGTTTCATTTTTCTCGCCGCCGGCGGTGAAAAGATCATCAAAATTATTCATATATTATCTCTCCTTCGATTTTTTCTTTTTTGCCGGAGCTTTGTGCTCGGCTGTTTTTGTCGGGCTGTTTTTGGTCTTGCCTTTCGGTTTTTTCTCTCTGTCCATTTCCTCGCGTATCTCTTTAAGCTCTTTACGCACGGACGGACGGCGTTCCTCGGCAGTTCGGGTATCAGCCGAACGGTCCTTTGAATCGCGATTGTTCTTTGAAGAAGGCACGGACTGATTTTGTTTCTCTGTCCGTGCCTCTGTGGGGTTTACAGTATGCGGTTCCTCCTTGGTGGGGTTAGGTTTTGCCATCACCTCATCGAGAAATTTATCCGCTTCGCTTTTATCCGGCGCAGTGCGTTCCGGAGCGTCCTTTTCCTTTGTCTTTTCAGGGTGAACATCTGCAACGCTTTCGGGAACAAGACCTAAGCGTTCAAAAATGCGGTCAATCTTTGACTTATCCTCCGCCTTAACCATAACCTCGGTGATACCGTCGTTTTTGTTTCTGTCCTTGAGCACGGTATAGATCATACCGTACTTTTTTGCCTGCTCACAAAACCTTTTCAGATTTGCGTCCGCCACCTGATAAATTTCAAGCTTTTTACCGGACTTTACAAGATTGGAAAGCCGCATCTGACCTTTTGTTTTCTTGGTTTGTTTTGATAAATCCTTTAAGGCTTTGAAAAGCAGCTTTGCAACTTCTTTTGACGCAGAGCCTGTAATTTTTAATGCGGCTTCGGCTCCGTTAAGGCTCATTCGTACTACCTGATCTGCCGCTTCTGCTGATGTGTTCATTCTTTAACCTATCCTTTCCTCTGAATTTTTCGTCCTCGATTCGGGTGAGCTTTTCCCGTACCGATTCCATACGTTCTAAAACTCCGTCGCAAGCATTTATCTCACGGCGCAGTTTTTTAAGCTGTCTTGAGTAAATGTCGATGTTGTATTTTGTCTTGCTTATCATTGTTTCGTCGCCGGCACGAATTGCCCGCTTTAAGGCATTTCGCATATCCTGCCTGAGTTTTATTACTTCCGGGATTTGTGCCGTCGCTTTTTCACGGAACTCTAAAAGCTGCTCTTTGGTTTCAATCTTGTGCTCGGTCAGCATTAAAAGCTGATCAGAATAGCTTCGCATTTTGCCCTGATCCTCGCGAACAAGAAAGCACATTTTTTTGTTTGTGTTCGGTCTTTCCGTCGTGATTTTCAAAGCCGTAACAAAGCAATGATAAACAGCCGTGTAATTCATAGCCGCAACGCGCTCGGTTTGTCCGTCAAAAATCTGTTGCGGTGATTCCTGTGGCGGCACTTCCGGGAACTCGGGATATTCATTGTTCCGTATGCGCTCAAAGATTTCCTCCGGCGAATAACCAGGACCAAGAGAATTGAAACGCACAAAGCGCTCTGAGCCGATATGCTTTATTTTCGGATACTTACCGCTTTGGTCTATGATAAAGCCCATCTGATCCATTGCGTCAAGAAATTCAAGTCGGCTGCCCGAACCGCTTACAGCAATATCTATGGCTTCGCGGATAGTGCCGCGTACAGTCGTTCTGCCTTCAAATTCAGCTTTCCATTCGGCATAGCTTTTGCCTTTGGTTTTCGGTTTTTCTATAACAGAAAGACCGTACTCTTTGCAGAGTCGGTCGCTGACCTCTCTCATTCGGTAGTAATCCTGTTTTGTTCTGTGATATTTCTTTCCGTCAACATATGAAACGGTATTTATTACAAAATGATTATGGATATGAGAGTCCTTATCCAAATGAGTTGTGATAAGTACCTGATACCGATTTCCCCATAGTTCTTTGGCAAGAGCTTTGCCGATTTCGTGAGCTGTATCCGGTGTAACTTCACCCTCGGCGAAAGACTGATACCCGTGATAAGCAATAACGCCGTCTGTCTTTTCAAACTTGCGTTTGACAGCCATCATATCCTGTACTGCCGTATCTTTATGACAGCATATTCCGTAAACAAGAGATTTTTGGTTTGTCGCTTCATCCCGTCCAACATAGGAAACAATGCCTCCAAGCGTGTCTTCAGCCCCATCGCTTTCTGCACCGGTTTGATACGACACAGGCGCGGTTGTTTTATCCGGGTTTATGGCATACATAACGACTTTGCCGATATATCCCTTTACGCGCCACAGAGATGTTACCGCCATCAGCTATACACCGCACGCATAAGCTCGGCAATAACTCTTTCAAGTTTATCTGTTTCTTTCCGGTACTGAACCTGATCCACAAAACCGAGTGTGTTTGCTTTTGCGGCAATCTGATTCATATTGTCTCCGATTTTTTCAAGTGACTTTATTGTGGTGTGAAAATCAACGGACGGCTGTTCTTTAATGGGTGTGTTATATAAGAGCGAGCGCATAAATGCCTGCTGTGAAAGACCGCATTTTTTTGCTTTTGTTTGAAGTAGAGACGCTTCTGCGTCTGTCAGCATAAAATGAAATTCAACATTTCTTTTTCGCAAATAACCACCTCTTTTTCGGGGTTTTAGGGGTGGCAACCCTTAACAAGCTGCCGATGTGTGGACACAAAGGCGATGCTTGCTAAGACAACACCGCCTATTAACCCCACTGTTTTATTTATCGTTCCTCACGGTTGTCTTTGTTCTTTACCTGCTGAGAATGAGCGTACTCGTAATCGTCACGCTGCATATAGCAGCGCTCGATTTTCCAAGCGTTATCGCCGTGCATATATCTCTCAAGACGAATGTTTTGATCGCTTCCGTCAAGGCAGGAACCGAAAATGGAATATCCGCCTACTCCGGCGATATATGCCTTATTATCACTTGAAACAACATAGGTTCGCGACCGCTCGGAATAAGGCTTGTCAAAACTGTCCTGTGAGAATACGATATATCCGCTGACGGGCGACTTGTGTGTGTCATTGACATAATTGAAAATCTCGGATAAATTCTGATAGCTGAGTTCAACCACTCGCTCGGAAGGCTCAAACTCAACACCGACAAAATTATCTGCGTCAAGAATATAATCGCCCTTGTACCATTTGTCTTCGACCGCCTGTATTGCTTCCTCACGGCTTTCGGCTTCAACCGTCACTTTCATTTTGAGAGTTTCAACAATGGTTACATCAAATTCTTTCGCCATTTATCTAACCTCGGCTCTTTCCGGCTTGTACTTAAATGCCTTAATTTCATCGTTAATGCGGAAAAATGATTCGGGATACTTAAACTGATTTACAAACCTCTGCTGCTGTTCCTTGCTAAGACTACCGAAGCGCGGCTTCCTGCAATCACAGATAAAGAAGGTTCCTGCCATAATTTCCACCATCGTCCCGTCCTCATTGTATATGGCGCGGTTAAGCGGTTTTCCGCAAATTTTGCCTTCATCATCGCAGACAATACATACTTGTTCTTCATAGGGGTAGAACGCTTCGATGCTGCCGCCGACTACCGCCTGCAAATCTGTCAGCTCGGTTCCGATATTCGCAACACGGGCAAGCTTTCCGGGTTCACAAATAACAACGGTAATCTGTTCTTTCTTGCTTTCTACCGCAAGAGAAGGTTCAAAACCAATCATTTTGAAGCCGACGCTATCGCAGAAGTAATAGCCTTTTTCAACGATGTCGGAGTTCTCAATCTCCACAATATCCGACACCGAAAGAGAGTGACCGGTGAATGACTCAGGATGGTTTTCGTTGAACATAGCATAAACATCTTCAAGCCCGCTGCACTCAACATCGCCGTCAAACACCTTGTGGTAGATTTCACTTCGTATTCTTCCGCCGGTCCGTTTAACAGTATTTTCGTAGTTAAGGAAGCTCAGACTTCCGTTGTCCTTATCCCGGTCTATCTGATAGATTTTAATTTTCATCGCACCTGCTCCTTTCGCTTTTTTTGAATTTCGTTTTTAAGAAAATCATTGAAGTCCTTACCGCTTTGAGACGGCTGGTCAATGACGGTATACTCGGCAGACAGCGCATCGGTTATTTGCCTTGTTGCCGTCCTGCCGACTTCATCGTTATCCAGATGAAGATAGATAACCTTCGTTTCCTTGTGGCGGTCAAGATAGGTTTTCAGTGCCAACGGAATATCCTGCTTATTTTCCGTCTTATATACGCCCGCAAGAGAAAGAAAATCGTCGTGACGGGATTGCCCGTATCTCAGTTCAAGAGTCGCATAACTTAGCATATCAATCGCTGATTCAAATAAATGCACGGTTTGTGTTTTGCTTTCGGCAGGGATAAAAAAGGAGAAGCGCTTATCACTTCCCGTTAAATCCCGTTTGAAATCCGAATTTGTACTCCTGACAGCGCCGTATTTCGGCGTATCGCCGTCATAGCCTAAAAAGATGCAGTTGTGATACTTCGCGTCCTCGTAGAGCAGTCTGTTATTACGGCAATAGTCGATAATCGCGTCAGCGATACCCCTGCTTTTGAGATATCTACGAACCGCACAGATATCCTTGTTGCTTTCGGGCAGTTCCAAGACTTTCGGCTGATTTGGTTTCTGCACAGGAGTATATACGGGCGGCAGCACTGCCGAATATCCTGTAATTATCTCAACCGCCTGCACAAAAGAAACGCCCTTGACCTTTATGAGATAGTCAAGAGCTGTTTTTCCGCCGATATGCCGAGAAAACCAATGCCATTTACCGTTGGATATTTTGAGCGAATCGTGTTCTTTGGTACACCAAGTGTCGTGCGAAATCTTTTTAAGATTATTCGGCTCATAGCTTTGCAGATAAGTCAGAAGATCCATCTGTTTTGCTTTTTCAATCTGTTCGGGCGTCACCCACATAGCGCACCGCCTATCTGGACTCGGACTTTGACCTGACGAAATCGTCCCGGATTTTTTCGTTTGCAGTACACTCGATCATGTCCCGAATATCATCCATATACCGCGACTCGTGATTTTCCCAACGGGAAAAGATCTTGTCAAGTGCGTTTTGCTCTGACAACAGTGCTTTGCATTGCTTGTCGGAGAGGTTTAGTTCCTCCATTGCAAATACGATATCTTCTTTCATTGCATAGGTATAAGCGCATTTTAATATTTCCTCTGCCGGCATTGAGAATAATTCTGACTTGTATCGGTCCATCTCATTGCTCAGTTTCTTATACAATGCATCGTTTAACTCTTCATTCGTCATAATTAAATCCTCCTTTTTTCATCATACACCTTGCCATTCGGATAAAGACTGTTTCGGGCAGCTCACCCGGCATAACAATCTCATCGTAATGACGGTAGCCGTGTTCAACCACAAAGTTGTAGATATCGGTATCGGTGTCCGATTCGCCGATATATTCGTCCTTGTCCTCAAACAGCGCATCTACGATAAAAACATTGTCGAGCAGTCCGACAGCCGCGCGTATCGGCATATCGCTGTTTTCAAGAACAGAGAGTACGCGTTTAGCAAAATAAAGCTTTTCAAATTCCTCTGACAGATCCTCGCAGTCGCAAATCATATTATCAAGTTCGTCGCTGATAATACCGTAAACAATGTCGTTGACGCGCATTTCGATAGTGATTTCATTTGCCTTTCTGATATCGTTTTTCATATTTCTTTCACCTCGTTTCTTTTCTGATTTACCCACTAAAAGCAGGAGAGTGGGTATGTAAAAATGGGTATAAAAATAGCCGGACGGTTTTCATTCCATCCGGCGTGTGTTTCTTTCCGCTACGCTCGTAGCTTTCGCTTGATCTTCATTAACTTGCACAGTAGCTCATCCACATCTTCGGTGGACTTTCGCTCGTCGATATATGCGTTCCGTGCCTTTATCACAAGCGTGATATATTCGTTGATTTCGCTTTTGTCTATGGTTAAGTACCGTTTTACATCTTTGAATTTCATCATAAAAACCTCCGTACTCTTGTATCTACTACAATTATACGGAGGTTTCTACGACTATACAAATGTGCGATTATAAGAACGGGAGAGCACCGTTCTCCGATGCTCTCCCGCCTTGTCAGTCGTCACACCAACCGTAGCAAAACCATTCAAGATCAGCGACATTATCGACACGCTCTTTTCTTTTTTTAGAACGCATCTTTGCCTTATTTGCCTTGTTAGCTTTGCAGGCTTTGTTGTTTGGGTTATGCTGATTAGCATAATCATTCAACTGTTGTTTCGTGTGCGTTTTGCTCGACACTTTCGCCATAACAATCTCCTTTCTCCGCAGGTCTTATAGATAGAACACGCAAAATAATGACCGGCTACCGAGAGCCTTTTTTAAGTCCAACCGACATTTACAAACAATCCGAATAATGACGGCATTTATTGCGTAGAACCAACCCCTACGGTCGGAGCATAATTTCCAAGAATCTATGTTTGCTCAATTCGGGGAAATCAGGCAAAACCATTATAGCATATAATCAAAGAAACATCAATATATTTGCTACCTCGCGTCGCGGCTGTTGCTTCGGTCCGGTTCTTCTGCGTCATCGATGCGTTCTCCGTCCACAAGTTCATTATCCCTTTTGTCCATATCAAGCAAAGTGTTAAGCTCAGCAAGACGGGCGGATTTTGTTTTCAATTCCTCCTCGTGCGGAAACGACTTTTGCGACTCTGCTTTGGCATTTTCAAGCTGAACCTTAGTGTCATCAAGCTGCTCCTTACAGGCAATCTGACGTTCCGAAAACGCGCCGATTGCATTATCCAAACGCAGTATATTACCGAAAATATCCGTGCCGAGTATAACAGTATGACGCAGCTCGCCTATAAGAGTTATCTTATATTCCTTGCTGAAAGTGTCGAATGAAAGCTCCATATCAAAGCCGCGATAAGAGCCAAAACTGATTGCATCGGGACTTGACATAGCCTTACAAGCGGCAATAACGGCTTCACCCGCATCTTTTTTCTCGGAAAAGGAAACGCCTTTAACGGTCATTCCGCAAAAATTATCCTTATCTCCGGCGGGGTGACTGTTCGCTGTTGCAATATCCTTATCAAAGCCCTTAATGCGTTCTTCAAGCGCCGCAATCTTTGCCGGGAACTCTTTGTGTACCTTATCCTCCAGAGAATAAATCTGACTGAGGTGATTTGCCTTTAACAGTTTGAGTCGGGACACATCAATGTCAAGATCCATTTTCTCTTTGATATACGGATTGCCCGTACACAAAGCCTTTATTTCGGCGTAGGAAAGCGCCTGCTCGTCCACATCTTCGGCAGATCGCACGGGAGATTTTGAAGTCATAATCTGACCGATAAACTTTTGTTTTGATTCCACCAACTGATATAGGTAGCTGTCAAAGGTGTTCTCGGTAACATAGGTGTAAATTTCGACCTCGGAATTTTCATTGCCCTGTCGGACAATTCGCCCCTCACGCTGTTGCAAATCACTCGGTCGCCACGGACAGTCGAGATGGTGCAAGGCAATAAGCTTCTGTTGCACATTCGTGCCGGCACCCATCTTTTGCGTAGAACCAATAAGCACTCTGACCTGACCGTTTCGCACCTTGCCAAATAGTTCCTTTTTCTGTGCTTCGGAATTTGCCGAATGGATATAGGCAATTTCTTCTTTCGGAATGCCTTTCGCTACCAACTTGTCGCGCAAATCATCATACACATTAAATTTTCCGTCGCCGTGGGGAGTGGAGAGGTCGCAGAATACCATCTGCGTAGAACGCTTTTCGGCAGTTTTCTGCCAGATATCAAAGACATTGTCGGCACAGGCAGACACCTTGCTTGTCTCACTGTCGGGAAGCATCTCGTTTATCAAACGCTGGTCAAGCGCAAGCTTTCTGCCGTCGTTGGTGATAAGCAGCATATTGTCCGTGCTCGAGTCCACCATCTTGTTTCGTACCTTCTCGGCGCGTTTTGCAAGAGACTGAACCATTTCCTTTTGCTGTTCGGACGGCTTTAAGAGCACATTGTGATAATTGGCTTTCGGCACAGGGAGATCCAGCATATCCGCTGTTTGAATATCCGCCGCTTCTTTGAACAGAGACATCAACTCCGGTAAATTGTAAAATTTCGCAAATCTCGTTTTAGGGCGGTATCCGCTGCCCTCGGGGGCAAGCTCGATTGCCGTTACCGTTTCGCCGAATGTGGACGCCCAGGAGTCGAAATGCAAAAGATCGTTTTTCCTCAGCAGGTTATATTCAAGATACTTTTGCATTGTATAGAGTTCAACCATTGAGTTTGAAATAGGCGTACCCGTCGCAAACACAACGCCTTTGCCACCCGTAAGTTCGTCGAGATAACGGCACTTCATATAAAGGTCGCTTGACTTTTGCGCTTCGGTCTGACTGATACCGCCGACATTCCTCATTTTCGTAAACGCGGCAAGGTTTTTGTAATAATGCGCTTCGTCAACAAACAAGCGGTCAACACCGAGTTCCTCAAAGGTTACAATATCGTCCTTACGGGTTTGGTCGTTAAGCTTTTCAAGCTTTTGTTTGATTGTCTTTTTTGCCTTTTCAAGCTGCTTAATGGAGAAATTCTCACCGCGATTTCGTTTGAGTTCCGAAATGCCGTTCATTATTTCTTCAAGCTGCTGATTAAGAATAGCCTGCTGACGCTCAACCGACATCGGTATTTTTTCGAACTGACTGTGACCGATAATGACGGCATCATAATCGCCCGTAGCAATACGACCGCAAAACTTCTTGCGGTTTTTAGTCTCAAAATCCTTTTTACTCGCGACCAAAATGTTCGCCGATGGGTAAAGTTGCAGATACTCTGCCGCCCACTGTTCGGTCAGATGATTCGGGACTACAAACAAGGACTTATTGCAAAGGCCGAGACGCTTTGATTCCTGTGCCGCCGCAACCATTTCAAAGGTTTTTCCGGCTCCGACAACGTGCGCAAGCAAGGTGTTTCCGCCGTAAAGAATGTGAGCAATGGCATTGACCTGATGCGGTCTGAGCGTAATTTCCGGGTTCATACCTACAAAGTTCAGATGTTCGCCGTTATACTCACGGGGGCGGACAGAATTAAACTTCTCGTTATATAGCTTTGTAAGCCTTTCGCGGCGCTCTCGGTCTTTCCAAATCCATTCAGCAAAGGCTTCCTTTATAAGCTGTTGCTTACCTTGTGCGACGGCTGTATCGTTCTTATTGAGCACTGGCTTTTTATTGCCGTTTTCGTCCTCAACATAATCGAACACACGCACATCACGCAGGTTCAGCGTTTCCTCGATGATCTTATAACCGTTGATTCTGTTTGTACCGTAAGCGTTATAGACCTTGACATTGTTGCGGTCGTAGGACTTGCCCTCAATATTCCATTCACCCGTGTACTCACTGTAATGCACGTGAATATTAAAAGATATATACCGCGCAGTACCGAAAAGCTCAAACATAAACCTTTCGATATCCTCGGGCGGTATCCAAGTCGCACCCAAGCGCACAGATATCTCACCTGCGGAAAGGTCCTTCGGCATAACCTCGGTTAGAGCCTTTACATTGATT
Organism: Agathobacter sp.; assembly: GCA_963656085.1. GTDB lineage: Bacteria > Bacillota > Clostridia > Oscillospirales > Acutalibacteraceae > CAVALG01. Next base: position 29,974 of record CAVKHV010000004.1, read on the forward strand.
TCAAAGATACTGTCATCTTCTGCCGCCGTCTTTGCCTCCTCAAGCTTCTCACGGATATTGCCGGACAGATACTCGTCAGCAGGTAAATATTTAAGCTCCCTTGACCTTTCGGAGTACCTCGGATTCAAAAAAATAACGCCCTTGAGATCTTCGGCAATTTCTTCTTCCGACTTTCCCGTGAGCGAGCACATATATTCAATATCTATTTTTGTTTTTTCGGCAAGGGACAGTGCCAACGCTTCGGACGCGGTATCTACGCTTGTGACGGTAACCTTTTGCTTTATCGTCCGCTTTGAAAACATATCCGCTTTACGGATGAAATTACCCTCATCGTCCAAAATTTCAAGAGACGAAAGCAGACAATAGGAGGAATCCGAATTAAAAGCGGAATTGTTTGCACGGGAATTGATCAGCCCGTATTTCTTTGAAAATGCGTCGTACAGTTCATTGAGCTTTTTCTGCTCATTCTCAATAAACGAATCGGGAAAATCCTCGGTTTGGTACTCAATAAGAGTGCGAACGCAATCGCGAATACCGATCATACCCTTAATGCGGTTTTCGGCTGTAACAGAAACCTCCACGGGGTTCATACGGCTGTTTTCACGGTAATAGATTTTGCCATCCACAATCGTATATGAAAAGTTGCGAACATCGGGTTCGGCAGGAATGGAAAGGTCCTCTTCCTCGTCGGTCAGCTCATCAAACTCATACTCCGTAACTTCTGCGTGAATATTCTCTACGGCTTCCGACAGTTGTTCTGCAAGGCTTCTGTCCTCATAGGCGATACAGGCAGACGTCGGACCGTGCGGACCGGAAATCAGGTGCATTTCGCCCATAATCATATCCGGATTATCGACAAAGTAGCTGTTCATTGTAATACCGTTTTCATCGGTATTAAGGTGTACCCAATCGGGTTCAATATCAATGAGTCGGTCACGCTTTTGTAGGAATATAATATCTGAAGTAACTTCCGTTCCCGCTGCGTCCTTAAAGGTATTGTTCGGCAGACGGATCGCGCCGAGCAAATCAGCCCGTTGAGCAATATATTTCCGTACCGCCGGGTTTTCCTTATCCATCGTGCCTTTTGAAGTAATAAACGCTATAATACCGCCCGGTCGCACTTTATCGAGAGTTCGGGCAAAGAAGTAATCGTGAATGAGAAAATTATGCTTATCATAGCGCTTATCCGGCACTTTGAACTGACCGAACGGCACATTGCCAACAGCACAGTCAAAGAAGCTGTCGGGCAGATTGGTATTCTCAAAGCCCTGCACGGCAATACTGTTTTTCTGATATAACTGCTGTGCAATTCTTCCCGAAATGCTGTCAAGCTCAATGCCGTAAAATTTTGCATCACTCATACTGTCGGGTATAAGCCCCATAAAGTTACCGATGCCGCAAGAAGGTTCAAGAATATTGCCGCTTTTGAAGTTCATATTCCCAAGCGCTTTGTATATTGCCTTAATAACAACGGGCGGCGTATAAAACGCTGTCAGCGCCGACTCTCTTGCCGACGCATAATCGTCCTCCGGAAGTATGCTTTTCAGTTCTTCATAATGGGGATTGGTTTCTTCAAAAAACTGAGGCAGACCGCCCCAACCGACATAGTTAGAAAGAATACGCTGCTCGTTTGTATCGGCAAGCCTGTGTTCGCTTTCCAGCTTTTTGAGAAGTCCTATCGCGTGAAAATTGTTATAGAACCTGTCGAGTGGTGTGCCAATGCCGATGTCATCGTTATCAATACGAAAATTCGTGCGGTAATCGCTCTTTATTTCGGGATAAAGAATGCTCGGCGTAATCTTACTTTGCTTTTTCTGCTCGGGCGGCGGAGCAAGTGATAGTTCCGCCTTTTCTTTTGCCGAAGATACAATTCGTCTTACCTCGAGCTTTTCGCCCGGTTCGTGAGTTACAACAACCACATCGTATCCCGCGTCCAAAATCTTTTGTGTGTATTCTTCGGTTTTGAATAAGGGAAATCCGCACATAGGCGTTGTAATAGATTTATTTGTAAAGGCCCTTTTGGTGAGCGTCAGATCAAGGACTTCGTGCGCGATTTTTGTATCTTCCTCGCCGAACATTTCAAAGAAATCGCCGACCTTCTGCATAACAACCGCGTCGGGATTTTCTTTCTTCGCTTTCTCATATTCGTCCCAAGGGGAAGGAGCGTTATAGTCCTTAATTTCAACGCCGTGAAGCCCGCAAAGCTCGGTGAAATTCGCAAGAACATCGCCGTCTATTTCGTTCGGCTTTCCGTACTCATCGTAGCTGATTGCGTCCTCTACAAGAAAATCATAGAATTGTTTTCCGCGCCAAACATTGTTGCTGCTGTCCGTTGCAACAAGTTCTCCGTTCTCAGAAGTGAGCTTAATATCGCCGATATTCAACTTATTAAGAACATTGCTGAGGACTTCCGCTTCACGGTCAGAAGCCGACAGTGGTGTTTGACTTTCCTGCACCTCCGTTTTTGAAAGCTCCGACTGATGTTCTGCATTTAATTCCTGAATATCCTTGTGAATACTCAGAATGTTTTCGGGAGTGAATTCGATATAATCGCAATCCGTCTCGTAATCGCCCTCGGCTTCAAGGAAAAACGGCGTGTTGATATCGGCAAGAAATTGATCGGACATTTCTTCAAGGTCGGAAAAGAACTTCTCGGCATTTTCGGGGTGGTTTGCAATGTCGTATTCCTCTACAAGCTCCTCAAACACCGAAAACGCAAGATCCCCCGAGACATATTGACCGCCTGCGTCTGCATCGGGATTGTAATATATCCAATGGACTGCATCTCTGCCGGAATCCAAAGTAATCCTGATTTTCTCGTTATCAAGCGGACCGTCAGCCTTTTGGGGGACTGTTTCAACCACTTGCAGATACTTGTCATTCATCGGATTTTCGGCAATTTTACGGTCAAATTCCTCTCGTTTCATTTCTTCACAAAGAAGCGGAAACTTACTGTCATTGAGCAGAACCGACTTATCATCAATGGAGAGAATAGAGTATTCATCTGCGCCGATATGCACCGAGTCACCGAGAGAAAAGCGGTATTCCTTTTTAGGCTCAGGCGGCGGATTTAATTCGTCATAGGACGGTTCAAGAGGTTTTGCCTAATCCCCGGACAATGCTTCAAGCATTTTTTCAGCCCGTTCGGTTAAATGCGTTTTTGCGTCTATAATTTTTTGAAGCGCATCTCGCATTGTGGGCAGGACAAACGGATTTCCGCTTGCAAACTGACAACGCTTTTCTCCGTTCATAAACTGCGACGCGCAATCGCCGAGTTCATACATAGAAAGAACGGCGCTCTCATTACCGAGCTGCCGTTCAAAATCGTTGTAATCTTCATAAATGGAACGGAACTCACGCATAAGCTCATACCGTTCGTTTCTCAGCATTTTTTCGCGTTTATATTTCGGATATGCCTCTTTATCGGCAGCAGTAAGGTATCTGTCTGCCTTTATAAGCTCACCGATTCGCTTTTCGACCTTATTCCACGGCAGCACAACCGACTTTTGTTCATCATCTATACCTTTGTATATTTTAATGCCCTTTCCGTCGTGAGCTTCCCAATAACCGCTTTCGGGTATTGCATTTGAACCGCCTCCCAAGCCGTATTCGTTTTTGAGAAAGGAAATGTTTTTCTCCTTGCCTTCCTGCTTTAGAAATTGCTCGTAAACGCGAAGCCTGCATTGTGAAACATGACTGCCGCCGCGAAGCACATAGTCGATAGCCTCCTGCGGCATAGTAAACTGATTTGCTTTTTCGGCACTTGCTTCCTCAAAAAGCCTGTATTGTTCACCTACGGTGGGGAGTGGCTGTTCGTCCGGGCTTAGCCATTCGTGCATAAGAATTAGCCCATAGATTTTATTCGCTACACGCTCCCAACTGATAAAAGCATCACTTTCACGGGAAAGATAGCTGCCTTTCCATATGGTTAAAAGGTCATCGTAGGCGCGATAACCGACTCTTTGTCCGTTTTCCAAGATGTGCTCTACATAGGTGTTGTCAAAGAAGCCCTTAATAAAATTGCCACACTCCTTGCGGTCCTCGTGTTCCGCAATAAATGTGGCAATCTCTTTTCTGTGGTCTTTAAGAGCGATACAGTTGCGAAGAAGCTCGGCTTTCTCGTCCTGATTATGATAATACGGGACTTCGCTCGGTCCGTTGTAATTGTGACCGCTTAGCTGTAAACGATGTCCTTCAGCACCGTTTCCTCCGCCGACGCTCTGATGTTGTTCATCATCTGAACCCATTTCATTTGATTGCTCGCTTTGAGTTCTTCGTTCACTCCCTGCGATTTCGCCATTTCGCTCATCAGAGTTTTCATCATCTCGTTCGCCTGACGGTCGATCTGTTCGAGGTGTTCGTTCAATTTGCCGTTCAGCTGCAATCCCGACAGCATCGTTTTGCGGTAACGCCGCAGAAATGTGTGCCGCAGCATCCCATATTTCCCGATCTTCGGAGCTTCCGGCGCTTGAATATTCGGGAGAAGATAGTCTCCCTCTTTCCTGTAGGTCAGTTCCATTTTCAATACTCCCTTCAAGTGTTTTGTTTTCGGTTATATTATCTTTGATTTCCGTAGGTTTTTCAAATGTGCGATTCGTTGCTTTGCTTTCACGCTCTATGGATCTCACCGTTTCGGCAACCTCACGCAGTACCATTTCCGAAACATCTCGGTTTGCACAACCGATAATATTCAGCGTGTCAACCGTATTGAAATTGCAGATATCCCGGAAATCCTCTGTGTCGAGATATTCTGAGGCGTCATATCCGCAACGGGTAAGCAGCATATATGCAACACTGGTTTTCAGTAGTCCCTTAAAATACACCTCGGTATTAAGGTCATCGACTTCTTCAAGGAAACTGCCGTGTTTTACGTTTTTCAGTTTTTCACAGTAATCCGAGAAATTATCTGATACGATTAACTCAGAAATACCGAGAAGAACATCGGCAAATCCCGCTTTATTATCCACCTCGCCGAAGCTGTTTTCCAAAGCTTCGGTGACGACTTCCTCATATTCGGGCTTCATCTGCCAGAGCTTTACTTCGTTGCCGTGAAAGCTGTTGGTGTCCGCAATGTCAAATACATGGCGAAGTCGGTACGGCACATTGCAATCTACCAAAAGAGCAATACCCTTAGTACCGCGATTAACATACCGACCGAGTTTATTCCACACTTCAATTTCGGCACAGGCTGTGGCATTCGGCTTTTGAGCAAAAATAAGCATTTGGTCACGAAAGCCGTACTTATAGTTGTTTGCCGCTGTTTCAAGAAATGCCGTAAACACTTCCGGGTGGGAGCAAATATCTTTGGCAGTATAAGCGACCATCTCAACGGTAGTTTGCAATTTACTCGGCATAGTTCATTCCTCCTCTCGCTCTGATTTTATTCGCCGCTTTATCATCTCTCATAGCTTTTTTCTTTCACAGGAGGGTGCTTCTCCATATATTCTTTCAGAGAAGTTCCCGTACCCTCATAATTCCAATCGGTCTTGGCATCTATCAGGCGATAAGGCTTCCAATCCTTATTTGGCTGCTCAAGCCGTATCGGTCGATTGGAAATGAGCGTACCCCAATGATTAACCAAGATGTGCTCTGCAATTTCGCAGGGATCGCCGCGACCATCATCGTCGTGACGCACCTCATAAAGATACATACCTTTAGGGAGAGTGCTGCGGTCGCATCTCAGACAAGTGAAAATCATCGGTCTGCCGAATACCGTGACATCTTCAAATGTTTCATCATTAACATTCACCGCAATGCTCATCTTGCATATACCTCTCTTTTCATAGTCTTTTCGGGGAAAGTCCACCCGTATACCTCTCCGATATCATCACCGAGTCTGCGAGTGACTTTCTCGATATCCTTTTCGGTCGCCGCACCGAAATATATCTTTTCTTTCAAGTCTTCAATCTGTTCGTCTGTAACACCGTCCCTGTATGCACGATAGCGATAATGATTTGTGCCGTCGTGATGAATCGCGTCACAACGGAACTCTCCGTTTTTATCCACATACCAAGTGGTATAATCGGTATCTGAATATAGGCAGTCACGGATATTTCCGCTGTTTATTTCTTTATATCCGGTTCGTCTGCCGTTCCAAAGTCCGAGATCACCGATAACCAAAATCGGTGCGGAAAGCTGAATATCCAAATTGTAACGCTCGTCATCAAGATTGACCGCATTGGAGTCGTACATTTTCTCATATAGTTCATCCTCTGAGTAGTGCGGATAAAGCTCCAAAAGGGATTCTCGCCAATCCTCTAAGTCAAGATGGTAGTCTGACCATATAATGTGGTCCGTGTTTTCCTGATAACTCATCGTGCATCACCTCTGTCCTTTGTGTTTCGGAGAAGCGTACCGTTTTCATCATAGCTTTTCGGATCAGCGGCAGGCACATCCCACCCGTACATCGAACCTGCAAGCATAGCTTCAACCTGCGCTTTGCTGACACCGAGGTTTGCATTTCGGTCATTTGCAAATTCACGATTAAACGCCTTGTCCTCGGTAGAATATTCGCAGCGATAATATCCGCTTTCGCCGTGTTTAATGATAATAACATCACCTGTACTCGGCAGTATTGAATAGCAGACTTCGGGCAAATCAGAGCGTAGCGGAATAAATGTCGCATCGCATTGTTCCATTCGCTCGGCAAATTCGCAGATATGATAGAGGTCATCTCCGATTTCCACATGATTATCGTCAATATATCTGCACACCCTGTCTTTAACCTCGCCGTCAGAAAAGGTAATACGAATCTTCTCGCCGTCACTGATGCGAAACTTCTCTTTATATTCCGGGGTAATGAAACGAATCCATTTTTCCGCGCTGCGGATATGCTTGTCAAGCCAATCTTTTATATAGCAGTAGCAATAGAGGTTGTATTCGCCCTTGTTAGGATTGAGACGGCAAAGATAAGCATACTTTTCCGTGTCAACCCGTACCCCGTAATAATCCTGCGTGTTATTCATTTTTGCCTGCGGAGAAGAATAGCAGTATTTTGCCAAAGACTTGCGGTTATAAAGAATATCTCCTTCCTCACGAAGTGAATTGATTACCTCATCAAATTCATCCTTAAACTCATCGGTTTTCAGTTCCTTACGGTAATCCTCCCAACTGCTGAAAAAGCCGTTGCCGTCCGAGTCCATATCGGCTCTCAAATGTCCTATAAGACCGCATTGCATTGAAATCTGCATACTGTTTGAAAAGGTATATTTATCTTCCTTTTCGGTCAAAGCTCGCATATCCAAATCCATTATCTCTCATTCCTTTCCGCTCTTTTCTGTGTCGTAAGCGCCTTGTCATATCCCGATTTTGCCCATTCGGGAAGATCTTCGGCGGCGATTATCCCGATGATATCCTGCCTGTAAAATTTTGTATCGTGTCCGTCATAAAGAGAAGTGCAAAAGCAGCTTCGCCCTCTGGCATTAGGCTGTGCTCCGAAACCGCCCGTGCAGAGCATAAGCTGATGGGTTGCAAGCTGATACTCAGGGCTGAAAACATCGCTGTCGATAACGACAATCTTTCCGTTTAGATTTACTTCCTCAGTTATCGGTTCGCATTTGTCAGCGGTGAAAATCAGCTCGCCGTCGCCGATAAGTGCTTTTTCCTTGTCGATTCTCTCGATAACCTCTCTCGCAGCAGAAGCAATGCGCTGACCGTAGATTTCAAAAATCTCGGCATATCCGTCGCTTGCAAGTGCGCTGCTATATCGTTCAAAGATATCGTTTTGTTCGGCATAACAGCAGAGATACCTTTCAGACGGTGCGGCGTTCTTATCTTCTCCGACGATAATTTCCTCGCCGCCGATTCTCTGACAGGCAATTACTTCATAGCTGCCTACCATTCGTTTTTCTTCCTTCAAGCAGTTCACCTCCTTCATATTCAAAGGGCGGCACCGTTTTCCGATGCCGCCCATAGAGCTTATTTCTTTTTCTTTCCTCGGATATTCATAAAGACGATGCCGCCGATAATGAACACCACAAGGGCGATGAGAATTACTGTTTTCATCTCCCAAACCTCCTTATTTTCTTCCGACATACCAATCGTCGTACATATTGCCCGACAATGTGATATTGCTTATAACATCCTCGCTCACAAGCATACCCATCGGCGTCCAGGCGTCCGATTTTACGACCTTGACCGAGTATTTTCCGTCCGGATACCATACGGGCGTATAATGGACATTCTCGACATTGCCTACATTCGGGAAAATCCAAAACCTATAATTACCGATGCCTTTGCTTTGCAATGTCGTAATCTTGCCCGCTGCATTTTGATAATTGTATTCGGGGAAAAGCGCATAGGAATACTGCGGAACGGTATAGCCCGAGCCGTATGTGGGAGTCTCATATCCGGAAACACTTATCATAACATTGCAGTCATATAAGGATAATCCGTATCCGGATTTCATCGTCCAACTGCTGCCGTTTTGTGTTGCGGTAGCTCCCGTTGCCGGTAAAGTTTCTTTTCTCATCCAAGGGTTAATTCCGATACCGTAATACACCTTTTCAAAGGCGTTGTTTTTGTATTCATACTGCCACCAAGTCGTATACGCCTTAGTCTCTGTCGGCTCGGCAGGCTTTGTAAATCCTGTCGGTGCGGATCGCTCATAGGTTGTGTCCGGTGTAGTATAGCTAAGCTTTGGCTTTGTCGTCCTCAGCCGTGAAACGGGGTTATACACCTTACCATCGTCTATAACCTCAGCATCAACATAGATGCGGTTATTGCCGTAACGGTTAGGCACATACCAATCAAACGAAACAAGGTTCTTATCCCTTGCAGGCACAATTACATTTTTAGTTGCTGTATAGAGCTGATGCTTTTTTGTCACATCATAAACCGTAAATTTCACTTTCAGATTAGAGCTTGGTGTGTAATCATCGTAGGACTGATTTTTAATATAAAAGCTTGAAATAACTCTTGTGTTTTCGCGGTACGGCGCGTTCGGCGTAATCGGCACGATTTTTACGGGATGATTGGACTTGCATACACGCAGCCAAGCGTTGTTGTAGCGGTCAGTTTCATAGTCTGTATTGCCGCGTTCCACGGTATCCAGATATACGCCGCCCCAAATCGTAAAGGTTCGTTTGTTCGGCACGGTAAAGGTATATCCCGTAATTTCAATCGTGCCGTTAGCTGGGATTGCGTATGTGCCGGGAATCTGAGAGCCGCCGTCCATATATCCCTTGACATACACCGTGCAATCGGTATTGTTCTTATAAACATACCGAACGGTGATTTCATCGGCAACCTCAAGCTTTTGCGGATCGACATATTCGCCGTCCTCATTTACAAGCCGAATATCCTCAAGCGCAACATCGGGCTTTACGATATTCAGGTAATAATCGGTCGATTCTCCCGTATGGGCGGTATCGCTTTCCCAATAGGTTCTGAAATTGAATTTCATCTTATACGAATTGGCGTCCTCGTTATCATTCAGCGGAATCAGATAATGCCTTACCGCGCTCTTTGCAGAATAGGAGTTGTATTTGCTCAAATTAGCGTTATCGACATAAACATCTTCGCCGTTACCGGACTTATAGATCAAGTCCCAAGCGCTGCCGTTCCAACGGTAGCTCTGTCCGCGCAAATTGTTTGCCGATGTCCATTCATTTTTACCGCCGAAGTTATAAGTGAAATGCACCTTTTGCCCGAAATACATAGCGCCGCTTGTTCCCGAAGCATTAGCCGTTGCCTGAACTGCACCGTCAATTCCGTAGGCGGTAATGCTGTCCCTTGTTACAATCGGTCTTATGGGAATATAGAAAGTCTTTTCGGGACCGTATTTCAGAACATTACCGTTTCCGTCAATCCAATCGGCACGGGCTTTTACCGTAATATGATCCGTACCGTTCCCGATAGTTGTCGGGTTCAGCTTGACATCATACCAAGTATTACTGTTCGACCATACATTACGGGAGGTCGAACCGCCGCCGACTACCCAAACAGACTGCTTCACATAGCAATTCTGACTTTCAGCCGGGAAATTGAGCGCATACCAAACCGAACTGTCGGTCTGCGGATAACCGTGTCCGTAAGTCCAATTAGAAAAGCTGCTTCCGTAGCTTATACCGTAATGGTTGTTATTACGGACGCTTATATTCCCGGGCCACGCTTCACAGCAGCGAACAGAAAGCGTCGGTGTGAAGTCCGGCTTGGTTTCGGTATAGGCAATACCTACGCCGTAGCCTGAATTTATAAGTGTATAAAATGTTGCTCGTTTTGAAAGAGTAGATGCACTTGCCCAAAGTCCCTGTCCGTCAGGAGTGAAAAGTGCGTTGGGAAAATGTTTATTCGTGTATGATGCAATAAAACCCCAGCTTGCAGAAGTTTTACTTACACCGCCGTCATGATTTGCACCTAAAATATGCTTGCCGTACAGGGCAATCTCGGTAACGGTCAGAGAATGCCAAACACTTTCAAGGCGAACATCATAGATAGGCTCAACGAGAACCTTATCGCCGTTTTTAAGGCTTGAAATACCGCCGATACCGAGCTTTGAAAGCACGGGATTAAGATTTCGCGTGTCATTCTGCCAAGCACTCATTCCGCTTGTGACCGGAAGGCTCTGAGCAAATCCCATATCCGCTTCCTTATAACAGTTTGCGGTTGTTTTGCTTGTGGAAAAGCCGTTGTTTTGATTATCCTTTAACTGCTTTTTGTTCCACTTGGTCGTAAACTTATACCAATTAAACGCCTGATTTGCGTACCTTGTGTTGCGGTACACATCTATGACCTTGCCGTTCTTTGTGCCGCCGTTCTTATCCACTACGCTGAAACGGTAGCCGATCATACAGTTATCGTCGGTAGTCATAATTGCGTATCCGTTCGGTCCTGCCGAAGTTCCCGCACCACCGCCGCCTGCCGATGAGCCGTCCCAATTAAGTGCATATGCGGTAACGGCAAGAGAAGAAACGGCGGTCAGCACCGCAAGAAAGATTGACAGAATCCGAATAGTTTTCTTCTTCATCGAAGTCCTCCTTTACATAAAAACAGGGAGCCGGACTTTTGAAGTCTGACTCCCGTAGATTTCGTTATTATCAGTGGTGATGACAGGTGTTGCCCTTAACCGTTTCGCCGCACTCACATACCGTATCCTGCAGGAATGAAAAGCACCCTGTGGGATTGCTTTGCGACCAATAGGCTCTGCCGCAGCGCGGACAAACCTCGGTGTTATCCTTTTGCTTGCTGTAATCGGGACACTTAGTGGGCGTGTACTCGGTATAGCCCCATTCGTTTGTAACATAAAAGCTTGCACAGTTATGCGAACCGCAATAGGGGCAGCCTTCAAGCTCAAGGTTTTTAATATAAGCGTGATACTCGGCATTTTCGCAATGATGATTTTTCTCGCCGCAGCTATATGCTGTCGCTTCACCGCCGCCGATGGATATGCCGCCGGTCTTGCCCTCGTCATTCGAAATAGGCTGTTCGGTCACGGTCTTATTGGTGTCTTTTGCCTTTTCGCCGGTGCTTCCGCTTTTACTTATATCATCGGTTTCAACCTCCGGGCTGAGCCGACCTTTGCCGTCATCGGCAAGCTTGTCATCTTCGTTTATATTCTTGGTTTCGTCGCTCTGTGTATCCTTTTCCGGCTCGTCAATGACAATCGTGCCGCTTGAAGTTTCCTTAGTTTCGCTTTCAGCCGGTTTGTCACCGTTATGCTTCGGTATCAGTGTGATACAGAGGACAACGGCAACCACGATGCAAAGCGCGGATACGCCGATAATACAGAGCTTTTTCTTGTTTTTCATTCGTCTGTACCTCCTAAAACTTTTCGTTATACTTTGATTCAACGGTAATCGGGATTCTAACGGTAGATACCCGTATTCCTGCAAAGCGGATCGGGACATATATCGTATACGATGTGAAAATCTGCAATTTCTTATCTACTGTAAATCCGACATACGGAGTAGTGATATAGTAATTCAAGTCTCCGTCGCTGTCATAATTGTAGTAGCAGTAGCCGCGCTTTTCAAGTGTGCAAAATTCCGTCAGTGCCTCTCGATATTCGGCGGCGTCGATTCCGTCCGTTTTGTTGTTGCCTTGCTTTATTGAGTTGTATATCTCAATAGAGTTCTGCATTACAAAGCTGTCAAGCACCACACGGGAATTACGCTTGACCGTCTTTACGGTATTCACCGCCACCGCAAAGGTAACAAAGACGGAGAGCAGCATACAAATAATGACGATCATTACGCAGGTGGAAACATAGCCCTCGGCTCTTTTGCTTTTCATATCTCCACCTACTTCCAATACTTTTCGGACAATCCCGATTTCTTCACCGAAACCGTAACGGGAATTTCAAACACCCCAAGTCCTTTGATATAGGTGTGCTTGGAGATTTTAACCCACATTCGCTCACCGAGTTGAACACGGCCGTAGACCGAATTAAAATATCTGTCGGCTCCGTAGTCGATATCGTAGTAATAATACTGATCCAGCATATCTCCATCCGCGTTCCAAAAATCATCGTCAAAGCAGCCCGCATAGGTTGCCGCTTCTATAAGGTCATCCGCAATCTGATCCATTTCAATACGCAAGGTAATAAAGCTGAATATATTAACGGCAATAACAAGGATCATCACGAAAACGACCACGCCGACGCACATATCGACATAGCCCTCACCGCGTTTTGCGCACAATAATTTTTTCATCATAAACCCCTCCTTTATCCGAAAAGGACGCCGATGGAGTCCATAATCTGCGAAAGAATTACTACCACATACACAAGCATAAAGCAAATGAGCAGGCACATAGAAAGGCGTTTTACCTTTCGCGGTACTTTCTGCGCTCTGAGTCTTAGCTGCTGACGCTGAATATCGTTGAATTTAAGAGTCAGCGACGCCCAATACATCTCGGTATCGTCACCTCTTAAAATGCCGATAAGTCCACGGCAGACATCGCTCATCATAGCCGAACCGACGCGCGCTTCAAGCCTTGTAATCGCCGCTTCATAGTTGCCGGACTTCATATCCGCCACTGTAATATCAAGCTCGTGCTTCATTTCACGCCCTGCGTTTTTTGCATAGCTTTCAAGCATATAGAGTACATCTCGGCTGTGCTTTAAGGTCTTGTCTATGGTAAAAACAAGTCGCGGCAGTTCATTCTCGATTTTCTCTCGTTTATATCGGATTTTCACAGATACCGCTTTCATTTCTTTGCGGTAAAGGAATACCGCAAGGAAAAGCACGACGGGAGAGAGAAGCGGCAGAATAAATGCCATAGGAATAGCAAACACGCCGATTAGCATTGCCTTTACAATAGCGTTTGCTTTGAACTTCTCGGGCGTTATATCCATCTGCGCGGTTTTCAGATCCGCTTCAAGCTGTGCCTTTTTGAACTCATTGAGCTTCATATGCCTTGCGAGAAAGTCTGCAAGGTTTCCGAGCCAGATGTTAAGGGCAGAAGTCTTTTCCTTTTGCTGCTTTGACAGACTCTCTACGGCTTTGGAGGTTTTAAGGTACGGAATACGGTAAACATCCGCAAGCACAAAGAACAGCCCGACGCCGCACAGCGCCCCGATAATTGCCTGTAACATATCTAAAACCTCCTTATCTCTTGTATTCAATAGGCTTCGTGAATTTCATCATAAACAAAGCCGTAATCAAAATGACCATACCGCAGATGCCGCACACAATTTTACCCGATGCGGTAAAGAGCAGAGTGTGAAACCAATCCTTGTTGAGCAGATACAGAAGCGGCACATTGCCGACCACCAGCGCAACCATAAACCAATATTCGTTACGGGCTGAGGACAGCATTGTTTTCAGTTCCGAATTGACGATACGCACATCGGTAAGCTTAGCGACAATGGGCAAAAGCGTATCCTTGAGCGTTCGGTCATCCTGGCACTGAATGAGCGTGTCGCACCACTCCCAAAATATTTCATTGTCCACTTTATCTTTCAGCTTGTAAAGTGCGTGTTTTATATTTGAGGAAATGGCGGTTGCATCGCCCTCAAAGGACTTGAACACATCACGCAACGGCGGCTTGATATATTTTATATTTTCTCTGACCGCCGCAACGATATCGTCCGAGCGTACATATGAGGTCGTAATAATAGACAAGGCGGTTTCAAGTTCTTCCTTGGTGTTTTTCTCATAGTAGGACAGTGTGCTTGTAGTGTAGAAAAACGGAATCAAGGCAAACGCCACCGACAGTACCGGCATAAGGAAGATGTTATCTATCAGCACCGACACAATAATGCCCGCCGCAAAAAGAATAAGCGACGCGCAGCAGACAATCGTGAACTGCTTAGATTTACCCGTAACAGCAAGCGCGGTTTTCATCTTCACAAGCGTTCTGTAAAGGCGGTGTTTCTTTTTGTTTCCGCGAAGATTACGGGATTTATCCCGCATTGTATCATTGGGTGTTATAAGCCGCATCAAATCGTCGGTGACTCTTTCGGGGGTAAGCCCGAAAAGACACACAACGGCGATAATAATGAGAACTGAGCTGATAACGGAAAATATCACTTGAAATCACCGTCCTTTACTAAAAACTGTTCCAATGTTTTCTGCGGCACACCGAATTGCAAAAGCTTTGCTTTCAGGTGTTCGCTCATAATCTCCGGCTGTTCAAAGTAGCCGTCGATTTTATACTTGCCGCGCTTCAATTCGTTTTTCGTGATACGAAAGCGGAAAAGCGTATGATATTCCCGTTCACCCGAGGGAGTAATCACGCACTCGGAGATGTCCATAATCTTACGGGAATTGTCCTCAAGCTTGTGTGCGTACACAACAAGGGGAAACGCCTGACCTGCCTGCATAAGCGAAGTCGCAAAGTTGATGGGAAAGCGTTTCTGACAAAGCAGAGCCAAACGCATATGCGCCGCGTCTGCCGCCGATGCGTGAATGGTCGAAACAACTGTATGCCCCGTAAGGCTTGCCTCAACTGCCGAATACGCTTCGGTGTCACGCATTTCTCCGACTACCACGATATCCGGATTAAAACGGAGAGACGCTACCACCAAATCCTCTTGCGTAATGTCATATGCAGGGTTATCCGAGGGACGGGAGAGTGTATGCACAACATTGTTTACCACCTTGCCGTCCTTAACCTTTACAAGCGACAGCTCGCGTGAGCCGGACTCTATCGTAAAAATACGCTTATTATCCGGAATGGAAGTAAGCAGTGCGTTCAGAAGCGTTGTTTTACCCGATGATGTCGCGCCCGCAACCACAAAGGAAATACCGTAGCGCAGACACATACAGAGAAAATCTATCATCTTCTGCGTAGCATTGCCGCCCTTCACAAGCGCTTTCATATCCACTCTCGACGGGTGAAGCAGTCGGATAGACACGCTGATACCACGGTCATCGTCCACAAGCGGCTCTTTCAGCGCAGTAATACGGGTGTTGCCGGGGAGGTGTCCCTGCGACATAGGCGTTGCATTGTCGATAATCATACCGGAATGATGCAAAAGCCTTTTTACCACATCTACGGCGTGCTGCGGATTATAGAAATGCTCTTTGGCTTTTTCAATGTGACCGTCCGTATAGGTCACGGCAATATCGTCCCAACCGTTGATATTGATTTCTTCAATCTCATCACGACCGAGATATTTTGTAAGCACCGAATACTCCGCCATTTCGGAATACAGCTTGTCTGCAAGCTCACGGAAGGTCATACCCTCAACCTCAAAGCCGCTGTCGTGCAGATACTTCTCGATATATGAGCGAAGCTGCACGATCTTACTACGGTCGGAGAGCGCCGCCGCATAGTTTTCGGAAATATACTCCTGCGACTTATGGAGCAAAGAAACAAAGTCGATTGTCTGAGCCATCAGATCACCGCCTTTGCAATGCCCGCTGCCACGCTCCTATACTTTGCGTCGGGAAGCCTTTCGGAAAGCGTACCCGTAATGGTCTGCTGTTTCAGTGCCTTGGAGAACGGAAGTGTAAAATCTACGCCCTTAAAGTGGTTTGCGACCTCCGTAATCGGGAGAAACAAGTCCTTGTCCGCAATGTTCATAACCTTAATGCGGTTACTTGCACTCATCTCAAACATTCCTGCGTTGGAGGAATAGTAAGCCATACATTTAAGGTCGGGGGTAATAAGCTGAATGAGCCTGTCCGCATGGCTTTTCGCCATAGAGGAAATAAGCTCGTCGGCATTTCCGGCGCAATCGACCACAACATAATCCGCAAGCTCCTTTAAGAGCAAAAAGAGGTTCAGAATTTTGTCCTCGGTTGCTTTCGGATAGGAAAAGCTGTTTTCACCGGCTTTGTAGCCGAGAAAGCCGAAGTTCTCCATTGTTTTTACATGGTTCATCTGGCGGAGCACATCTTCACGGTAAATGTCCGTGCGGTCAAGAGCCACGCCGACCGAATAAAGCTCCGCTTCCTTGCAGTTCGGGAATATATACGCAAGGCAGGGTACATTCAAATCGGGCGAGAGAAATATAACCGAGCCTTTCTTGGCATAGTAGATTTCCTCCGCAATTTTAAGCGCGGCGGTTGTTTTGCCGCTG
Source organism: Agathobacter sp. (assembly GCA_963656085.1). Lineage (GTDB taxonomy): Bacteria > Bacillota > Clostridia > Oscillospirales > Acutalibacteraceae > CAVALG01. Next base: position 46,442 of record CAVKHV010000004.1, read on the forward strand.
CCGGGAGCGCCGCAAACGGCAATCATCTTACTCACTTGCGCCACCTCCCGCAAAGAAAGCGTCCTGTTTTTCAAGGAACTTGTTTGCAGTTTCGTTATCTCCACGGTAAACAAGGGCTACTTGGAGGGTAATGTCCGCCTCATACTTTGCAAGGAGCTTTGCCTGTTCGGTGTTGCAAAGGACCGTAATTGTGCTTGGAATCTCAAAGCTGCCGTCCTCGTTCTTCACAACGGAATCCTGATCTATACCGCCTGCGGTAGTTGTGGTGATGACTTTCATATATTTAAGCTCACCGGGAATAGCGGAGGTTCCCGCATTTTTATCTACCACAATAAGCGAGATAATATCTCCGTTTTGAAGCTTACCGGAAAGTCCTGCCGCAAAGGTGTCTATGGTTACGCTGACGGCTACCTTGCTGCCGTTAAGCGTTGCAAGCACATCATCTGCATTATTGGAGTCTCCCGACAGCTTCGCCTTTGTAAGAATATCTCCGGCGTAGAGAGTGGAGGACGCATATTTGCCGACCACATCGGCGGTCTTTACATACACGCCCTGCGGCATAGTATCTGTTTTGACCTTTACGGTTTCAACCTGATCCTCCGTGATTTTAGTACCTCTGCCGACTTCCTGTTTCAGCCGCACAACCGTTGTTGTGTTGCTTGTCAGTCGGTTTACAACGGGGGCAATCGCAAAGGTCATAGCAACCGCAAGAATCATGCAAACGATACCGATAATTGTTCTGTTCTTCAAAGTTTCAACCTCCTGTTTCTACATAAAATATGCCGCCATAAACCCGACGGCAAGGTACGGGATTAAAGGAAATCCCTCGTGTTTTTTCTTTCTGTTCTTTATGGAATTGATAATGACTGCAAGTATCAAGCCTATCATCAGCCCGCTCATTCCTTGTACTGTGCCGAGCATAAACGCACAAGCGGCAGAAAGCTTTATGTCCGCGCCGCCGACGCTGCTTTTCGTTACGGCGGTTGTCATAAGCATAATTCCGCCTATAATCAAAGCCGATAAAAGCATACCGGGCAGAGCCGACATATCCGTACCGATAAACGCTGCAATCACAATCATTAAATGGACGTAGTTTTCGCACTCCCTCGTTTTAATGTCATCATAAGAGGAGAACGCGAGGAGCAGGCAGAAGATAACGCCCTTGACAGTGGTTGCAGCACATCCAAAAAAACAGAACAGCGAAAGGGCTGTGAGCGCCGCAATAACCGTGAAGAAAAGCACCGCCTTTTTCTTATTTCCCTTGTATACATTCGACGCGTACAGGCTGATAAAAACGGCTGTAAGCACCGTTAGCGCAAGCAGCACGATACCGTTTACAAGAATAAGCGGGTTTTCCGTTATTTCCGGTGTGATTCGCGGCATAATAGGTCGTATCATTAAGTGTTTCATTTATTCGCCCCTTTCTAAGAAAATAGGCGGAGGGGTGCCGCCTATGACACCCCTCCGTCCGTTTGGTTTAGCCTGCGTAATTGAACAAACCCTGAATCTTGGTCGTTACGGTAGGCATAATGGTGGTGTTAAAGAGCACATACAGACCTGCGAGCAGGAGCGCTCCGATGACAACGGCGATGAGAATTTTTACGCCGGAGTCAACATAGCCCTCTGCCTTCTTGCAGGCGACAGTGGCGCGAACAGTGGAAATTGCGGTGTTTACCTTGTTTCTGATCTTCTTGAACATAATTTTTTACCTCATTCTTTCTTTGATTTGTTTTGTGGTTTTCTTTGCTTTGGCTTATTCAGCCTTTTCAGCGAGCTTCTGTTCGTAAGCCGCAAATACGGCGGCTTCCATTGCCTTGCGAACCTCGGACTTGATGGGGTGAACGATATCACGGCGGACATCTTTACCGTCAGCGTCCTTAAAGGTCGCATAAGGCATCGCAACGAACTGCGCGCTCTCGGTCTTGATTACTCTGACATTGTGGATAGTAAAGGAACCGTCCACGGTGACAGAAGCAAGAGCCTTGAGGGGCTTGCCGTTCTCGATGACCTTGCGGATTTTCACATCAAACTGCATACTGTTTTTCCTCCTTTCATCTTGGATTCTTATATAAGTGAAATAGCGGACAGGGCAACAAAAAAGACCGGGAAAGCCTTTGCTTTCTCAGCCTTGTGCGCACATTTTATTACCTTGCCTGCTCCCGTTGCTTTTTGAGATACTTCTGATAAAATTCAAGAGCTTTTATAACATAATCCTCAGCCTTGCTGTCCGAATAGTCCTTTGGAATATACGGTTTCAGTCGGTCAAAGGAAAACTTGAATTTCGGTTTCTGATTTGGCTTTTCCTCAGCCATAATGTCTCGGACCTTATCGTAGTCAATTTCGCCGGCTTCATACGCCTTGCGGATACGGATTGCCTGATCGTGCGACGGAAATGCTTCGGTTTCGTCTATACGATCAACAATATCTCTCTGAGTTTCCTCATCAAGATAGGAAAGCTCAACGGCAGGGCGCATCTTCATCTGACCATTATCCACAAAGTCTTGCAACTCGTCAACAAGATAGGTAAGGCGAATAAATCTACGAACCTGATCTCCGCTTTCACCAGCTTGCTCTCCTATGATATCAGCCGTTTCGCCTTTTAACTTACACGCCGTTGGCGTGGAAGTTAAATCCGTCCTTTGTCCCTGCCTTTTTATTGCCTCCAATTTCATCTTATAGGCTCGTCCTTTGTCACAAGGGAGAATAACCGACCTTTGAGCGTTGCTGTCAACCATTAAAATGATTGCTTCATCACGGCTGACCTCTACAACCTCGCAACGCAAGGTTTCAAGTCCGAGCCTTTCGGAAGCGTGTTTACGCCTATGACCGGAGATCATTTCATATCTGCCGTCATCCTTTTTTCGTACCATAGCAGGAGTGATAACCCCTCTGTCCTTGATACTTTCCATAAGGTTCTGCATATCCTCATCATCAAGAACACGGTAGGGGTGACCGGGGAAATCGTCGATTTCCGAAAGTGGGATATCAAAGATTTTCGGGAGTTTATTTTCGGCTCGTTCCTTGTCATTCATAAACAACTCATCGAGAGCCGTCATCCCTAAATCGAGCTTTTTCACGCGCGGCAATATCCAACACCTCCTTCGTCAGATTTTTGTATGCGTCGGCAACCTTACATTTGCCGTCATAGGCAAAAATGCTTTTGCCCTCCATATTTGCTTCGGTAACTCGCACGGAGGCGGGGATAAAGGTGTTAAACACATTGATTTTCATTCCGAAAGTCTCGCGCATTGACTCAATTACCGACCTATCGTTTACGGTTCTTGCGTCCACCATTGTAAAGAGGATACCGTCGATTTTAAGGTCGGGATTGATACCGCGCTTTACTTGTGAATAAGTACGCAATAACAGGTCAAGACCTTTGGTAGACAAAATTCTCGGCTGACTCGGTACGATAATACTGTCCGCCGCAACAAAAGCGTTAATCGGCAGAAGTCCGAGCGACGGGGTGCAATCAATTAGAATGTAATCATAATTCTTTTTAACCTGATTGACATAGGTTCTCATAATGCACTCGCGGCTCATTACCGTAAAGAGATAACTTTCAATGCCTGACAGTTCCACATTACAGGGCATCAGGTCGATACCTTCATTACAATGAATGATACCGTAGTCATCATCAAATGGTTTGTTGTCGATTACCTTACTCATTAAGGTTGCAAGGGAAATATCTAACTCGTCCGGTCTTTTGATTCCGAGACTGATGGAAAGCGAACCCTGCGGATCGGCATCAATCAGCAAAACCTTTTTGCCTTTCATTTTAAGACCGACGCCGAGGTTCAATGCCGTGGTAGATTTGCCCGTACCTCCTTTCTGATTTTCGATTGCAATAACTTTACAGCTCACTTCTTCAAGCTCCTTTCTTTTATATTTGTCTTTTGAACCACCTAAGCGCATAAACATCATTTATACGCTTAGGTCGTACATCCTATTTGTCCTCGACACCCCGGATGTAATGGGAACAACACAGACGGCTACTGCAAGTAGCTCCATGGGAGTTTCACCCTCGCCCCTTCTTTATGGACCGACCGCGAATTACGGAAGTATCATTATCCCCTGTAAGCGTCATCGCCTTCTTGTCTGCCGACAAATAACAAAGTGTAGGTGTTTCTCGCTCCTTTCCATTCGGAAGATCTTGGCGCGCCCACTTTACGGCTCGGATTACAGGTAATGTGCCTGTGTGCTGTATATTCAATTTTCAAGGTTCTTAGAGGTCTTTTGTTTTGCCCTCTGTATTGGATTGCTGAAAAAAACATCGAAAATTAACCCCCCTTTTTGAAAAAAATAAAATTGCCCCGTTTATCTCGCGTAAAAGCAAGACAAACAGGGCATAAAAAAAGAGCCTACCATGTAATAAAACATAGTAGGCTCTCAAAAATTATGCGATTGTGTTCGGTTTGGTGTACCGATGGTGTAAATTGGTGTAAGTTGTTGGTGTAAACCCGTTCATAACTCAAATTATCGAGAATTATGAAGAATTATGAAGGGTTATTTAGTTCAAGCTCTTCATTGTCGGGAACAATAAAACATCGCGGATGGAAGCCGAATCGGTAAGCAACATAACAAGCCTGTCAAGTCCGAAACCGAGCCCGCCTGTGGGCGGCATACCGTAT
>CAVKHV010000005.1:0-32577 GCA_963656085.1 Agathobacter sp.
TTCAAGGTCGCGCGCGTCAAAATGATAAGACCTGTTGCAAAAATGGCAGGAAACATCAGCCCCGCCGTCCTCTTCAATCATTTTTCCGAGTTCCTTACGGCCGACGCCGACCAATGCACGCTCGACCCTTGCGCGGCTGCAATTACATTTATATGATACCTCTTGTTCATAAAGAACCTCGGTATCGAAAGTTCCAAGCGCAATTTCAACTATTTCCTTCGGGGTTTTACCGCTGCTCAGCATTTCGGTAACGGGCGGCACGCCTTCCAGACCTTTTTCAAGTTTGTCGATCGTTGCGTCGTCGGCGCCGGGAAGCAGTTGTATAATGTAGCCGCCTGCCGCCTTAACGGTAAGGTCGGGGTTTACAAGAACGCCGAGCGCGCATACGGTGGGTATCTGTTCACTCAGGGCGTAATATGAAGTTATATCTTCGGCAATTTCGCCCGAAACCAGCGGAACCTGACCGTTATACGGCTTATCAAGCCCTAAATCCTTTATTACGTACAATGTGCCGTCCTTACCCACTGCACTGCCCACATCAAGTTTCCCCTTGGCGTTAAGCGGCAATTCAACCACGGAGTTTTGGACATATCCGCGTGCGTTGCCGTCAGCGTCCGATACGGCAATTACGCTGCCTGCCGGTCCGCCGCCCGATACACGCACGGTAATGCTGCCGTCTTTGGTCTTTAAAGCTGCGCCCATCATACTTGCAGCCGTTAAAAGTCTGCCCAAAGCAGCGGTTACGACCGCGCTCGTTTTATGTATCTGTTCGGCTTTATTTACAATGTCGGTGGAGTCTATTGCCGTAACCGCAACCGCACCGTCGCTTGTTATACATCTTATAAGTTTTCCCATTGTCTTTCTCCCGATTTATAAATCATTAATTACTGTACCGATCTTCTTGTAACAAAATAAATCCGCTGCTCATCCTCTTTGGGCTTTTTGTATGACATATCGCCAAGCACAGCCACTGTTTCAAGCCCTGCCTCGCTGAGCATTTGTTTTAATTCGTCCACGCTGTAGGCTCGCTCTTTGAAATCTTCGCTCTGCCTTTTGTAAAGTCCGTTTTCAAGTTCCGTGAAAAAATCAAGATATATTTCCACAACGCCGTTTTTGTTACATTCCGAACATTGCCAGACGCAAAGCGTTTTATAGTCTTCGGCTGTAAAGCATTGACCCGATAAGATGTGCCTGTGCTTGTATTCGGTGTTTACGTCAAAAATAAAAAGCCGCCCGGGTTCCAAAAACAAGGCTATTCTTTCAAATGCTTTTTTTAGGATGTCAGCCCTGACTATATGGTTGAGGCTGTCTATGCAGCAAATCGCGCCGTCCACCGTTCCGTGAAGTTTAAGTCTTTGCAGCGGTTGGCACAAAAACATAACGTTCTCTTCCTGTACACAATCAGCCTTTCTTTGCGCCTCTGCCAACATATCGGGCGATAAATCAACGCCGGCAACGTACATTCCGCGTTCGGCAAAAATGAGCGAAAAAGCGCCTGTCCCGCAGGCTGCGTCCAGCAGTACGGTAGGTTCACGGTCATATTTCAAAAACAGGCTCAACATATATTCGGCACGCCGCTCATACTCCATATCATCGGTCATACTGTCATAATAATTTGCAAGAACATTGTAACTCATTTATTATCCTCTTTATTCTGTTCCGCCATTTTGCCGAATGCCTTTGTATAGGCGTTGTTTCCGTAAAACAAAGCGCGGCTGACGCGGCTTATAGTCGCGGTGCTGGCACCTGTTTTTGCGGCAATATCATTATACACCTTGCCGTCTATAAGCATTTTCGCAACGGCAAAACGCTGTGCTATCGACTGAACTTCTTTAATTGTGCAAACATCTTCAAAAAATGCTTTGCAATCTTCCTCGGTTTCAAGAGTAAGAACCGCTTTGTACAGTAATTTTGCGTTTTTGCTTTCATCTGCTTCCATTTTTAATATCACCTCTTAAATTATTCATATCACCCGTACATTTTAACATATTAAAGCGTAAAAGTCAAAGAAAACAGTCTATTTTATTTATATTTAACAAAAAATTGCGTAATTTCAGGCTGTACGGTTAAATTATGACAAAATTTTAAAAACATCTTGACAAACACGGCAGGCAAATGTATAATAGCCAACATAAAGGCAAGGGCGTCTTGAAGTTCGGCAGAACTGTCAGGCGCCTTTTGTATTTTAAATCTATTTTAATTAAATAAAATTGAAGCAGGGCAACGGAGTCTTGGACGGATATTTTATCCCTAAGACCCGTTGCCCCGCTTTGTATTTAAGGAGTGAAAGCAAATGAAAACAGTATCTGACTATTTCGGAAGTTTGGTATTTGACGACAGGGTGATGAAAGCCAATTTGTCAGCCGACGTTTACAAGTCGCTTAAAAAGACGATAGACGAAGGCGCAAGTTTAAAGACCGATGTTGCCAACGCCGTTGCCGAGGCTATGAAGGAATGGGCGGTTGCTCACGGCGCAACGCACTTTACACACTGGTTCCAACCGCTTACCGGAATTACCGCCGAAAAACACGACAGTTTCATTTCGCCGGCTCCCGACGGCAGGGTGCTTATGGAGTTTTCGGGCAAAGAACTTATTAAAGGGGAACCGGACGCATCGTCTTTTCCGTCAGGCGGGCTCAGGGCTACGTTTGAGGCGAGGGGTTATACCGCATGGGACCCGACTTCATACGCATTTATAAAGGATAAAACCCTTTGTATACCTACTGCGTTCTGTTCCTACGGCGGTGAGGCGCTTGATAAAAAAACGCCGCTGCTTCGTTCGATGGAGGCGCTCAGCAAGCAGGCAATGCGTATACTTAAACTGTTCGGCAATACCGATGTAAAATGCGTCCGCACTTCCGTAGGACCGGAACAGGAATATTTCCTTGTTGATAAAGAAGTTTACGATAAACGCGAAGATCTCAAACTTACGGGCAGGACGCTTTTCGGTGCAAAGCCGCCAAAGGGACAGGAACTTGACGACCACTATTTCGGCGTTATTAAGCCAAGGGTCGCGGCTTACATGGCGGATCTTAACGAGGAATTATGGAAACTCGGAATACTTGCAAAAACAGAACATAACGAGGTTGCGCCGGCGCAGCACGAGTTAGCGCCCATATATTCCACCACCAACATAGCAACCGACCACAACCAGCTGACAATGGAGATAATGCAAAAGGTTGCGGCAAAGCACGGTATGGTTTGCCTGCTTCACGAAAAACCTTTTGCGGGTGTAAACGGCAGCGGTAAACACAACAACTGGTCAATTGCCACCGATACCGGAGTAAACCTCCTTACCCCCGGTGAAACACCGTACGAGAACGCGCAGTTCCTGCTCTTTCTGTGCGCGGTTATTAAAGCGGTAGACGATTATCAGGATCTGTTAAGACTGTCCGTTGCAACAGCGGGGAACGACCACAGATTGGGTGCTAACGAGGCGCCTCCGGCGGTTATTTCAATGTTCCTCGGCGATGAACTTACCGCAGTGCTTGACGCAATAGAGAAGGACATTCCGTACAGCGGAACCGAAAAAACGGTTATGAAACTGGGTGTTCACGTATTGCCTAAATTCACGAAGGACAACACCGACCGTAACCGCACTTCGCCGTTTGCCTTTACCGGTAATAAGTTTGAGTTCAGAATGCTCGGTTCTTCAAACAGTATTGCCTGCGCGAACATAATGCTTAACGCCGCGGTTGCGGAATCTCTTAAAATTTATGCAGACAGGCTTGAAAAAGCGGAAGATTTTGAAGTTGCCCTTCATGATATGATCAAGAAAACCATTAAAGACCACAAACGCATTATATTTAACGGTAACGGTTATGATGACGCGTGGATCAAGGAAGCAACCGAAAAAAGAGGTTTGCTCAACCTGCGTACAACACCCGATGCGCTGCCGAAACTTCTTGATAAAAAGAATGTTGATATGCTTACCGCGCACAAGGTGTTCTCGGTTCCCGAAATAGAATCGCGTTATGAAATAATGCTTGATAACTATTGCAAGACCGTTAACATTGAGGCTTTAACAATGGTGGATATGGCGAAAAAACAGATAATTCCCGCAATTGAGGAATATGTTAAAGCGCTTGCAGACACCTGTGCCGTTAAAACCTCGGTAGTGCCCGGCGCAGGCGCTAAATACGAAAAGACGGTTATACTTAAACTTTCAACCCTTACCGATGAAATCTACGACGCCGTTACAGCGCTTGAAGATGTGCTTATCAAGTACCGGACGGTTGAGGATATAACCGAAGCCGCAAATATGACACGCGATGAAGTATTGCAAAAAATGGCTGAACTTCGTGTTGTATGTGATGAGGCAGAAACGCTCACAGCCGAAAAATACTGGCCGTTCCCGACCTATGAAAAACTGCTGTTCAGCGTGAAATAAAAAAGGAGGAGTAAAAAATGACTTTAAGTTCGGTAAACACGATATGGGTGCTGCTCGGTGCAGCGTTGGTGTTCTTTATGCAGGCGGGCTTCTCAATGTGCGAAGCCGGTTTTACAAGAGCCAAAAATACCGGTAACATCCTTATGAAAAACCTTATGGACTTCTGTATCGGCACGCCTTGTTTCTGGCTTTTCGGCTACGGAATAATGTTCGGTACGGGTACAGCGCTTTTCGGGTGGATCGACCCGATGATATGTAAAGATTACAGCAGCATATTGCCGGCAGGCGTTCCGCTTTGGGCGTATGCGATCTTCCAGACCGTTTTCTGTGCAACCTCCGCAACAATAGTTTCGGGCGCAATGGCGGAAAGAACTAAATTCAGTGCTTACTGTGTTTATTCGGCTGCAATTTCGCTTATAATTTATCCTATTTCCGGTCACTGGATATGGGGCGGCGGTTGGCTCGCCGAACTCGGTTTCCACGATTTTGCGGGTTCTACCGCGGTACATATGGTTGGCGGTATATGCGCTCTGATCGGCGCGGCATACTTAGGGCCCAGAATCGGTAAATACGACAAAAAAGGCAAACCGAGAGCAATACTCGGTCACAACCTTACATTTGCCGCACTCGGCGTGTTTATTCTTTGGTTCTGCTGGTTCGGTTTCAACGGCGCTTCAACCGTTGCAATGGACAGCGACGCTGCCGTGAAATCAGCCGGACGCATTTTCTTCAACACCAATATGTCTGCCGCGGTTGCCTGCTGCACAACCCTTATCTTTACCTGGATAAGATACAAAAAGCCCGATGTTTCCATGACATATAATGCGGCTCTTGCGGGTCTTGTAGGCGTAACGGCAGGGTGCGACGCGATATCTCCGCTCGGCGCGGCAATAATGGGCGTTGTGTTCGGCATCCTTATCGTTCTTGCCGTTGAGTTCTTTGATAAAGTAGCCAAGGTTGACGACCCTGTGGGAGCGATATCGGTTCACGGTGTTTGCGGCTCGGTCGGAACAATACTCACGGGGCTGTTCGCCACGGGAGTTACTACCGAAAAAGGACTTTTTTACGGCGGCGGATGGCACTTTTTGGGTGTTCAGGCGCTTGGCGTTGTTTCGGTAGCCGTATATGTCGCTGTTATTATCACAATTGTATTCTTTATAATTAAACATACAATAGGGCTTCGCGTAACGCCCGAAGAAGAAATCGCAGGTCTTGATGTTTCGGAACACGGCTTGCTTACCGCATATGCGGGCTTTGCAACCGTCCCCGAAGAATATGTTGACGGTGAAGATGAACCTGTTCCAGCGGTTACGGGAGATACACCGGTTGCCGAAGCGGTTACGGTCAAGAAAGTTCCCGCTTTCAGCGACGGAACAACACCTAAGTTTACAAAGATTGAGATAGTTTGCAAAGAAGAAAAACTCTATGCGCTTAAAGCCGCAATGAGCACCCTCGGTATTACCGGTATGACGGTATCTCACGTAATGGGTTACGGTCAGCAGAAAGGTAAACCCGAATATTACCGAGGCGTTCAGGTTGAAACCAACCTCCTGCCTAAGGTTCAGGTTGATATAGTTGTTTCAAAAGTTCCTGTTCAGAGCGTTATTGATACCGCAAAGAAAGTACTTTACACGGGTCACATCGGCGACGGCAAGATATTTGTTTATGATGTTGAAAATGTCATAAAAGTCCGTACCGGTGAAGAGGGGTATGACGCGCTTCAGGATGTAGAATAATCAGTTTGATAATGCAAAAGCGGAGCGCAGGCGTAAACACTGCGCCCCGCATTTGGGCATAATAAAGGCATTTGAGTCGGGAGAAGTAACCGTATTTTAACAGTCAAAGCGAGTGCGGAACGGTGTGAGCCGCATACGTCGGATACGGTGAATAACACCCGATAAGCCGCAACCCGAAAAGGCAAACAAGCCGCAGTAGGGAAGACGGAGACCCACCGTTACAGGGGATAAGCCTTACATAGAAATGAGGCCGAATGAAGAAAAAAGATAGGTGGTACCGCGAGCTACAGCGCTTGCCCTATTGAAAGCTGAAATATATCGGAGGAATTTATTATGTGTTCAATTATGGGTTATTGCGATAAAGCAGCAGCGATTGAAGAATTTAAAAAAGGATTTTTAAAAACCGTATCACGCGGTCCGGACGACAGCCGGATTGTTGATACGGGCAGCGGCATTTTAGGGTTTCACCGCCTTGCCATTATGGGGCTGACTCCCGAAGGGATGCAGCCTTTCCGCCTGGGCGACAGTTATGTTGTTTGCAACGGCGAAATATACGGGTTTGAAAAAATCAAGGCGGAACTTGCAAAAAAATATGAGTTTAAAAGCGGCTCGGACTGCGAGATACTTTTGCCTATGTACCGCGAGTACGGCACGGATATGTTCGCAATGCTGGACGCCGAGTTTGCCATGATAATATATGACGGCGAGGCTAAAGAATTTATCGCCGCCCGCGACCCGATAGGTATTCGTCCGCTTTATTACGGTTATGATAAAAAAGATGCTGTTGTTTTTGCAAGCGAACCGAAAAACCTTGTCGGTCTTTGCAAAAAAATTATGCCGTTCCCTCCGGGGCATTATTATAAAGGCGGCAAGTTTGTCTGCTACCGCGATATTGCGGCGGTAGATAAAGTTTGCCATGACGATTTGGATACCGTTTGCAGGAACATTCACGATAAATTGGTTGCCGGTGTGGATAAACGCCTGGTATCCGATGCAAAGGTAGGCTTCCTGCTTTCGGGCGGATTGGATTCATCGCTTGTGTGCGCCATAGCGCAAAAGAGGTCTGAAAAGCCCATACGCACCTTTGCCATAGGTATGAGCGAGGACGCAATTGACCTTAAATATGCCAAACAGGTTGCGGATTATATCGGCAGCGACCATACCGAGGTTATAATGACCAAAGAACAGGTGCTTGCTTCTTTGGAAGAGGTTATCGCAATGCTCGGTACTTTCGATATCACCACTATACGCGCAAGTATGGGTATGTACCTGCTTTGCAAATGGATACACGAAAACACCGATATCCGCGTGCTGCTTACGGGCGAGATATCGGACGAACTTTTCGGATATAAATATACCGATTTTGCGCCGTCGGCAGAGGAGTTTCAAAAAGAGTCCCAAAAGCGCGTAAGGGAACTGCATATGTATGATGTCCTGCGTGCCGACCGCTGCATTTCGGTAAACTCGCTTGAGGCGCGCGTACCGTTCGGCGACCTTGATTTTGTTAAATATGTTATGTCGGTCGACCCCGAAAAGAAACTCAACACCTACGGTAAAGGTAAATATCTGCTGCGCCGTGCCTTTGAGGGCGACTATCTGCCGCACGATATCCTGTACCGTGAAAAAGCCGCGTTTTCCGATGCGGTAGGTCACTCTATGGTTGATTACCTTAAAGAGTACGCCGAAGAAAAATATACCGAGTCCGAGTTTGAGCAAAAGTGCAAAGAATACGGTTATGCCGCGCCGTTTACCAAGGAATCGCTGCTTTACAGAGAAATATTTGAAAAATATTATCCCGGTCAGGCAGAAATGATTAAAGATTTCTGGATGCCGAACAAGAGCTGGAAGGGTTGCGACGTAAACGACCCGTCCGCAAGGGTGCTGTCAAACTACGGCGACAGCGGTAAATAAAACAGGTTAAATTCCGTTGCCCGTCGGGCAGCGGAATTTTTCTATAATATGGGACATACAGCCATACATATTATTGTATGGGTGGTTGGGTTGAGTTATATCCGCTCAGCCCGTCAGACCTTCCAAACTAAAAACATTAAAACGCAATTGCCGTTTGTTCGGCAGGCGAAAAGCGCGGGGGCGCGTTACGGCGGCGGTTAGACTGCCTGCACCCTTTGCGCGCAGCGGGAAGGAATGGTCATAATATGAAGTGTTGGATAATAACCAAAAAGCAACTTATAACGGCATATGTTGCAGCGGCGGCTCTGTTTGTCTGCGTAACGCTGGGTATAAGCGCCCTGGCAACGGACGGCGGCAAAAAATTGCCTATATACGGCGTGCAGACCGACAAAAAACAGGTTGCAATTTCATTTGACGCGGCGTGGGGCGCCGACGATACCGATAAACTGATTTCCATACTCGGCGAATATAAAGTCCCGGCAACATTTTTTGTGGTCGGCGGTTGGGTGGATAAATACCCGGACGAGGTGGCAAAACTTGCGGCGGCAGGTCACCGTGTCGAAAATCATTCGGCAACACACCCGTATATGACGCGGCTTTCGAAAGAGCAGATGGTTAAAGAACTTTCGGTATGTAACGAAAAAATTGCCGCCGTTACGGGCAGGACGCCCAAACTTTTCCGCCCGCCGTACGGCGATTATAACAATACGGTAATCGAGGCGGCGCAAAGCATAGATATGTATGCGATACAGTGGAGTGTGGATTCGCTTGACTGGCAGGACAGCGCCACCGTTCAAAGCATAGCCGAAAGGGTCATAAATAAGGCGCAGAACGGCTCGATTATCCTTTGCCACAATGATGCAAAATATACGCCCGAAGCGTTACCCACAATTCTTAAAACCCTGCAGGATAAGGGGTATGAGTTCGTGCTTATCGAGGACCTTATATATAAGGATAATTATGAAATGCTGCACGACGGCACACAGGTAAAGAAATAGCCTCATTGCCTAAAATATGAACCGCCGACGGTATTACCGTCGGCGGTTGTAACTTTAATATATTTTATTCATCCTCGTCTTCCGCGTCCTGCGGCGGCGGTGTAACCTCAACCGTTATTTCTTTTGTCATATAATCGTCAGCTTTGGTTACGGTTATTTTAAGGTTTTTGTATTCCATTGTGTAACCGACTTCGGGTATTGAACCTATCATTTCGGTAAGCCAGCCGTTTACGGTCGTTGCGTCAATATCGTCTATTTCTTCATCTTCGTCAAGCGCGAAGAACTCTTTAAAATCTTCAATGGACGCTGTTGAAAGCACGCGGTAGGTGTTCTCACCCGTCTTTAAAAATTCGGTTATTTCTTCATCGCGTTCGTCCCATATTTCGCCGACGAATTCTTCAAGAATATCCTCCATTGTAACAATTCCGGCGGTTTCGCCGAACTCATTTACAACAACCACAAGGTGGGTATGGCTCATTTGCATATCCTTAAACAGCGAATCAAGGCTGACCGTTTCGGGTACAAATTCGGGGTCGTGGAGAATGTTTTTAAGTTTAAAATCGGGATTAGTTCGGTTAAGCAGGTAGTCCCTCGTGTGCAAAACACCTATAATGTGGTCTATCTGGGTGTCAAACACAGGTATTCTTGAATACCCTTCTTTTTCGATTATCGCCATTATTTCCGCGTCGCTGCTGTCAAGCGAAACCGAAACAAGCGATTTTCTCGGCGTCATAACATTTTCAGCCGTCAGGTTGTCAAGCTTAAATACATTTTTAATGTATTCAATGTCGTCCTCGTTAAGCGAGCCCTCATCCGCGCCTGCGTCAAGCATTAAAACAATATCTTCTTCGGATACCGGTTCTTCTTTTTCTTTAGGATCAATTCCTATAAGGCGCAGCACCGCATTGGTAGAAACGGTTAAAAACCAGATTATAGGGCTTAAAAGCCTTGACAAAAAGGTGATTATTCCGCAAACACCGTTCGCAAGTTTTTCTTTGTGCTTCATTGCAATGCGTTTGGGGACAAGTTCGCCCAATATAAGCGTAAAATATGAAAGTATAAGGGTGATAACTATAACCGATACGGTGTTGACGGTAGCGGCGTGGGCGGATGAAATGTGAAATACGCGTATCAGATAATTTGCAAAACTTTCGGCAAAATTATCCGCCGCAAAAGCCGAACCGAGGAAGCCTGCAAGGGTTATGCCGATTTGTATTGTGGATAAAAACCTTGTGGGACGTTCGATAATGCGCAGCATTTTTTTGGCTTTTTTATCGCCGTCTTCAGCCAGGGCGCGCACCTTTTTTTCGTTTATGGATATCACCGCTATTTCGGTTGCCGCAAAAAATGCATTGAAGAAAATAAGTATTAGCTGTAACAACAGTTGTTTTAACATTTGTTTAAATTAACCTCCGAAAGGATCGCCGTTCCGTTTCCGGAACATTGATTTGTTTAATAAAATATCAAAAAATCGGCCATCCGTTATGGGGGAAGCGGGTCCACAAAAATCAACTCCTTGTTTTTATAAATGCTGTTTCCTGCTTGGGCAGACTGACGGGTTCGGTTCGCATCAGCCTATGCTGAATAAAAGTTCACCGTATGACGGGTACGGCCAAAACTTAGCGTCAACCATTGATTCAAGTTTATCAATTGAAGCGCGCAGTTCGTTCATAACCGCAAGGATATTATCTTTATAATACAAAGCCGATTTTTCGGAATCGCTTACCGATGACGCCGCAGCGGCGTTTTCCTCAAGTTTGGTAAGCGAGCGGTACGCAGCCGTGGTAAGCGTACTGATTTTGCCGAGAGTTTCGGCTTCATAAGCATTTTCCGCGCCGAGCGAGTTTTTGATTGCAGCGGTTTCAGCCAATGATTTTGAATATCTGCTTACCGCGGGCAGTATGTCTTTACCTACCATATCAATCATCGCAAGCGCTTCTATGTTGATTATTTTAACGTAACTTTCAAGAATAATTTCATAGCGCGCGCGCATTTCCGTTTCGGTATATACCTTATGCGAAGTAAACAGGTCAATATTCTTTTTATGCAGGTAGTAGGGCATACAGTCGGGCGTTGATTTAAGGTTTAAAAGTCCGCGTTCTTCGGCTTCTTTGACCCACGCATCGTCATATCCGTTTCCGTTAAATATTATTCGCTTGTGTTCGGTTATTACCTGTTTTATAAGTTCGTGCAGTTCCTCGCTGAAGTTCTGTGCGTTTTCAAGTCGGTCGGCAAATTGGCGGAGTTCTTCGGCAACCGCGGTGTTTATAACGGTGTTGGTAGAGGAAACCGACGAAGCCGAGCCGAGCATTCTGAATTCAAATTTATTTCCGGTAAACGCAAAGGGCGAGGTGCGGTTGCGGTCGGTCGTGTCTTTGGGGAATTTGGGCAGAGTGTGAACGCCTATGCGCAAAATTTCCTTTTCTTTTGCAAGGCAGGTGCCGTCGTTCTCGATTGCGTCCAATATTTCCGAAAGTTCGCTGCCCAAAAACATAGAAACTATTGCGGGCGGCGCCTCATTCGCGCCTAAACGGTGGTCATTTCCGGCAGAGGCTACGGAAATACGCAGCAGATCCTGATAATCGTCAACCGCCTTAATAACGGCGCAAAGGAACAGTAAAAACTGCGCGTTTTCATACGGTGTGTCGCCCGGTTCAAGCAGATTGATGCCGTCATCGGTCGAAAGCGACCAGTTGTTGTGCTTTCCGCTTCCGTTTACGCCTGCAAACGGTTTTTCGTGCAGCAGGCATACCATACCGTGCCGCCGCGCAACCTTTTGCATAATTTCCATAGTCAGTTGGTTGTGGTCTGCCGCTATGTTGGTGGTTGTAAATACGGGCGCCAGTTCGTGCTGTGCAGGCGCAACCTCGTTGTGTTCGGTCTTGGCAAGAACACCTAACTTCCACAATTCTTCGTCAAGGTCTTTCATATATTCTTTAACGCGCGGCTTGATTATTCCGAAATAGTGGTCGTCAAGTTCCTGACCTTTGGGCGGACGCGCGCCGAAAAGCGTACGTCCTGTGTATATAAGGTCCTTACGCTTTTTATATACGGTTTCGTCTATAAGGAAATATTCCTGCTCGGGTCCGACAGTGGTTTTAACCGATTTAACGTTTTTGTTGCCGAACAGCGCCAAAACACGCATTGCCTGCTTGTTTATTGCCTGCATACTGCGTAAAAGCGGCGTTTTCTGGTCAAGCGCCTCGCCCCCGTAGGAACAAAAAGCTGTGGGTATGCACAGGGTGCTGTCCTTAATAAAGGCATAGGCTGTCGGGTCCCATGCCGTGTAGCCGCGGGCTTCAAATGTCGCCCTCAATCCGCCCGAGGGGAAAGACGACGCGTCGGGTTCGCCCTGTATAAGTTCTTTGCCCGAAAATTCCATTATCACGCGACCGTCTTTGGTGGGCGAAATAAAACTGTCGTGCTTTTCGGCGGTAATGCCGGTAAGCGGCTGGAACCAGTGTGTAAAGTGTGTAGCGCCCTTTTCAAGCGCCCAATCTTTCATTGCCGCGGCAACAATGTTTGCCACCCCTAAATTAAGCGAACGACCGTCGCGCCGTGTGCGCTGCAAAGTTTCAAATACATCGTCCGGCAAACGCTGCCGCATTATATCTTCGTCAAAAACATTTACACCGAAATTCTTTGTTACATTCATTCGGGTGCACCCCTTCCTTGTTTTGAACATCCCGCCGCCGTGGCAGATCATACATATTAATATTGTTAATACATCAAATTTTAGCATACTTTCGGTATTTTATCAACACATTTTTTTGAGGTGTATTACAGCTTGGCAAAAAACGCTTTAAAAATGCTTGACAAATCAATCATAAAATGTTATAGTGTTAAAGCCGCTTACTGTGGGTAGATGTGAAGAGAGGGTCGTTATTCGTCCTCCACCTGTACGGTAGCGAGTCTTAGATCAAGGCAGGTGCCAAATAAATGTACGCAATTATCGAAACAGGCGGTAAGCAGTACCGCGTTGAAAAGGACGGCGTTCTTTTCATTGAAAAACTGGGCGCAGAAGAAAAAGCAACGGTAACCTTCGACAAGGTCATCGCCGTTAACGACGGTGAAACCCTCAAAGTCGGAACACCGTATGTTGAAGGCGCTGAGGTGTCGGCAACGGTTCTTAAAAACGGCAAACAGAAGAAAATAACCGTTTTCACCTACAAACCCAAAAAAGGCTGTGCAAGAAAAATGGGTCACAGACAACCTTACACTAAAGTACAGATCACCGATATTAAAGCATAATGACCGAAATACGGTTTACTCTTAAAAACGGCGATATAACGGGTTTTGATATTAAGGGTCACTCATCCGCAGACGAAACGGATGAAAAAGGCAAAGTGATCTGTGCGGCGGTTTCGTCCGCGGCATATATGGCAGCCAACACATTAAGCGAAATAATCGGCGCGGAAATTTCCGCCGAAACCGGCGACGCGTGTATGTCTGTCAGAATTTTCACCCTGATACCCGAATCGCAAGCGGTATTAAGAGGTTTAAGGTTGCATTTAAGCGAACTTTCAAAACAATACGGTGAAAACATCAAAATTATTTCCTGAATTCGGAGGTGCAGTAAATGTTAAAGATAAACATTCAGCTTTTTGCTCATAAAAAAGGTATGGGTTCTACAAAGAACGGTCGTGACAGTGAATCAAAACGTCTCGGCGTTAAAAGAGCAGACGGTCAGTTTGTTCTCGCAGGCAACATTCTTGTTCGCCAGAGAGGTACTCATATCCATGCAGGCGAAAATGTAGGTAAAGGTTCTGACGATACCCTTTTCGCATTGATTGACGGAACTGTAAAGTTTGAGCGTGTAGGCAAAGACCGTAAAAAGGTCAGCATCTACGCTGTTGAGCAATAATTAAAGCTCGGAAATCAATATTGAAATGCAAGCCGGAACGGTAAAAATGCTGTTCTGGCTTATTTTATGCAATTCAAAAATGTATAAAACTCAAAATATGCACAAATTATGTATAAAATCGGGCGAAAATGCAAAAAAGTTGCATAAATATTAAAAAAGGTGTTGACAAACTGATTTTTGCGTGATAGTATATAAACAAATCAAAAATAAATTTTCGGAGGAAATAAAAATGAAAAAAGTATTAGCACTTATTCTTGCACTTGCGGCAGTGTGTGTTTGCTTTGCAGGCTGCGGCAGTAAAGACGAAAAATCAAACAAGTTGACAGTTACCGAAGGAACCCTTACAATGGCAACAAATGCAGAATTTCCGCCTTATGAATATTATGACGGTGATAAGGTTGTGGGTATAGATGCAGAAGTTGCAGCACTTATTGCGGAAAAACTCGGTCTTAAACTTAAAATCGCCGATGTTGATTTTGATTCAATCATTCCCGGCGTTCAAACAGGTAAGTACGATATGGGTATGGCAGGCATGACCGTAACGGACGAAAGACTTAAAAAGGTAAACTTTTCCACTTCTTATGCAAAAGGTATTCAGTCTGTTATAGTTGCCGAGGACAGTTCTATTAAATCAATAGATGACCTCAAGGGTAAAAAAATCGGCGTTCAGCAGGGAACAACCGGCGATATTTATTCAACCGACGATTACGGCGAGGATAACATTGTCCGTTACGCAAACGGCGCTCTTGCGGTTGAAGGTCTTAAAGGCGGTAAGGTTGATTGCGTTATAATCGATAACGAGCCTGCTAAGTCATATGTTGCTGCAAACAGCGGACTTAAAATTCTTGACACCGAATATGCAAATGAAGATTATGCAATCTGCTTTGCAAAAGATAATTCCGAACTTCAGAAAAAGGTTAATGCTGCACTTGAAGAACTTATTGCAGACGGCTCACTTCAAAAGGTTGTGGATAAATATATCAAAGCCGATTGATTTGTAAAATAACAGAATGCGAAGAGCAAGGACGGTAAGCAACCGCCCTTGCTTTGCTGAATAAATACGGGAGAGGGAAACAAATGGAGTGGTTTGGCTCGCTTGTTGACGAATTTAAATTTGTATTTGTAGAAGGCGCACGCTATAATCAAATGATTAAGGGCCTTTTAAATACGCTAAAGATCACTTTCGGCGCTTTGCTTGTGGGTATAGCGATAGGTGTTATCGTTGCCGCTGTCCGTTCATCTTATGACCAGAGCAGGGAAGCGCTTAAAAAGCGCGGCGGAATAGGATATATTGTGCTTAGTGTGCTTAATGCCGTTTGCAAAATTTATCTTACGGTAATAAGAGGTACGCCTGTTGTCGTACAGTTGATGATATCCTATTTTGTAATATTTGTATCCGCTAAAGACGGCGTTCCCATAGGCATATTCGCTTTCGGTATAAATTCCGGCGCCTATGTTGCCGAAATTTTCCGCGGCGGCATAATGTCAATTGATAAAGGACAACTTGAAGCGGGAAGAAGTCTTGGTTTTGGTTATGTAAGGACGATGATTTACATAATTATTCCGCAGATGTTTAAAACGGTTTTGCCCACCTTGTGCAATGAGTTTATAGCCCTTTTAAAAGAAACATCCGTTGCAGGATATGTCGGTGTTATGGACCTTACAAAGGCAGGCAATGTAATAGCGGGCAGGACCTATTCTTACTTCGTTCCGCTGTTTACTGTTGCGGCAGTTTACCTTATAATTGTAATGGTGCTTACTTGGCTTGTAGGCAAACTCGAAAGGAGGCTGAGAAAGAGTGACCACTGATAATGTTTTGATCAGCGTAAAAGACCTGCATAAGTCTTTCGGCGAAAAGGCGGTTCTTAACGGCATTACGACCGATATAAAAAGGGGCGAAGTGGTTGTTGTTATCGGCCCTTCGGGTTCGGGTAAATCAACATTTCTCAGGTGCCTTAATTTGTTGGAAGAGCCTACGGGCGGACAAATACTTTTTGAGGGCGACGATATTACCGATAAAAAAACGGATATAAATGTTCACCGTCAAAAAATGGGTATGGTGTTCCAGCAGTTTAATTTGTTCCCGCATATGACAATACTTAAAAATATGACCTTGGCACCGATAAAACTTTTAAAGAAAAGCAAAGAGGACGCCGAAAAAGAGGCGCTTGAGTTGCTTGATAAAGTCGGACTTAAAGACAGGGCAAATGACTATCCGTCGCAGCTTTCGGGCGGTCAGAAACAGCGTGTTGCCATAGTCCGCGCTCTTGCGATGCAGCCCGATGTTATGCTTTTTGACGAGCCTACAAGCGCGCTCGACCCCGAAATGGTAGGCGAAGTTTTGGAGGTTATGCGCGAACTTGCCGAAAGCGGAATGACAATGGTTGTAGTGACCCATGAGATGGGTTTTGCGCGTGAAGTTGCCTCCCGAGTTGTATTTATTGACGAAGGCGTAATTACAGAGGAGGGCGAGCCGAATGAATTTTTCGGTTCACCGAAATCGCACCGCCTTAAAGATTTTCTTTCTAAAGTATTATAAACGGGTTGTCACACCGACCGATGCCGCTTGCATATGTTGCAGGCGGCTTTTTTGCGGTGATGCTGCTTTTTAATTCAAAAAGGAATATTCGCAGTTATAGTGTCGGTTTTATATTTCAGTTTGCTATTGAAATAAATTTGTCGGTGTGATAATATGATAAAAATGCGGTTAAAATCGAAAATACTATCGCATAAAACAGGAAACACAGAAGTGAGAGGGGATATTTCTTTGTTTAAGGTTATAAAAAACGGCATACCCTGCCGTGTGTTCACCGAAAGCGGTGCCGCCGAAAGCGTAACGGCTGCCGCCGCCGATTTAAAAAGGGATCTTAAGCGCCTTAGCGGCGGAAATGACGCGCTTGCCGCCGAAAATTCCGCAGGTGCGGTGGCGGTAAAGGTTGCCGCAGCGCCCGAAGGACCGCTTTCGCATACCGAGGGATTTGTTATTGAAATAAGCGACAACGGCGTTACAATAACCGGGAACGACGACCTCGGCGCGATTTACGGAATATATGCGTTTGAGGAAAAATATCTCGGTATATCGCCGTTTTGCAGAATGAATGATATTTTCCCGAAAGCAAAAACCGATCTGGAAATTGAAAACGGAAGCTATTCCGATTATCCTAAAACCTACCGTTTCAGAGGGTGGTTTATAAATGATGAGGACCTTTTGTGCGAATTCCGCGACAGCGGCGGAAAACGCGGAATAGATTATTATTTTTATGATGACGTAATGGATGTAAGCGTTTTGGAAATGGTGCTTGAAACGGCGCTGCGCCTGCGTATGAACCTTATAATTCCCGGCACGTTGCTCAATATTGATAACGAGCCGGAGGAAAGACTTGTTGCCGCCGCGGCTCGCAGGGGGCTTTGGGTTTCGCAGCACCATCTTGAAAATGTCGGGCTTTCCTACTTTGCCGCCGAAAAGTATATTAAAAAGTACCGCACGCCCGATATGAACAATGAAATTTCGTTTGTAACAAACCGCGAACTGATGATTGAAATGTGGCGGCATTATATAACGAAATGGGCAAAATACCCCAAGGTTATCTGGCAGTTGGGCATTCGCGGCCGCGGCGATAAACCTGTTTGGTATGATGACCCGAATATTGAGGACACCGACGAGGCTCACGCCGCCGTTATTCAGGATGCAATCGACACGCAGGTCAAACTGATAACCGAGATAACGGGAAGCGATGACTTTATATCGACCCAGACTTTGTGGTGTGAAAGCGCGCTGCTTTACGGTTTGGGACTGCTTAAAATTCCGAAGGAGTCCGCCGTGATATTTGCCGATGTTTCCTTTAATCAGATGTTGTCGGACGACTTCTTCGCCTTTGACAGAAGCGGTGAAAACACAAGTGAAAAGCGCGGACTGTACTATCACTCCGCCTATATTCCGGACGGGCCGCACCTGTGTGAAGGGAACAACCCATACAAAATGTATTATAACTACTCGCTTTCGGTTGGCAAAGGCGATACATATTATTCGGTTATAAATGTGGGCAACGTCCGTGAATTTGGGCTTTCGGTCTACAATAATTCAAGAATCACCTGGGACTATAACGGCTTTGACCCTGCCGCAACAACCGAGGAATACTTTGTTTCTACCTTCGGCGTCGTCGGTAAAAAGATTGCCGAAATATACAAAAAATATTTCAGAGCTTTCCCCGTTATGAGCGAGGAGTTTTTAAGGCAGACCTACGAAACGCCTTACGGCGATGTTCGTAATAAAGGCTGCAGTAACTACCATTTTTATGATGACCTGCCCGATACTTTTGATAACTATGTACTTGAGGACGGCGTGCCTGTAAACATAATCAGGACGCTTATTGTCAACCGTACTTATTGCGATGTTCCCGATTATCGTGCCAAATTTGCGCAAAGTGCCGAAAAAATGAAAGCGATACTCGCTGATTTTGAGGCTCTTCGCGGCGAAATTAAGGAAGGAACCGCCGATTTTTACGATTTTGCGGTTTTATTGCCCTGCAAGTTCCTTATAAATGCGTGGCTGGCGGCTGTTGAAATGTCGGAAGCGTTTGATTTGTTTAAGCAGGATAAACTATCCGACGCCCTGTTTAAATTTGAGCGCGGACGGGTATATATTATGAACATACTTGAGGCGCGCTGGGCAGGCAGGCGCGGAATATGGTATCACTGGTACCGCGGAGATAAAAAATTCAATATGGAATATCTGCTTGTCCAGTTGGACTATTTCATTAAAGAAGAAATTTTAGGGATAGATAAAAAAAGGTGAGGGAAGACAGATTGTGAAAAAATTATATTTTAAAGAAATAAAACCGCTTATTTTCGGCGCGGCGGTTATAAAAGACTGCGGTGATGACGGTATTGAACTTTATAAATGCACCGAAAAGCAAATAGCGGCGTGGGATAAATTAGACGATAAATTTTTTGCAGACGGCGCAAAAGCACCAACGGGCATTACGGTTGATATGCACACCGATTCCGACAGTGTCGTGTTTTCGGTATGGGGCGATAGCTTTGAAATACTGATTGACGGGCAGTATTCGGGGCGCTATACTTCGGACGGTAAAGTTCCGTTTGATATAACCGTTGAACCGGGCGCAGGCGAACACCGCGTGACCCTTGAAATGCCGAGCCACGGCAAGGGCAAACTTATGGGCGTTGCGGTTGATGAAAATGCCGATGTTAAGCCGCATAAATACAGTACGAAAATGCTGTTTTTGGGTGATTCCATTACCCAGGGGTGGAATTCCGGTGTGGATTGCCTGTCATATGCTAACAGGGTTGCCGATTTTTTTAATGCCGAAAGGCTTATAAACGGTATCGGCGGCGCATTCATTTATCCCGAATCTTTCGATACGCCCGATTTTAACCCGGATACGGTAATAATTGCTTACGGAACAAATGATTTTTTAAGGGTCAAGGATATTCCGAAATTTGAAAATGATTTGAATGAATTTTTAAGTGATGTCGCAAACGCTTACAAAAACAAGAATTTGGTATTGATATTGCCGATATATCGGTTCGATTACGACAAAACCGAAACCTGGAGTGAAGCGGATTGCAGAACAACAATAAAAAATACTGCCGAACAGTTTGGTTTTAAGATTGTTGACGGATATACACTTGTCCCGAAAGACCGTATGTTCTATGCCGATGATGTTCACCCGAATGCTCTCGGGTTCGGTATGTACGCGCAAAATCTTATAAAACAGTTAATTAACTCAAGGTAAGGGGCAAAACAATGCTTTCACTTAAATTTATCAGCGCAGGCAGCGAATGTTCTACCTATAAAAAACATATTCCGTCGCCGCTTTTCAGGCGGGTTTATGAGTTCGGGGAAAAGCCGCAGGCTGCCGAAATAAATATCTGCGGTCTGGGATTTTACCGCCTGTTTGTAAACGGTAAGGAAATTACAAAGGGGCTTCTTGCGCCATATATATCCAATCCCGACCACTATATTTATTACGATAATTATGATGTTGCACCGTATCTTCAAAGCGGTAAAAATGTTATAGGTATAGAACTCGGCAACGGTATGCAAAACCCGTTCAGTCACGTTATGCTGGAATTTCAGAATGCCCGTTGGCTCGGTGCCCCGCGATTTGCCCTGTCTTTTGAGGGTAAAGAGGGCGGCAAAGAATTCTGCTTTGAAGCCGACGGCACCTATAAATGGGCATACGGACCCTGCTGCTTTGACGATTGGCACTGCGGCTGCTTTTATGACGCGCGGCGCGAAATAAGCGGCTGGGCAGAACCTGAATGTGACGACAGCGGCTGGAATATTCCCACACGAGCCGAAACTCCGCGAGGCACTGCAAAACTTTGCACAGCACCGCCCGTTACCGTTCGCAAAGAACTTAAACCCGTATCGGTCAGGGAGGGCGAATTGGCGCCTTATACAAAATTTGATATGGAAGTTCAGTGCCCGCCCGATGGAACAAAAGGCTATTTGTACGATTTCGGCGAAAACGGGGCGGGAATACCCCGCCTGAAAATACGCGGTAAGAAGGGGCAAAAAATCACAATGCAGGTGGGCGAGTATCTTAATGACGGGAAACTTGCCTACGATAATCTTGCCTATTTCCCCGACGGATACTGCCAGCGTGATGTTTACATATGCAAAGGTGAGGGTGAAGAAATTTTTGAGCCGCAGTTTACCTACCACGGTTTCCGCTATTGCCTTGTAATGGGTCTGACACCGGAGCAGGCAAAACCCGAAACCCTTACATATCTTCTTTGTTCCTCAAAAATGCGTGACCTTGCCGATTTCAATTGCTCGGATGAAAGGGCAAACGAACTGTTCCGTATTTGCGAAAGAAGTGACCGCGCAAATTTTTACTATTGGCCTACCGACTGTCCGCAGCGCGAAAAGAACGGCTGGACGGGCGACGCCAACATTTCAAGCGAGCATATGCTGCTGCGCTATACGGCGGCAAGCAGTTTAAGGGAATGGCTTTGCAATATCCGCGCGGCTCAGCTTGAAAACGGAAAGATTCCCGGTATAATTCCTACGCCGGGCTTTGGGTATGATTGGGGCAACGGTCCCGCGTGGGACAGCGTTATGACCACTCTGCCGTACGATATTTACCGATTTACGGGTAATACCGATGTTCTTAAAGAAAACGCAATGATGATATTCAGGTACTTGGCGTTTATCGGTACTACACGGAACGCTGAGGGACTGATAGATTGGGGACTGGGTGATTGGCTGCAGCCTGCAAAGCCGGCTGATCGACCCGACGCACGTATTGCGTTTACAAGCACTGTTATGGCAATGAATATGGCGCGCACGGGCGCAAAGATTTTTGAACTTTGCAATCTGCCGTCATGGGTAACCTTTGCCCGTTCGCTTGAAGACGAACTCTATAACGCAGTAAGAAAGAACTTTATAGACGCCCGTAATTGCCTGACAACAAAGAAATGCCAGACCGAACAGGCTATGGCTATATACTACGGCGTGTTTACCGAGGACGAGCGCTGCTGCGCCGCCGAAAATCTTGCCGAAATGATAAAGGATAACAACGGTTTTATAAACTGCGGCTGTCTCGGTTCGCGTGTTATATTCCACGTTTTAAGTAAGTACGGTATGGGTGATTTGGCTTATAATATGATAGTAAGACCCGAGTACCCGTCCTACGGGTACTTCCTTAAAAAAGGCTATACCTGCTTGCCCGAATGTTATGAGGGGAATGAGGCAGTTGGGTTCAACCGCTCGTTTAATCACCACTTCTTCGGCGATATCAGCAATTGGTTCATTTCAAAAGTTGCGGGTATTCGGGTTAATGAGGGGGTAACCGACCCAAACGCCGTTAATGTCTGCCCCGACTTTTTAACTGCCCTTGATGATGTGGGCGCGCACTACGACGCACCCAACGGAAGAATAGAGGTGAAATGGAACAGGGAGAACGGCGGTATTATGCTGAAAGTTAAGGCTGCCGCAGGCATAAAGGGTAAAATAATTCTCCCGAACGGTTTTACATTCCAAAACGGCAACACCGAAACCGATATTTGTGACGGCGAACTCAATTTGAATGTGATTTGCCGAAAATAAAACAAACCGACGGTTTGAGAGGAATTTTAGTATAAAAATCACCGTTTGCCCTTGAAATAAGGACAAACGGTGATATAATTATATAGATGAATATATCAGTGGGAGGTCATTTTAAATGGCAAAAGAAGTTTTGGTAGAGATATCGGCGCGCCACATTCACGTAACAAAAGAAGATCTGGCAACGCTTTTCGGCGAAGGGTATAAACTTACGCCGAAAAAGGATCTGTCGCAGCCCGGACAGTTTGCCTGCGAAGAGCGTGTTACGGTTGTAGGTCCTAAGAAGGAACTTGCAGGCGTTTCGATCCTCGGACCCGAAAGAAAGGCAACGCAGGTTGAACTTTCCGCAACCGATGCGCGCAGCGTAGGTATCAAGGCGCCTATCCGTGAATCGGGCGACCTTGCAGGCAGCGGCGCTTGCAAAATTGTGGGACCCAAAGGCGAAATTGAAATAAGCGAGGGTGTTATTGTAGCAAAGCGCCATATACATATGACCCCGGAGGACGCCGCTGAATTCGGCGTTTCAAACGGTCAGATAGTTAAGGTGGAAATACCCACGGCTGAGCGGTCGCTTACTTTCGGAGATGTCGTCGTCCGCGTTTCGCCCAATTATAAACTTGCTATGCATATAGATACCGATGAATCAAACGCCGCCGCTATTCCAGGCAGTTGTATGGGTAAAGTAATTGCTGACTGATTCGGGCGTATATATTCATATACCTTTTTGTGAGCAAAAATGTTCATATTGTGATTTCTACTCTTTTAAGGCAGACCCTGCTTTAAAAGAGCGGTATGCGCGCGCTCTCTGCGACCGGATAAAGGTTTTCGGAGAGCGCTTTCCTATGTCTGCAAATACTGTATATGTCGGCGGCGGAACGCCGACGGTGCTTGACGGTGAAATGCTTTCGGAAATAATCGCGACGGCAAAAAAAGCATTTGGATTTTCGTCAGGTGAAATAACCGTTGAGGCTAATCCTGCCGATGATTTGGCGGAAACATTTGCACGACTTTCCGAGGTCGGCGTCAACCGTATATCACTCGGCGTTCAGTCGGCAAACGCAAATGAGCTTGAGATGCTCGGCAGGCGGCACACGGACCGAGACGTTGAAAGAACGGTTGCCGCCGCAAGAAACGCCGGAATAAATAACATATCGCTTGATCTGATGCTCGGTATTCCGTACAGCAATGAAAAAAGCCTTAGATATTCACTTGACTTTTTAACATCCTTTGATCCGCAGCATATATCGGCATATATTTTAAAAATAGAGCAGGGAACGCCTTTCGGCAGGGCGGATATTTCCTCGCTGTATTTACCGGGTGACGATGAAACGGCGGAAATGTATATTAAAACCTGTGAATATCTCGCCGGGTGCGGGTATGAACATTACGAAATTTCCAATTTTGCGAAAAAGGGGTGCCGCTCTTCGCACAATACAAAATATTGGCTCGGAAAGCCGTACTTGGGGCTGGGTCCTGCCGCACATTCCTTTATAAACGGACGCCGCTGCCGCTTTGGCAGAAGTATTGAGGACTTCATAAACGGCGGCGATTTTATTTATGACGGTTCGGGCGGTGATGCCGAAGAATATATTATGCTGCGCCTGCGCTTGTCAGACGGTTTAATATTTGACGATTTCCGTAAAAAATTCGGCTGTGAGTTTAGGTATAACATAAAAAAAGCCGCCGCACTTAAAAGCGCGGGGCTTATAGAAATCAACGATAATTCTTTGCGCCTGACCGAAAAAGGATTTTTGCTTTCAAACAGTATAATTACCGAATTTATTTAAGCGGAAATTGCCCCGAATTACATTTTGGTAACAGAAGTCCAAAAATAAAAATAAAAATACAAACGGTTATTACTCTTATGATTTACGCTGCCCCGACAAGGGCAGCGTTTTTTCGGCTTGCGTTCAATAACCGTATATTTGGAACCTGATTTTTATGTTAATTCAAGGTTGCTTTGTCTAGCCGGTGTGATTTTTTACCTTATGTGTCAGAAAAAGCGGTTTTTTGTATATTTAGCACAAAAAACTTAACAAGAAATTTACATTTTATTTTGAAAATGTATAAGAAACTTATTGAAAAGTTTGAGTTTATTTGTTAAAATAATAATAATCAGACAGCAGGGGGATTATAATTAATGGGAATGGACAATGAAATTCTTAACAAATTTGATATCGGTGCAGGTTTTGACTGCTATAAATATTTCGGTGCACATTTTGACACCGTGAACGGTGAAAAAGGCGTTATTTTCAGAGTTTGGGCGCCGAATGCCGCCGAGGTTTGCGTCACCGGCGATTTTTGCGAGTGGGACGGGTCGGCGCATAAAATGCAGAATATCGGTCACGGCGTGTACGAACTGTTTATAAAAGGTATTAAGGAATTTGAAACGTATAAATATGCCGTCACCTCCCAAAGCGGCAATACCGTGCTGAAAAGCGACCCCTACGGCACGCATTTTGAAACTGCGCCCGCAAACGCTTCAAAGGTTTACGATATATCGGGCTATGAGTGGAAGGACGCGGATTGGCTCAAAGATAAGGCAAGCCGCGATGTTTACAACAGCCCGATGAATATATATGAAGTTCATTTGGGTTCCTGGAAAAGATATGCCGACGGGAATTTCTTTGATTATGTGAAATTCGGTGAAGAACTTTCAAAATATGTGAAACAAATGAACTATACCCATGTTGAGATTATGCCCGTTGCGGAATACCCGTTTGAGGGTTCATGGGGATATCAGGTTACCGGATATTTTGCACCCACATCGCGCTACGGTACGCCCGAAGATTTTATGAAGTTTGTTGATATAATGCACGCCGCAGGCATAGGCGTTATTCTTGACTGGGTTCCGGCACATTTCCCGAAAGATGAATTTGCGCTCTACCGTTTTGACGGTACGCCCTGTTACGAATATGCCGACCCTAAAAAAGGCGAGCACGAAGAATGGGGGACTGCGGTGTTTGATTACGGAAAGGGCGCAGTCCGTTCTTTCCTTATATCAAATGCACTTTTCTGGTTCCGTGAATATCACATTGACGGGTTGCGGGTTGACGCCGTCGCGTCAATGTTATATCTTGATTATAACCGCAAGGACGGGGAATGGACGCCCAACATTTACGGCGGCAAAGAAAATCTTGAAGCGATTGATTTTTTGCGTAAACTCAGCGAGGCGGTGTTTACGGAGTTCCCCGACGCTCTTATGATAGCCGAGGAGTCCACTGCATGGCCTATGGTTACAAAGCCCGGATATTCGGGCGGGTTGGGATTCAATTTTAAGTGGAATATGGGATGGATGAACGATATGCTGCGGTATATGTCGCTTGACCCGTTATTCCGCAAAGATAACCATAATTCGCTTACATTTTCGTTCTTTTACGCATTTTCGGAAAACTTTATTCTGCCCGTATCACATGATGAGGTCGTCCACGGTAAATGTTCGCTCATTGGAAAAATGCCGGGCGATTATGATATGAAGTTTGACGGATTGCGTGCGTTTTATGCTTATATGATAGCGCATCCCGGCAAAAAACTTTTGTTTATGGGCAGCGAGCTCGGTCAGTTTATTGAATGGAATTATAAGCAGGAACTCGATTGGCTCTTGCTTGAGTATGATAAGCACCGTATGACGCAGCAATTCTGCGCCGACCTTAATAAATTCTATCTTGATACGCCTGCGTTTTGGGAAAACGATTCGGGTTGGGACGGGTTTAACTGGATATCCAACGACGATAATACCCAAAGTATAATCTCGTTTATGAGAATAGATAAGCACGGCGAAAAGGTTATATGCATATGCAATTTTGCCCCGGTTGACCGTCACGAATACCGTATAGGCGCACCGTTTGCAGGCAATTATCACGTTGTTTTTTCAAGCGATGAAGAAAAATACGGCGGCAAGGGAAACTATGATAAAAAGACGGTAAAATCCGAAAAAATACCGATGCACGGGTTTGAAAATTCTATTTCGCTTACCGTGCCCGGTATGTCGGTGACTTATATTAAAGGCACACCGGTAAAGGCTAAGCCGGCTGCGCTCGGCGCAGGGGCAAAACGCGGCAGTAAGACCCATCGCGGCAAATAATCGGTTGCTGCGGTTGATATGAATTTAATAATTTTAATGAATCCCGGAGGTAACGCGCGCGCAACGCGTTCGGAACGTTTCGACGGGATCAGCAGAGGAGTTGTTTTTTCTTGAAAAAGACAGAGTGCGTGGCAATGTTACTTGCCGGAGGACAGGGGAGCAGACTCGGTGTGTTGACGCGGAATGTGGCAAAGCCTGCCGTTCCGTACGGCGGAAAGTACAGAATCATTGATTTTCCGCTTTCAAACTGTGCCAATTCGGGAATATATACCGTAGGCGTGCTTACCCAATACCAACCTCTTGAACTTAATGATTATGTCGGTTCGGGTAAACCCTGGGATCTTGACCGCAGCAGCGGCGGAGTGCACATCCTTCCGCCTTACCAGAAAAGCGCAGGAGCCGACTGGTATAAAGGCACCGCGAACGCTATATATCAGAACATTAATTTTATTGAGAGATATGACCCGGAGTATGTGCTTGTTCTGTCGGGAGACCATATCTATAAAATGGATTATTCGGAAATGATATCCGCGCATAAAGAGTCGGGCGCTGCCTGCACCATAGCTGTAATGGAGGTTGAAAAAGAGGAGGCGTCACGTTTCGGAATAATGAACTGCAATCCCGACGGTTCGGTTTATGAATTTGAAGAGAAGCCGAAACATCCTAAAAGCAATCTTGCGTCTATGGGTATATATGTCTTTGACTGGCAAAAACTGCGGAAATATTTGATACAGGACGAAAACGACGCGTCCTCAAGCAACGATTTCGGCAAAAATATTATACCGCTTATGCTGTCCTCCGGTGAAAAACTTATGGCATACACCTTTAACGGTTATTGGAAAGACGTCGGTACGATTGATTCGTTGTGGGAGGCGAATCTTGACCTTCTTAATCCGAAGCTTGGACTTAATTTATCCGATCCCGACTGGAAAATTTCTTCAAGAACGCCGTCGGCTCCGCCGCAATATGTGTCGGATAAAGCCAAGATACAGAATTCGCTTATTACCGAAGGCTGCAACATATCGGGCGAACTTGAGTATTCCATACTTTTTGATAATGTAACAATAGAGGAGGGCGCGACTATTCTTGACAGTATTGTAATGCCGGGCGCAAGGGTTGAAAGCGGCGCGTCGGTTGAATATGCTATCGTTGCGGAGAACGCCGTTATCAAAAAAGGCGCGCACATCGGCGGAAGACCGGAATTTTCAAATGATTTAAGCAGTTGGGGAGTTGCGGTCGTAGGACCTGAAGTCACCGTTGGAGAAAATGCGGAGGTCAGCCCGGGACTTATGATAGAAAAGGATGTTGAGGATGGTGAAAAGATATGAGAGTGAATAAAGCAGTTGCCGTTGTATTTACCAACGCTAATGACCGTTTGCTGCTTCCTATGACAGAGAACAGGTCGATAGCTTCGCTGCCAGTGGCAGGGCGGTATCGTCTTATAGACTTTACGCTTTCTATGCTTGTTAATGCCGGAATTGAAAAAGTCGGGCTGGTCACACGTTCCAATTATAAATCTTTGATGGACCATCTGGGATCGGGCAAACCGTGGGACCTTGACCGTAAAAACGGGGGCATATATCTTTTGCCGCCTTATGTTTTCGGAGAGAGCGGATTGTACCGCGGACATATTGACGCATTGCACGGCGCGATATCATTCCTGCAAAATTCAAACGAAGAATATGTAGTCTTATGCGACGCCGATATGGTGATAAATTTTGATTTAAGGGAAATGCTTTCGCAGCATATTAAAACCGGTGCCGACATAACCGTTGCATACCGCAGGACAGTGATTGAAAAGAGCGATCACGAATTACCCGTGTATACATTTGACGAGAATAACAGGGTTAAAGAGGTACTTATAACCAACGGTTTGCCGGAGGAGAACAATTACGGCTTTAATATTATGATAATTGACAGGCGCAGGTTGATAGAACTTGTTGAAAAATGTTCCGCCGATAACCGCGTAAGCATAAGCCGCGATATCTTACAGCCCAACACCGATACGCTTAAAATAAACGGCTACGAGGTCGGGGGATATTTAAAATTGATAGACAGCGTTGAAAAGTATGTTGATTTTCACAGTGAGTTGCTCGGAAGCAGCGATGTACGCCGCGAAATATTCAATCCCAAACGTCCCGTCCTTACCAAAACACGTGACGATATGCCCACAAAATACGGACTTGATTCGGATGTTACGTCGTCCCTGGTGGCGGACGGCTGCCGCATAGACGGCAGGGTGAAAAATTCGGTGATTTTCCGCGGAGTTACGATTGAAAAGGGCGCGGAAATTGAAAATTGCATTATAATGCAGGATACCGTTATAGGAAAGGGCGCGTCGCTTAAATATGTCACTGCGGATAAGGATGTTTCGGTGGGCGACGGCAGCGAACTTTCCGGTTCGGCAGCCTATTATCTTTACATTCCCAAGGGCAAAAAAATATAAATAGCCATAGTGCGACAAGGTCAAACCGTAAATTTTTTGCCGCGTAAGACGGCGGGAAAATAAAATTACAGGTTTATCTACAGTCTGAACCAAATTCAATTCCCGATTTGCCGCTGTCGGGAATTGGCGATTTAACACAAAAAGATGTTTCGGCGGCGGAACGGAGATTGATGATGAAAGTATTGTTTGCTTCAAGTGAAGCATATCCTTTTGCTATGTCGGGCGGACTTGCCGATGTTGCCGGCGCCCTGCCTAAAGCGCTCAGGAAACGGCTTATCGGCTGCCGCGTTGTGCTGCCGCTTTATGAATGTGTTTCGGAAGAATATCGGCATAATATGAAGTTTTTGGGGAGTATTTCGGTTCCCGTTGCGTGGAGAAGGCAGTATTGCGGAGTTTTTGAAATAAAGCACGACGGGGTTATATACTATCTTTTGGATAACCAGTATTATTTTAAAAGGAACGGACTTTACGGTCATTATGACGACGCCGAGCGTTTTGCCTTTTTCTCGCGCGCAATTCTTGAAATATTGCCGCTTATAGACTTTAAGCCGGATATTATTCATTGCAATGATTGGCAGACTGCGCTCGTGCCGGTATATCTTGATATGTTTTACCGCAACCATCACGATTTGTACAGCAATATCAAAACCGTTTTCACGATACACAATATTCAGTATCAGGGTAAATACGGTATGGAACTGCTGGACGACGTTTTAGGAATACCGGAGTCGCTTGCCCATATTGTGGAATATGACGGCTGCATAAACTTTATGAAGGGTGCCATTGAATGTGCCAATATGGTAACAACGGTAAGTCCCACCTATGCAAATGAGATTATGGACCCGTGGTACGCCCATAAACTTGACGGAATATTAAGGGATCGCAGTTTTAAACTGCACGGCATTGTAAACGGTATAGACACCGATGTTTATGACCCTGCAAAAGATAAGCATATCTGGAGCAATTACAGCGCCGATAACCCGAAAAACAAAGCGGAAAACAAACTTAAACTGCTGGAACTTTTCGGGCTGCCCCTGAATGACGACCTTCCGCTTGTAGGCATAGTTTCAAGGCTTGTTTCCCACAAGGGGTTCGACCTTGTAAAGTGCGAGTTTGAAGATATGCTTAAAATGGGTCTGCGATTTGTAATACTCGGCAGCGGCGAATGGGAATTTGAGACGTTCTTCCATTCAATGAGTGAAAAATATCCCGATAAGGTCGGTCTGCGGTTGGGTTTTGTTCCTGACCTTGCACACAAAATATATGCCGGAAGCGACATATTCCTTATGCCGTCAAAGAGTGAGCCGTGCGGTCTTTCGCAACTTGTTGCATTAAGGTACGGTTCTATACCGGTTGTCAGAAAAACCGGCGGACTTGCCGATACCATTCAGGATTCCGGGGACGGCAACGGCAACGGCTTTGTGTTCACCAATTATAATGCCCACGAAATGGCTCACACCGTTTACAGAGCGGTTGAGGGGTATAAGAACAAAGAGGGGTGGAATACCCTTGTTAAGCGCGCCATGAACTGCGATAACAGCTGGGGCGCTTCGGCTAACGAGTATATAAAACTTTATAAAAATATAATTTAACAACTTCAGATTTACACAATGTTTACATTTATTTTTTCTGTAAGTGATATAATCTATTCGGCTTAGGCTGGCGGGGGTTAACTCTCGCCGGCCTGTACGGTGTATTTTGCGGTACGCCGTAAATCTGCAAAAGCGTCCGTAAATACCGAAAGGGAGGAAAGAAAATGGGCGAAATTTTTAAAAGTAAGTTTAAAGCATATTTCACCTCGTTCAGAGGGTATGCGATATTAACGGCAATACTGCTTGTTGCCGGAGTGTCATTCGCCGTTATACTTAAAAACGGCGAATACACCGCACGGTTCTATACAGCATATATGTACATATTGCTTTTTGCAACGCCGTTTATAACAATGTTTTCATTCGGCAAAAGTTGCAAAAACAGCGAGGTTGACGATTCTGTTGCACAGAAAAAACCGTTTGCGGAATCGTTCGGCAGTTTCTTTGCGGCATATCTGTTTTATGCGATATGCTGCCTGCCCACGGTGCTGTATCAACTTGTAACGATTTCGCACATTAAGGCGTATAATCTGCTCTATTTAAGCCGTTTAATAGGGATTTTGCTGTTCGGGCTTGCCTTTGTCGGGTTCGCAAATTTTATATCGTATCTGTTCAAGAACCGCGCGTCCGCCCTTTTTGCAAATATGGCTTTTGTGCTTTTGCTTATCGTTGCGGACAACCTTGTGGGAAGTGTTCCCGCCGTATCGGCGGCAGCCGCTTTTATATCGCCTGCCGAACGCTATAAACTGTTTTTAGACGGAGGAATAGATTTTTCGGTTGCGGTTTTGTGTGTTACGGTTTCCGCCTTGGCAATCTGTGCAGCCGCGATAATTGAAAATGTTAAAAGAGCAGGGGGCGGCGACAGATGAATAGATTTCATTTTAAACATTCGGATCACACGGGCGACCATAGGGCGTACCTCATAACCGTGCTTGTGATATCGGCATTGGCTGCGATCCTGCTTAACATTGCGGCTGTCGTCCTCTCGGGCGAGTTTAATCTTACCGCCGATATAAGTTCAAAGAAGATGCTGAGCCTGTCTGCCGAAAATAAGGAGTTTATCCGTTCTTATAAAAACAAGGCGGAGATACTGGTTCTTGCCGACCGTGACGATTATCTCGGCGAAGGGTACAAACAGTATGTAAAACACAATATGCAGACCGAGGAACTTAACAAAGACCTTGAGCCCTGCCTGGTTCAGACGGTTAAACTTCTTGAAGAATACCCAAAACTCAATAAGAACATAACCCTTAAATTTACCGACCCGTACGGCGATAATATGTCTGAACTTTCAAAGCGTTTTTCGGACGCCGAGTACGGCTACGGGGATATTATTGTTTCCGTTACCGATAAGAATGATTCGACTTCATATTCAACCATTAAACTCGGTAATATGTATGACATAAACACTGAAGACGGATATGAAATAACGGCAAACAGTATTGAAACGGCGCTTGCTTCAAAACTCACAATGTCGTCTGTTGCAATGTTTACCGACTACTGTGACGAAAATACGACCTATGTATTAAGTACGATACTTAACGATAAATATACATTTACCGAGATTTCGGGAGAAATTGCAAAAGCCGACTTTTCCGACTGTTCAGCCTGCCTTATTTCTTCTCTTGAAAAAGATATATCCGAGGAAGATGCCGAAAAATTAGATAAATTTTTAAATAAAGGCGGCAAAAAACTTCTTTATTTTGCGGCCGCTTCAACACCCGATACTCCTAATCTTAACAAACTTTTGAATAATTGGGGTGTTGAGGTCGGCGAAGGTGTGTTGGCTGAAACCAATGAAGAAAACCGTATGCCTTCGGATGTTACAACTTTCGGCCTTCAGACCGAAAAAGATAACAATTACATTCAAAGCAGTGATTTACTTATTATTTCGGGTCAGAATGCGCCTGTAAAGATACCTGAATCAAAAAGCGGCGTCAAGACCGAGATTGTTCTGAAATCGTCCGACACTGCTGTCCTCCTTGCCGAGGGGGCGGACGGCAGCAGCACGGACGGCGGCACGGAAGCGCCTGAAACCGCGGTTGCAGCGGTTTCCGAAGCCGTAAAAAACGGCAGTAAAAGCCGCGTGTTTGTCGGCTGCGCCGATATGCTTAATATTAACTGGATTAACAACCAATATTCGGGCAACTATACCGCTATCGGTGAGGTTGTTGACAGTGTTATAGGCGGTTCGGGGCTTTCGGTTAAGGATAAGGCTGTTCCTACCGAGAAATTGACGATCGACAGTGAAGAGCAAAAAATAATCATCTCGGTATTCTTTGCCGCACTGCTTCCGATTCTGATGCTTATTGTGGGCATAACCGTTGTGTATAAGAATAAAGCGGCAGCCGCTGCCGCCGCCCGGGCTGAAGTCGAAGAAACCGAAGAAACAGCTGAAGCCGAAGAAACATCCGAAGCTGAAGAAACCACCGGTGATGAATTGCCGACCGAGGAAACGCCGGACGAAGAAAACACCGACGATGAA
>CAVKHV010000005.1:32804-48540 GCA_963656085.1 Agathobacter sp.
GGCGGCGGATAATAAATATAATAAAAATCGGCGATTCCCGAAAAGAGAATCACCGATTTTAATGACTTTGATTTTACTTATTTAAGAATCTTGTTAAAAATTCCTGCGTTTTGGGATTTTGCGGATTTTCAAATATATCGGTCGGCGTACCTTCTTCACATATAACGCCGTCTGCCATAAACACAACATTTGTTGAAACATCACGCGCAAACGCCATTTCGTGGGTTACAACTATCATTGTAAGTCCCTCGTGAGCAAGGTTGCGCATTACCTCCAAAACTTCGCCTACCATCTGCGGGTCAAGAGCGCTCGTCGGTTCGTCAAAAAGCAGGACTTCAGGCTGCATCGCAAGCGCACGGGCGATTGCAACACGCTGTTTTTGTCCGCCCGATAACTGTGACGGTTTAGCGTTAATATAGGGCGACATTCCCACTTTATCAAGATAGTGCAGAGCAGCTTCTTTTGCTTCCGCTTTCGATTTGTGCAGTACCTTTGTTTGCCCTATCATACAGTTTTTAAGCGCGGTCATATTATTAAAAAGGTTAAATGACTGGAACACCATTCCCACGTGCGCGCGGTATGCGCTCGCGCCGCCTTTAATAGTGTCAATATTTTCGCCGTGATACAGTATTTCGCCCGACGATGGGGTTTCAAGCAGATTTATGCAGCGCAAAAGCGTTGATTTACCGGAACCGGACGCGCCGATGATACTTGTTACATCGCCTTTATGCACCGCAAAGTCAATGTCGCGCAAGACATCATGTTTTCCGAAAGATTTTGAAAGATGATTTACCTGTAAAATTGCTTCCGACATTATCTTACCCTCCGTTCTTTTTTCTTAACAAAGGAATATGTGCCGCTTGTGTGTGCCAATGTGTCACTTGTTGCAACATCAAAGTTTGCAGGTCCGTCAAGCATCTTTTCCCACAACCTCAAAAGCAGCGAGCAGATAACTGTCATTATAAGATAAATCACAAGTGTTATAGCAGCGGACGGGAAGTATACGTATGTAGCGCCGACAATCGCTTTGTGCGCCGCAAACAATTCGGTATAACCGATAACGAACATAACTGAAGTGTCTTTTACATTTATAATAAGGTTGTTGCCGATTTGCGGAATTATGTTCTTTATAGTCTGCGGCAGGATTACATAAAGCATAGTTTTAAAGTGGTTCATACCTATAGACTTTGCGCCTTCGTTCTGACCTATGTCAATTGACATTATACCTCCGCGGACTGTTTCCGCCATATATGCGCCCGTGTTTATTGAAACAACCAGATACGCTGCAAATGTGACTTCAAGGTTTACAGCACCGTCGGTAAAATAGGGCAGGGCATAGAAAATAAAAATTGCCTGAATTATCATCGGCGTGCCCCTGAAAACTTCAACATATATCCGCACAATAGCCTTAACTATGCCAAGCAGAATGCGCTTGAATATATTGTCCTTTTTACCGCAGGGAATAGTTTGAATAATGCCGCAGGCAAGACCTATTAAACAGCCTATTGCGGTTGCGATAACCGCAAGTTCAATTGTTTTAAGGGCACCCGTAAGATACTGCGAGGAATTCCCCCCCCAACATTCAACTATGTCGCCCCAAAGTTCGGCAAGTTTGTCCATATCGTTTTCTCCGTTCTTTTTAAAATGCGCCGCCCCGGTTAATTACATAGGCGGCGCATACGCTTTTAATCAATCAGTCGGCAAGCGGCTGAATTTTTGTGGCTTCCGCCATTATTTCGTTAAAATCATCGGCAGTCATATCTTTAAGTACGCTGTTGATCTTGTCTTTAAGAACGGTGTTGCCTTTCTTAACCGAAATGCCTATGTTGATATCGCCTTCATCTACGTCAAAAGCGTCGTCGGGCAGTTCAAGGATTTTCAAATCGTCATAAGCGATAAGTGCGCCCTGCGCTGTTGGCATATCGGTGCAGATGAAGTCAACTGCGCCTGTTTCAAGAGCCATAAGCATTGAAGGCGCGGTCTCCTGTGCGGTCTGAACCTTTGCACCCTTTACCTGCGGCAGGCAGGTATCATACCAGATCGTACCGAGCTGCGAAGTGCATTTTGCGCCCGAAAGATCCGCAAGTTTGGTTGCATTTGCATATTTGCTGTCTTTTTTGGTCATACAAACTATACTTGCATAAATGTAAGGACCTGCGAAATCAACCTGCTTCATACGCTCCTCTGTCATTGATTGACCTGCTATAACAGCATCAACCTTGCCGGTCTGAACGGCGGGAACAAGAGAATCCCAATCAAGGCGGACAACTTCAAGTTTCCAGCCGTTGGCTTCGCATATCTTTTTAGCCATCATAATATCGTATCCGTTTGCATAATCGCTTGAATCCTTAATCGGGACAGCACCGTTTGAGTCGTCCGACTGCGTCCAGTTGTAGGGCGCATAAGCACATTCCATAGCAATTGTAAGAACTCCGTCTTCAACACCGGACTTGGTTTCTTTTTTGTCGCCGCTCGCCGAGCCGCATCCGGCAAAGCCGAATGTCATTATAAGCGCAAGTGCGAGTGCTAAAATCTTTTTCATAACAATCTACCTCTCTGCGGTTATGACCGCCGTAATTTTATTAACAAAAAAGGACCGCTTTGTCAAGCGATCCAAAAGTATTACAGTAAAAATAAAGTATAATTTAACTTTAACCGTAAGTGCCGATAGCGCTTCACAAATATTAAATGTGACAGTCCGCCGGATATTATCCGACGACCCAGCAGCAGCATCTTCAGGAACGATAACTGCGGCTTCGGCGGCGTTTCCTTTCAGCGTGCGGCAATTTCCTGCTTTCCGCATACGCGTACTGATAAGCACCGCGCCTCTATCCATAAGCGATTCAATTTTGTTGTGGGTATTATACACCCCTATGATTTTCTTGTCAACAAAAAATTTCAATTTTCTTAAATTTTGTGGCATAAATACATAAACAAGCGCACAGTTTGGCGTGTTTTTGGCTATTCTTTTAGAAAAAAAGGGTCGTGAAGGTAAAAATTTTGCGGTGACTTCAGGTATCGGGGTACGGTTCGGATGAGCTCGGTCCGCGTCCGAAAACAGCCGTTTTCGGACGCACACGCGCAGAGGGGTGTTTGTTGTTATGAGATTTTAGCGTGTGCGTCTGCAAGCGTACGCTTGCGGCAGCGGACCGAGCTCATCCGAACCGTACTTTTCGCCGCACCTACCCCGAAATCAGTCATACGCAACTTTAATTTTCCGTATTGCCAAAAAATCCTTGACAATTTCAACGTGCGGCTATATAATGTATAAGTAAGTTAAGATGTGATAAAGGGAGAGTAGGTTGCGACCTGCTCTTTCGGTTTGTTCGGGGCAATATAAATATTACCGCATGTGCGGCAATCGGCTGCCCCCGCAAATTTACGGCATTAATCCGGAGGAGTGTTGCTTATTGGCACGGTCAAACGCAGTTTCAAAGGTTATTGAACTTATAAAAGAACCTGTAGAGTCGCTCGGGCTCTCACTTTGGGATGTTAAATTTCTTAAAGAAGGCTCGTCTTGGTATTTAAGAATTTTTATTGATAAGCCGGGCGGCGTTAATATTGACGATTGCACCGATGTTTCGCACCTTATCGACCCGATAATAGATGAAGCCGACCCCATAAAGCAGTCGTATTATCTTGAAGTGTGCTCACCCGGAATTGAACGTGAACTTACCGAACCCGAACATTTTGAACAGATGACGGGTGAAACGGTCTGTGTAAAACTTATACGCCCGCGCGACGGTGTTCGGGAGTTCACCGGAAAACTTACAGGCTATGACGGCGGGGTTACAGTTGAACAGGCAGACGGACAAATATCATTTGAAAAGGCGGAGATTGCATCGGTACGCCTTAAAGATACGGAGGAATAAAGAAAAATGGCTAAAGCAGTTAAGAAAAACAGTTACGAGATCGATCTGGAAGAACTCTTCGGCGCGCTTAAAGCGCTGGGCGCCGAAAAAGGCATACCCGAAAGTTACCTTATCGAAAAAATCAAAACCGCAATCGTTACGGCGGCAAAAAAGGATTACGGCGGCAAGGATGTTGTGTTCTGCGATATAATTCCCGACGAGAAAGTATTTAAAATATACGTAAGAAAAACGGTAGTTGACGAAATAATAGACGAAAATACTCAGATACTGCTCGGCGATGCGGTT
Organism: Agathobacter sp.; assembly: GCA_963656085.1. GTDB lineage: Bacteria > Bacillota > Clostridia > Oscillospirales > Acutalibacteraceae > CAVALG01. The sequence goes on from CAVKHV010000005.1 coordinate 36,962, forward strand.
AAATATGACCCGAATGCGGCGGTCGGCGAGTTTGTCGATATCCCGATCGAGTCTAAAAAATTCGGCAGAATAATCGCCCAAAACGCAAAACAGATAATCCGCCAGGGAATAATAGACGCCGAGCGCGGTCAGGCATATGCCGAGTTTAAACAGCATAACCGCGAACTTGTTACGGCACTTGTTCAAAGGGTAGACCCGCAGACAGGTAATGTTACCCTGTCTATCGGCAACGCCGTTGCCTTTCTTCCGAAAGCCGAACAGGTCCCTGACGAGATCATCCGCGAGGGCGATCATATAAGGATATATATTGTTGACGTTAAAGAAAACGAAAAGGGAAGTCCGCGCGTTATGATATCGCGCACACACCCCGGTTTTGTTAAACGCCTTTTTGAAATGGAAGTCCCCGAAATATATGACGGAACAATTCAGATAAAATCAATTTCGCGCCAGGCAGGTTCAAGAACAAAAATTGCCGTCTGGTCGGAAAATTCGGATGTTGACGCTGTCGGCGCCTGTATCGGTCAGCGCGGCGCACGCGTAAACAGCATAATCGACGAACTCGGCGGCGAGAAAATAGATATAGTTAAATACAGCGACGACCCTGCCGAATTTGTTTCGGAAGCGCTGTCGCCCGCAAAGGTCGTTTCGGTTGAAATAACCGACGAGGAAGAAAAGGCGTGCCGCGCTACCGTGCCGGATTCACAACTTTCGCTTGCAATAGGCAATAAAGGTCAGAATGTGCGTCTTGCCGTCCGCCTGACGGGCTGGAAAATAGATATTCGTCCCGAAAGCGGATATTACGGTGAGGATGACGATTCCGTACAGTAAGCGCACGGTTGTTTCGGCTGCGTAAAAAGAGTGAGGAGGGAATGCCTTGAAACCGAAAAAAGTTCCGATGCGTATGTGCGTCGGGTGCGGGGAAATGAAGGATAAAAAACAGGTTTTGCGTGTTGTTAAAAGCAAGGACGGTGTAATTTCACTTGATACGACAGGTAAAGCACAGGGGAGGGGCGCGTATTTGTGCGCCGACCCCGAATGTTTTAAAAAAGCGCGCAAAAACCGCAGGCTTGAACGCGGTTTAGGTATGGCTATCCCGGATGAGGTATATGAAAAAATAGAAGCGGAGTTGAAGTCGGAAAGTGAAGAATGACCCGATACTTTCAAGGCTCGGAATTGCAAGACGCGCCGGATTTTTGTCGCCGGGCAGCGCGGCGGTACTTGAATCCGTAAAGAAGAACAAGGCTCGGCTTGTTGTGGTCGGCGCCGATATTTCGCCTAAAACAGAAAAGGAACTGAGATTTCACGCAGGCGCAAATATTCCGGTAGTAAGAATACAGGCGAACACGTTTGAAATTACCCGTGCCATAGGAACAAAGGCAGGCGTTGTTTCGGTTAATGATGACGGACTTGCATCCGCTGTACTAAAAAACATCCCAAATAATGAGAAGGAGGAAATGCCATATGATGATTAAATACAAGGTTAACGAAGTAGCTAAGGATTTCGGTAAAACAGGAAAAGAAATATTGGCAATTCTGAGTAAATACTGCGACGGAACCTACAAAAGTCAAACTTCACTCGGTGAAGAAGAACTTAATGTCATATTTGATTATATGACCCAGAAAAACAGTGTTGAAAATTTCGACGAATATTTTGCCGAGGGTGAAAAAGCGCGAGAGGAACGTGCCGCGCAGAGAAAAGCGGAGAAAGAAAAGAAATTGGCTGAACAGGCGGCCATTCTTGAGCAATTGCGTGCGGCGCAGGCTGCCGCAGAAGGAAAAAACAGCCAAACATCAGAAACCGGAAAAACCGAACAAAGCGGCGCAAAAGCGGCAGAATCGGCAAAGACGGAAACACCCAAACCGTCAAACAGCGCACCTTTTGCACCCAGACCCAAAAAAGAGAAAAAACCGGGCGAAGCACCGCATCGCGGTCCTGCCGAATTTAAAAAGGTTGATACAAGAACCTCAAACGTCAACCTCGATAAATATAACGACAAGTATGAGAATATCGCGCCTGCGTCAACCATGCGCGACAATATTCAAAGAAAGCAGAAAATCAAACAGAAGTCACACGATTACCGCCGCCCGCAGGGTGTAAAGCGCGAAACAGAGGCTGATAAACTTCGCAGACTTCAGCTTGAAAAAATCAAGAAAACACCTATCACCGTTACGGTAGGCGATGAAATAACGGTAGGCGAACTTGCTGCAGCGCTTAAAAAGACCGCGGCAGAGGTCATAAAAGTTCTTATGAAACTCGGTATGATGGCAACCGTTACGCAAACAATAGATTATGATACGGCAGAACTTGTTGTTCTTGAACTCGGCGCTAAGATTGAGCATGCTGTTGTTGTAACTATTGAGGAAAGAATAATGGATGTTGCGGAGGATAAAGAGGAAGACCTCCTGCCGCGCGACCCGGTCGTTGTTGTTATGGGTCACGTTGACCACGGCAAAACCTCCATACTTGACGCTATCCGCCACACCGCCGTTACGGACGGTGAGGCAGGCGGCATAACCCAGCACATAGGCGCTTACCGTGTTAACCACAACGGAAACAATATAACATTCCTTGATACTCCCGGGCACGCCGCATTTACCGCGATGCGTCTGCGCGGCGCAATGGCTACCGATATAGCGGTGCTCGTCGTTGCGGCTGACGACGGTATTATGCCCCAGACGATCGAGGCTATAAATCACGCAAAAGCGGCCAAAGTCCAGATAATCGTTGCAATAAATAAAATGGATAAACCTGAGGCGAACCCCGACCGTATTAAGCAGCAGCTTACAGAACACGGTCTTGTTCCGGAAGAATGGGGCGGCGACATTATATGCGTTCCCGTTTCGGCAAAGACTCACGATGGTATAGAGGACTTGCTGAAAAACATTTTGCTTGTTTCGGAAATGCAGGAACTTAAAGCTAACCCGAACCGCAAGGCAAAGGGCGTAGTTATCGAGGCACGCCTTGATAAGGGCAGGGGCCCCGTTTCAACGCTTCTCGTTCAGTCGGGTACACTTCATACGGGCGATATCATTGTTGCGGGAACATCTGTCGGTCGTGTAAGGGTTATGACCAACGAAAACGGGAAAAATCTTAAAGAGGCTGGCCCGTCCGTACCGGTTGAGATAACCGGTCTTGACGAAGTCCCCGGGGCAGGCGACGGATTTGACGCTGTTTCGGATGAAAGGCTTGCGCGCCAGTTGGTTGAGCAGAGAAAGCAAAAAGCAAAAGACGAACTGTACAACGCGTCAACCAAGGTTACGCTTGACAATCTGTTCAGTCAGCTTGAACAGGGCGACCTTAAGGAACTTAATGTAATCGTTAAGGCTGATGTTCAGGGTTCTGTTGAGGCGGTTCGTGAAAGCCTCCAAAAACTGTCGAACGACGAGGTTTGCGTTAAGGTTATCCACGGTGCGGTCGGCGCTATAAACGAAAACGACGTTATGCTTGCAAGCACTTCGGGCGCAATCGTTGTCGGATTTAACGTAAGACCCGACGCGGTCGCTAAAGCGGCGGCGGAACGCGACGGTGTTGATATAAGACTTTACAGGGTCATTTATGACTGTATTGAGGAAATTACCGCCGCAATGAAAGGTCTGCTTGCACCCAAATTCCGCGAGGCTGTTCTCGGTACTGCCGAAGTCCGTGAAACTTATAAAATATCGGGCGTCGGAACCATTGCAGGCTGCTATGTAACAAGCGGGAAGGTAACAAGAGCGTGTCAGATACGCATAGTTCGTGACGGAATAGTTGTTGCCGAAGATGAGATAGCCTCACTCAGAAGATTCAAGGACGATGTTAAAGAGGTCGCACAGGGATATGAGTGCGGTATAGGCCTTGAAAAATTTGCCGATGTTAAACTCGGCGATGTCTACGAAGCCTTTATAATGGAAGAATACAGAGATTAATATTAATTACAGGTGCGGCGGCTTTTGCCGCCGCAGTTGCATATTTCTCGCAAGGAGGAACGTATGCCAGGTTTTAAAACGGGAAGAACGGCGTCGGATATACGCCGCGAACTGTCCGCGCTTATAGGCGGATTAAAAGACCCGAGGATAAGTAAACTTATAAGTATAATTAAGGTGGATGTTTCGGGCGATATGTCTTATGCCACGGTGTATGTCAGCGCAATTGAAGGTTATGACAAAACCGTTGAAAGCGTAAAGGGACTAAAAAGCGCCGCAGGATATCTGCGCCGCGAGCTGGGCGCTCGCGTTAAAATGCGTAAAACCCCGGAACTCAGATTTGTTGCTGATAATTCGATTGAACACAGCGCCCATATTGCCGAAATAATCGGAAGTTTTGAAGACAATTCCGAACATTACAGAGAGGATAAACCGCAGGACGGAGAATGATATGAAAAACGGTTGTGAAATAATGACGCTTGATTCGGTTTGCGAATTTTTGCGTGAAAACGACAATTATCTTATCCTTACGCACGCTTCGCCGGACGGTGATACAATAGGTTCCGCAGTTGCGCTCTCGCTGCTGTTGAAACAGTTGGGCAAACGCTCGCGCACCGTGTTTTCAGAGCCGGTAGGTAAGAAATATTCATACCTTGCCGACTGTACGGGCGGGGACTTCACTCCTGCCGCAATCGTTGCGGTTGACGTGGCGGATATTAAACTTATGGAAGGGGACTGCAAAGCCGCCGGTGTACCCGATTTGTGTATTGACCATCACCCGACCAACACACAGTTTGCAGGCCGTTTGTATCTTGAAAGCAAAGCTGCCGCCTGTTGCGAATGTGTCTATCACATAGCGGCGCATCTGGGCGCGGATATAACCGCCGATATCGCAAATGCACTGTACACGGGCATTACTACCGATACAGGCTGTTTTAAATACAGCAATGTTACGGCAAATACGCATAAAATCGCTGCCGAACTTATTGAAAAAGGCGCAGCCGCGGCGGAAATAAACCGCCTTATGTTTGAAACAAATTCAAGGGCGAAAATCGAGATGGAAAAAGCCGCGCTTGAAACTATAAAATACTATTTCGGCGGTAAATGCGCCGTTATGACCGTTACTTTGGATATGATAAACCGCACGGGCTGCGAAAAGTCGGAACTTGAGGGTATTACACCGATACCGCGCACGATTGAGGGTGTGGTTGTCGGCGTTACGCTTAAAGAAACCGAAAAAGGCGTTTTCAAGGTTTCGTTCCGCACGCACGAACCGATTGACGCCTGCAAAATAGCGGCGCTTCTCGGTGGGGGCGGACATATGCGCGCGGCAGGCTGCCGTGTTAAAGGTACCGCCGAAGAAGCGGAAAAGTTATGTTTGCAAGCCGTCGGAAAGATGTTGGTGGGGCAATGACCGGACTTGTCCTGCTTAATAAACCTAAAGGTATGACATCGTTTGCCGCTGCCGCTGCTCTGCGCCGCATATACGGCGAAAAAAGGGTGGGGCATACGGGTACGCTTGACCCTATGGCGACGGGCGTTTTGCCCGTGCTTTTAGGGCGTGCTACGCGCCTTGGGCAGTTTATGATAGATGCCGACAAAAAATATACCGCCCGTATGAAACTCGGAATAACCACCGACACTTTGGATATAACCGGCAAGGTTACCGCATCGTCGGAGGTTAGTGCCCGGACAGAGGATGTTGCCGCGGCAATTCTGAAATTCGGCGGTGAAATCGAACAAGTTCCCCCAATGTTTTCGGCGCTTAAACAAAACGGCAAACGGCTTTATGAGTTGGCTCGTGAGGGGATACAGGTTGAAAGACAGCCGCGCAAAGTAACAATTCACGAAATGAAACTGTTAAGAGTTCTGCCCGATAACGAGTATGAAATATCGGTACATTGTTCAAAGGGGACATATATAAGAACGCTTTGCAGCGATATCGGCGAACTGCTCGGCTGCGGTGCCTGCCTTACGGGGCTTGAGCGAACGTATGCCGCAGGTTTTTCGTCGGAACAGTGTCTGACAATTGAGCAAATAGAGTCCGACCCGTCCGCGGCGCTTATCCCTGCACAAAACGCAGTGGAAAATTTGCCGTCCGTTTCGGTTACCGAAAATCAGAAAAACCGATTTCTGCACGGCGGCGGGCTGATGCTTGAACGCCTGCGTATAGACGACGGGGACGGGTTTTACAGGGTCTTTTGCGGCAATGAATTTTTAGGAATAGGTTATAAAAATTACGATAAAAACGAACTTTCCGTAAAGTGTATAGTATTTTAAAAGCGGAACAGGTGGTGTGCAAATGGGTTTTACAAAAAGCGGCTGCGCCGTTGCATTGGGCGCTTTTGACGGCGTTCATACAGGGCATACGGCGGTGCTTAAAAACGCTGTTGACAGCGGATATACGCCTGTTGCGGTCAGCTTTTCGTCCCCCACAAAATCGGCGGGTTTTATAACATCAGAAAAAGAAAAATACGACGATTTAAAAGAACTCGGTTTTAAGGAAGTAAAACTTCTTGATTTCGGCAGCGTCAAGGATATACCGCCGCAGGAGTTTTTGCAAAAATTGCTTGCCGCATATGATGTAAAAATGATATGTTGCGGTTTTGATTACCGCTTCGGCAAAGGCGCCGCAGGCAATGTTGAAACACTGGGGAGGTATTGCGCCGAAAACGGAATAGAACTTTCGGTTACGCCGCCTGTTACGGCATACGGCGAGATAGTTAGTTCAACCGAAATTCGCAAAATGATAGAAAACGGAGAGGTCGAAAAGGCGAACACCCTTACTCTTAAACCGTTCGGCTTTTCGGGCAAGGTAATACACGGGGACGCGCGCGGCCGTACCATAGGTTTTCCGACCGTAAATCAGCCGCTTCCCGTAGGTATGGTGTCGCCCAAATTCGGCGTCTACGCTTCACGCATAATGTTTGACGGCGAAACATACAATTCCGTAACCAACATTGGCATCCGACCGACTTTTTTGCTTAACACCCCGATAGCCGAAACATATATCGGCGATTTCAGCGGTGATGTTTACGGTAAAACGGTCAGGCTCGAATTGCTGCGCTTTATACGCCCCGAAAAAAAGTTTTCTTCATTACAGGAGTTAAAGGATGCCATAGAACATGACAAGGACTCTTGCCTTAAATAAACAAAGCCCCTCGGCAGTAATTAAATCACTGCCGAGGGAATTTTTATCTCTTTCGCAAAATTTCCCGACTTAACCGGCAGGGAAGTTTCGCCGCATATTTTTTGTACGCCTGCTAAAGCATTATGTAAATAAGCGCAAGCGTGAGCAGTTCGTCGCCGCCCTCGCCCGACATCATTAAAAACAACATAAGTATTATTATCATATCGTTGTCAAGCCCGGTTTTGCCAAGTCCCAGCATTTTAATTATGCCCGATGGGCTTAACTTACTTAAAATTCCGCCGCCTGCGGTTGGGGGAGGGGTATTCGGCGGCTCTCGGTGTTCGCGAGGAGGTTTGGGCGGCTGCGTCTGATAATTGTTTTGCGCCTGCGGCGGTCGACCGCTTAACGGCCGCACAAAATCCGGCATAGGCGGAATGCTCCCCGTAAGCCTATCCCATTGCCTTTGAACATTTGCGTCAGCCATATGCCATCACCTAAACACCAAGTAGATTGTTAAGTATGCCCTGTTCTTTAAGTACGGGCAAAACCGAAAGCAGTTTTAAAATCTTTATTGCACCGTCTACACGCGCCCGCCGCTGCTCGCTTAAATACGGCTTTAATGCGCATAAAAGGCGCGTTCGGTCGTCATCGCCGCTATGTTTCAGACTGCCTACTACCGATAAAAGTGCCGAAGGGTCTATCCCGTCAAGCAGACCGCCGCCGTCGGGCGCGGCAGGGGGCGCAGCGGCAGAAACACCGCCGCTCTCTCCGCTGCCGAACAGTTCGTTTGCCATACTTTTAAGATTTTCCATCGCTTGCGGGTCGCTCATTATTTCCGTAATCTTATCCTGTAATTCCATTAACGCTCACCTGTTGTACCGCCGAATAATTGCATTAGTTTTTTAGCCTTTTCGCTGTTCATTATTCGGTTAAGTTCGTTTTTGTCCGATAGTACGCTCTTTACTTTGTCTGCCTGCGATTTCGGCAAACGGCTTAAAATACTGTTTATGTCGCCGCCCTCGCTGGCATTTTTAAGGTCACGGGGGTTTACACCGAGTTTTTTTGACGCAAGATTCAGCATTTCATTGTTAAGATTATCGTTTTTCATTGAATTTCACTCCATACTATTATATAATTATTTTTCATAAGATATAACACCGTATGTTAGGATTTGCCGCGGTGGTTGCGTCGGCGGTTTATAAACGGTTGCGGTTCGGCGAGGTATCCGTATGCGCTTAGCCGCCGTCCGCCGCCTGCCAAGCATGCGCTTGGCAGGCGGCGCGCATACCCAACCTGTATAAACCCCGTCAGCCGACAGATGCGCGCCGCCCGAAAACCTTCGTTTTCGGCGGCGGACGGCGGCAAAGCGCATACGGACGCCTAACGCCAATCGCAGCAAAACCTGCAATATAAAAGAAAGGACTGTGCAAATTGAGAATAGTTGTGTTGTCGGATACGCACGGAAAATCCTCCGTAATCGAAAGGATAATCGAGGAACAGAAAACAGCGGACGCATTTTTCTTTTTGGGCGACGGCGCGCGTGAAATGGCAAAGGTTGCCGCCCTGCACCCCGATAAAAAATTTTATACGGTAAACGGCAATTGCGACCGCGCGTTTGATAATTTTACAGGCGCCGTAACCCTCGGCGGCAAGCGCATAATGTACACCCACGGCCACCTTTACGGCGTTAAACACGGAACCGAAAAACTGTTTGAAACCGCCCAAAACGCCGGCGTGGATATCGTCCTTTACGGGCATACGCATATTTCAAAAATCGAGTACCGCGACGGAATTTACCTGCTTTGCCCCGGCTCCGCGGGCGACGGGCGCAACGGCGATTCATATATGGCGGTGGATATCGTGGGCGGCGGAATTATGCCGATTATTATACCGCTTAATCCCCACCGTTGAAATTGCCGAACTTTAAGGCGCAATAAAGCACACCTCAAACAGATTACCTGTTCTATTATATTCATAAACCGCACCCGACTACACTCAAAAAACAAGGGACAATAAAAACAAAATCGGCGGCAGCTTAAAAAGCTGCCGCCGAAATTTGCGTGTCAGTTAATATATTATTACTGTTTTAAGGATTTGCATCTGCTGTTTCTATCCTTAATCAAAGCAAGCAATTCGTCCGTGACCGCCGCCGCGATTTCGGAATCGTCCTCTGCAACCGCTTCGGACAACTGCTGCATTTCGGCGGAGATTTTTTCTTCAATATCCGCAAGAGCGATATTGCTCATTGGGTCGGAATACCGCACCGCCTCGTAAACTTTTTTACATTCCGCCCGAACGCCGTCGCTTTTGGCGTGCGAAACCAGGCTTTCGGCATCGGCGGTAAGGTTTTTAATGTATCCAGTTTTGCGCTTGATTTTTACATCAATATCACTTACAACATTTGCCGCCGCCTTTGCCTTTATAACCGCAACAGCGTTAAAGGCGAGTATAAGCAGGCAGATTACAGCGCCTGCCCAACAGGGAAAATCGGGGATTGCCATAGTAAGCGCACCGAAAATTATTGTTAAAATAAGACCGGTGTAACTTACTCTTATAATAGGCAGATTATAGAATAATTTTTTAAGATTTTCCGCTTTAAACGCTATGTAAGCGCAGGCGAGCTGACCTATAAAAGCGGCGGTTATAAATATGTATCCTACCCAAAAAGCGCCGCCGAATTTTGAAAGTCCTGCCGCCTCGCTCGGTGAAACAAAGCAGATTATGTTGAATAACACAAGTAAAATCGCCCAGCATACGGCGTAAATTTTAAAGCCTTTTTTCATAACCGTCCACCCCTTACATTATTTGCGAGAGCAATTGCGCCCTCATACTATTAAACTCTTCTTCGGATATAAGCCCTGCGTCTTTCATTACGGTAAGTTTTTCAACCTTTGCTTTAAATGCCGCCATATCGTCCGCAGGCTGTGCGGCGGCTGCTTGCGGCTGTTCTGTCTGCGCGGCGTTCATTGCGCCGTTTACCGCATTGCCCACAACCGAGCCTACAGCACCGCCGACCCCTGCCATTGTGCCGAGTCCCACGCCCATATTCGTAAACTGCCCGACCGCCTCATTCTGTGCTACCTGTTCGGCAACATCAAAGCCGCGTTCTTGGGCATAGGTGTAGCCCTCCTGCGCACGCTTTGTCGCCTGCGCTTTTGAGTCTATAACCGTTTTCTGCGCCTCGGTTTCGGCGTTTATAATTGCGGTCTGCTGGCGTAGTTTCGCCTCGGCAATGTCGGCATATTGGCGGAAATGCAGTTCTTTGAATTTTTCATACTGTCTGTCGCCGTCCGGTTTGACAATTGCGGTAACAAAAAATCTTTCAAGACTTATGCCGTAATCCGCAAAATCGGGTGCCAACAGTTTTTTAATGTTATCCGAAAACGAGGTAAGGTTTTCGTCAATTTCAAAAATATTTATCGCATTGGCTTTCATAACCTGCGCTATGTAGGTCTTAACCCTTGTCATCAAAAAGGCGCGGAAGAACGAAACCAGCTTTTGCTGACCTAAAAAGTTTTCTGTGCCCACAAGTTTAATAAGCAGTTTTCGGCTGTCCTCAGCGCGCAGGCTCATTTCGCCGGAGGCACCTATGGAAATCGGGAAGCCGTAAATCGGGTCAACATACTGAACTTTTGAGTCCGTACCCCATTTAATTGACATCTGCTCGGTCTTGTTTATAAAATAAACCTCGCAGTGGAACGGCGTTTTATCGCCCGTGGCGCGGTTGAGTGCCTTGCTTATAAGCGGAATATTCTGCGTTTCAAGGGTATATCTTCCCGGCCCGAACAGGTCAAGCGCCTGCCCGTTCATAAAGAATACAGCCTCCTGGCTTTCGTGGACAATTAACTGCGTCAGGCTGTTAAAGTCTTCGCACGGGTGCTTCCATATAAATGTGGAATTATCCCCCTCGTATTTAATGATTTCTGCAATTTGTGCCATTTCATATCCTCCTATTCACGGATTTATGTGGTTATGGGTTTTATTTTGTGTTTATCCACATTGCAGGGCGAATGGTACCGCTAGCATCATCGACATAGATACCATAGAAATTGACTGAACCGCTATTGCGGACATTGGCGGTATAATCCTGTCTAATGCAGGGCGAACGGAGCCACCACCAGCAGGCACCCTTTCCGTCTTTAGAATATGTGTCGCTTTCATAGGCACCGTTTGATATTCCATAAGCGGTCGGTACGCACATTCTTTCTTCGTCCGAGGAGAAGTATTCGTTAGCTTCGTTTATACTAAGCAAAAACACCTTGTCGGTTGTGTCGTTACCCGGGTCGGTGTTGTATTGCGGATTGGCTTGTGCATATACGGTACTGTCGGCTATTAAAGCACGTTCATCTTCAGTGAATGATCCGCTGTAAAATGTGCTATTAAGCCAATTCCTAAGTGAGCATGTTTCCCAAGTCACATCTGCAAATTCAGTATTATACGGTTGGCAATCAAGCGCATATTTGCTTATAACAAGCATTTTGCCGTCCTTTATATCAAGTACCTGCCACTCAATATCTTCGGGACCGTTACTCTCGTCGTTATCCTG
>CAVKHV010000005.1:49272-50745 GCA_963656085.1 Agathobacter sp.
CTGCGCCATCAATTTGCCTAAATACGCAGCGGCGTTTTCCGGGTCTTGATCCAGCACCTTCTCGCAATATTCGTCGGCTTCATGCCAATTTTCGTCTTCAAGGAACATAAAGGCACGCTTAAGCAGCGGCTCGACATTTGCGTTGCCGCTGTTTATAACAACAGCGTCGCCTGCCGCCGGCTTAGGCGCGCTTACCGAAATTATCTTCTTAATCCCTCTTATTAAATCCTGCATAAAGCCGAGTTTTGACATATCCTGCGCCTGCAGGTGTGAAAATTCTTCCGGCAGGTCGTAAGGGTCCATATCACGGTATGCCGGGATGAGCATTTTCTTGCCGCCCGACTTTTTAACAAGCGCCAAATATCTGCTCCATTCGTTTTTTACCCAAACGGCATTAAAATATTCCGCCTTTGTTCCGAGTACGACCATAACTTTTGCGGAATTCAAGGCGGCGAATATGTACGGCTCGTACGCCGTGCCCAATTTATCTTCAAGTGTTATACGGCTGAAAAACACCTTAAAGCCCTCTTGCCTTAATTGGTGGTAAAGGTCATTTGCAAGAACGCTGTCCTGTGTTCTTCTGCCGTCTTTGTCGGTTTCTTTGTAGCAAATAAAAACATCAAAAGGTTCTTCTTTTTGCGAAATTGCAAGAATACCCTTTTGAATTTCATCAATTGCTTTTGCTTCCTGCTCATATATTTCTTTTTGGTACCCGTCGGCATACTGCAGCGCCGATTTATAATCCTCATCCGCAAAAATTGAAGTAAACTGCGCACGGTTTACCGTGGGAACGCGTTTATGCGTAGCAGGGTCTTCAACATATTCAATACCGTAACGGCAGAGAACAATCGACCAATACGCCTCCGCGTCGGTGTTATCCTCGCTTAAAATCTGTTCGTAAATACCCATCGCCTTGTCAAAATCGTTGTTTCTGCGGAAATGGTTTGCACGGTCATATAAATTTGCCCTTTTTTCGTCGTCAAGGCGGGGCAGAGTCTGTTTTGTACCGCATGAGTCACATACTCCTACGGTTGAACCCTGCTCAAATTCAATTGTGCCGCCGCACATTTTACATTTAAAAACTGCCATAACAATCCCCTTATCGCTTTAATAAATTCAGTCTTGTTTATTTTCTTTTATTTCCAAATTATCAACGGCAAATTCCAAACACAGTTGAACAATCTCGTTCCTCGTGCGGCCGGTCTTTTCCGCTATTTTATCAAGTTCTTCAACCAACTCATTGGTCAGCCGTGATGATACAACCATAGTTTCGCCCCTATATTTTTTAGAAGTTATAATCAATTTCTTTTCCATAAAAATGCCCTTCCGCCGTCTATTATATTACAATTGTAATCAAATGTCAACGCATATTTTACACTTGTAATCAAAAAATGATTGATTTTTGCCGTCTGCCAACATCTATTATAAACTGCAATTGTAAAAATTACAATAGTAATTTTGCGATTTTCCGTT
>CAVKHV010000006.1:0-49960 GCA_963656085.1 Agathobacter sp.
TCAATTTTGTTATAAACTTGCAAAACCGAAATTAATGTAGTATAATAGCAATAATTATAATGTTAATGTGGATAAGTGTTATTTTTGGAGTTGACGTTTTATGATCAGAAGTATGACCGGCTACGGAAAGGGCGCGGCAACCGACGGTAATATATCCGTATCGGTTGAACTCAGATCGGTCAATCACCGTTTTTTTGAGTTGAACGCTAAAATACCGCGCGGATATCTGTATGTCGAGGATATGCTTAAATCTATCGTTTCCGAAAAGGTTGCAAGAGGAAAGGTCGACGCATTTGTTGACATAACTTTGGGCGACGGTGAGAAAATCGATATTTCGGTTCGCCATTCGTTCGTTAAGGCATATATAGACGCTTTAAATGAGATAGCGGATACTTACGGAGTAAAAAATGATATAACGCTGTCCGCAATTGCCGATCAGCACGACTCGCTTGTTATAAATGAGGAAGCGCCTAATACGGAAATTATTAAGCAGCTTGTGAAAAAATCAACGGATGCGGCGCTTGATACTTTTTTGAAGATGAGGGAAACCGAGGGCAGAAAGCTTTACGATGATATCAGGTCGCGGCTTGTCAGTATGAAAAAGATGGTTGCGTTTATTGAGCAGGAAGCACCGCAAACGGTTGCGGCATATCGTGAAAGGTTAAAGCAAAAAATGACCGAATTGCTTGAGTCCGCGGCATATGATCAGCAGCGCCTGATTACCGAAACCGCAATATTTGCGGATAAAATTGCGGTTGATGAGGAAACGGTGCGCCTGCACAGCCATATATCACAATTTGAAAAGTTGCTTGAAAGCAAACAGCCCATCGGCAGAAAACTTGATTTCATCGTGCAGGAAATGAACCGTGAAACCAACACGGTCGGCTCAAAATCACAGAATTCCGAAATCGCCTACACGGTCGTAAATATGAAATCCGAGATAGAAAAAATACGCGAGCAAATACAAAATATAGAATAGTCAGGGGCAGGATATGAAACTTGTTAATATAGGATTCGGAAATATGATTTCGGCGGAAAGGGTGGTCGCGGTTGTGTCGCCTGAATCTGCGCCCGTTAAACGTATGGTGCAGGAAGCGAAAGATAAAGGCAACCTTATTGACGCTTCGCACGGAAGAAAGACCAAAGCCGTTCTGATAACCGACAGTGACCATATTGTACTGACCTATTTGCCGACAGATAAAATTGCCGAAAAGATAAACGGTGAAGATGAATAAAGGGGATTATTTATGAAAGGCAGACTATTTATTGTTTCGGGTCCGTCCGGGTCCGGAAAAGATACGGTTTTAAAGCGGTTTCTGGCGGATAATACGGACATTTTCTTTTCAATATCCACGGTAACGCGGCAAATGCGCTCGCCCGAAGAAACGGATAAATATAATTTCACAACGGTTGAACAGTTTAAAAATATGATTTTAAACAATGAGTTGCTTGAGTATAACGAATATTGCGGAAATTTTTACGGCACTCCGATCGCCCCCGTGAAAACGGCGATTGAAAACGGCAAAAACGTAATTGTGGAAGTTGATGTAAACGGCAAAAAAAACATATGCAAAAAATGCCCCGAAGCCGTTACGGTATTTATAATGCCGCCGTCCGTTGCAGTCCTTAAGGAACGCCTTTCGGGCAGGGGCACAGAGAAGGCGGAGATTATTGAAAAACGTATGACAGAGGCAATGCGTGAAATGAAAGATGCTTGTAACTATGATTATGTTATTATTAACGACAAACTGGAGGATGCCGTCAATAATATGCAGACCATCATAGATGCAGATAAATTAAAAACAGAAAGAAACATTGAATTTTTAGAAGAGGTGTATAAATTATGCTGAACCCGGCAATAGGAAAACTTATTAATCACACGAACAACAGATATGAACTTGTTTTAAACGTTGCCCACAGGGCAAGAAAAATAGCCGATATCGCAAATGAAAACGGCGATATGATTGTTGAAAAACCGGTTACAATAGCTATTAACCAAATGGCAAAGAAGATCGAAGACTGATTTTTGCCGTGATTTTCAGGCGGGAAGGGGAATAACGGTTGAACGAGCGTGTTGTTGCCACAGTAGCGGTTGACGTGGGCGTGTACTATCTTGATAGGCTATACGATTACTATATCCCTTCTGAACTTATAAAATATGCGTCACCCGGCTGCCGCGTTTCCGTCCCGTTCGGAAGAGGTAACAAGCGTAAACAGGGTATGATAATCGCCTTGAAAAACAGCGGCGAAGTTCAAAATCTTAAACCGATTATATCATTTGAAGATACCGAGCCTATTTTGAGTTCCGAACTTCTCGGACTTGCCAAGTGGCTTAAAGATAACACATTTTGCCTGTGGTTTGACGCTTTCCGTACGATGATACCTTACGGTATAGCTTTTCGCGTTGTGGAAAAGTACCGCATAAATGAGGAAACGTCGCCCGACGATATTTTAAAACTTCCCGAAAATGAGCGTGCTGTTGCAAAACTGTTATATGATGTGAAAGGGCAATCGCTTGACACTAAAAAGATTGCGGAGGTTCTCGGTTTTTTACCCGATTCACGAATATTTTTGTCGCTCTGCCGTAAGTCTGTTATCATCCATGCGGATAATACTGTACGTAATATGCACGACCCTACGGTCAGAATGGTAAAACCGACCGTGCCGGAAAATAATATCCCCGTTCTTAATCTTACGAAAAAACAAAAAGATGTTTTAAATGTTTTAACGGACGTGGGTACTTGTTCCGTAAAGGAACTTTGCTATTTTTCGGGCGTGACGTCGGCGGTCGTTAAGGCACTTTGTAATAAAGGTCTTGCCGCAGAATATGACGGTGAAGCTTCACTTTTTGAAGAACGGTTCGATGAAAATACAAAACACGATGAAGCCCGTGAACTTACCGATGAGCAGTTGCAGTCATATAACACTTTGCTTGCCAAATACCGCGAAGATAAGGGGTCGGCGGCCTTGCTGTACGGTGTTACGGGCTCGGGCAAGACTCAGGTGTTTTTAAAGCTGTGCGATACAGTTTTAAATGACGGTAAAAATGTTATAGTTATGGTGCCGGAAATATCGTTAACGCCGCAAATGCTCGGTATTTTCCGTTCAAGATTCGGTAACGGTATTGCCGTTTTTCACAGCAATATGTCGCAGGGAAAACGGATGGATGAATGGAAAAGAGTGAAAAGCGGTAAAGCCCGACTTGTCCTCGGGACGCGTTCTGCAATTTTTGCACCGCTTAAAAATATCGGTTTGATCATAATGGATGAGGAACAGGAACATACCTATAAATCGGAAAAAAGTCCTCGTTTTCATACAAGGGATGTTGCACGCTACAGGGCGGCGAAAAACAATGCGCTTCTGTTGCTTGCCTCTGCGACGCCGTCGATAGAAACATATGCGGCTGCAAAGTCGGGTAGATATACTTTATGTACCCTGCAAAACCGATACGGTAATTCACATTTGCCTGATGTAATTGCAGTGGATATGAAAAAAGAACAGATTGACGGCAATACGGGCATATTGAGCAGGACTTTATATGATATGACGGAACAGGCGCTCTCGGCGCATCACCAGGTTATTCTGCTTTTAAACAGGAGAGGTTATAATACTTACATATCCTGCCCGTCATGCGGATATGTTGCTTCGTGCCCAAATTGCAGCATTTCTATGACATACCATTCGGCAAACAACCGTCTTATGTGTCACTATTGCGGATATTCGCAGGATCTGTTGTCCGATTGCCCGAATTGCGGAAGTGCTTATGTTAAGTATTCGGGTGCCGGAACGCAGAAAGCCGAAGAAGAACTGGCGCAATTGTTCCCCGATGCGTCAATACTGCGTATGGACGCTGATACCACAATGACGCGTGACGCTTACGAAAAAGGGTTAAAAGCCTTTGCAAACGGTGACTATGATATTATGGTGGGCACGCAAATGGTGGCAAAGGGTCTTGATTTTCCGAATGTCACTTTGGTAGGCGTCATTAATGCGGACGCTTCCTTGTACAGCGACGATTACCGCAGTTACGAGCGTACCTTTTCCTTGCTTACACAGGTGGTGGGGCGTTCCGGCAGGGGAACCGAAAGCGGATACGCCGTTATTCAAACCAACACTCCCGAAAGCAACGTTATAAAACTTGCGGCGGAACAGGATTATATCGGCTTTTATGAAAGCGAAATACTAACCCGTAAATTGATGATATATCCGCCGTTCTGCAACATTATTGTTGTAGGATTTATGTCCGAAAAACGGGAGAATGCGTTTTCCGGCGCGTGCGATTTCCTTGAGATGCTTAAACTTAAAATCAATACCGAGTACAGTGAGCAGAAGGTGGTTGTTTTGGGACCGACCGTTGCCGCAATACCGCGTGTAAGCCGAAAATACAGGTATAAGTTGATTTTGAAATGCAAAAATTCGCAGCGACTGAAAAGTATGATGTCGCAGTTGTTATGCGATTTTTCAAAAAACTCAAAAATCAAGGATATTTCGGTATTTATTGATGTTGACCCGGAAACGATAATATGATTTAAGGAGATAATAAAACAATGGCTCTTAGGACAATAGTCGGCGGGGATGACCCGATTTTATATAAAATTTCACGTTCGGTTTTGAATTTTGACGAAAAACTTGAACAATTGCTTGATGATATGCAGGAAACTTTAAAAAATGCAGACGGTTGCGGACTTGCAGCGCCCCAGGTCGGCATATTACGCAGAGTATGTATTGTAGATGTGGGGGATGGACTTATTGAACTGATCAACCCCGTCATAACCGAAGAAGAGGGGGAACAGGAGGACTACGAGGGCTGCCTTTCTTTTCCCGGGAAATACGGTATGACAAAACGACCGATGAAGGTCACCGTCCGCGCGCAAAACCGTAACGGCGAAACATTTACTGTGAGTGGAGAGGGTTTGAAAGCACGCGCTTTTTGCCACGAGATTGACCATTTAAACGGAATTGTTTTTTTAAGCCATCTTATCGGTCCTGTTGAATCAGAAACCGAACAGGTTTCTCAAAGCTAAGCGTAAAGGAGTTTTCACTTGAAAATAGTTTTTATGGGTACCCCTGATTTTGCTGCTTTAACCCTTAAGCGTCTGATTGATGAAAAATATACGGTTGCCGCAGCATTTACACAGCCTGACAAACCCGTAGGGC
This sequence comes from Agathobacter sp., assembly GCA_963656085.1. GTDB lineage: Bacteria > Bacillota > Clostridia > Oscillospirales > Acutalibacteraceae > CAVALG01. Next base: position 5,158 of record CAVKHV010000006.1, read on the forward strand.
GCAAACGCATTATAACGCCGCCGCCGGTTAAGTCGGTTGCTTTGGAAAACGGCATACCCGTGTTTCAACCGCAAACTTTGAAAACGGATGAACCGAAAAAAATTCTTGAAAACATTGTACCGGATATTATTGTCGTGGTTGCTTACGGCAAAATACTGCCGTCCGATATTTTAAAAATACCGAAATACGGCTGCATTAATGTTCACGCTTCGCTTTTGCCTAAATATCGCGGCGCTTCGCCCATACAATGGTCGATTGTGTGCGGAGAGAAATCTACGGGCGTTACCACAATGCTTATGGATGAAGGTATGGATACCGGTGATATTTTGTTAAGCGGTATCGAGGATATTTTGCCTACCGATACGGCTGAAACGCTTTTTGACCGTTTGGCGGTAAAGGGTGCCGACCTTTGCATAGAAACCCTGAAAGCTTTAGAGAAGGGCGAAGCAGTGCCGAAGAAGCAGGATGATTCTGCCGCAACATACGCTCCCATAATTACTAAAGAAATGGCAAAACTTGATTTTTCAATGACTGCCGGGCAAATTTGCTGCCGCGTCCGCGGGTTTTACCCGTGGCCTGTTGCCTTTACGGTATTGCCCGACGGTAAAAAACTAAAGGTTTATTCCGCAATTGAAGTTGACGGTTCGGCTGATCCTGCCGGTACAGTTACGGCGTCCGATAAGCGCCTGGTTGTCGCCTGCGGCAATAATACATCTGTCGAATTGTGCGAGGTCCAACTTGAGGGGAAATCGAGAATGTCAGCAAAAAATCTTTTGAACGGTTATTGCATTGCAAAAGGAACGGTGCTTAATGCCTAACGCAAGAGCCTTTGCCTGCGCGGCAATTGATGAAATATTTTCGGGCGGTTATTCCAATATAGTTATTAACAGGCGGCTTGAACATTCCGACCTGCAACCGATGGATAGGGCGTTTGCCAGTCGGATTATACGGGGGGTTGTTGAAAGAAAGATCACAATTGACTATATGATTGCCGAAATTGCAAACAGGCCGATCGATAGAATTGATACCGCGGCTCTTACCCCGATAAGAATAGCGCTTTATCAAATGTTTTATATGGATAAAATACCCGACAGTGCGGCGGTAAACGAGTCTGTTAAGATAGTTAAAAAATCAAAGAAACCCTTTCTTGCCGGATTTGTTAACGCCGTTTTGCGAAAAGCGCAGTCGCGGGGCAGTTCTTTATTACCTGTCGCTGCCGATACGGCAGAGTCGCTGTCGATTTGTTACTCCTGCGGCATTGATACGGTAAAACTGCTTGCAGATCAACTCGGTATTGAGGGTGCGAAAAATTATCTTTCGGCAACTCTGTCGCCGTCTCCGCTTACAATACGTGTGAATCAACTTAAAATCTCAGATGCCGAACTGATCAATTCTTTTAAATCCGACGGTATTATCGCCGAACCGACCGAATTGCTGCATTTACTTTCTGTAACCGGTCTCCAAAACATTGAAAGCGATGCGCGCTTTTTAAAGGGCTTTTACCACATTCAGAACACTTCATCAGCCATATGCGCCGCCGCTTTAAATGCGGAAAGCGGTGAAAGAGTTTTGGATGTTTGTGCGGCGCCGGGAGGTAAAACCTTTACAGTTGCGGAATTAATCGGGGATGACGGGACTGTCGTTTCCTGCGATATTTATCCCCATAAAGTTAAATTGATAGAGCAGGGTAAATGTCGTCTCGGCTTAAAATCGGTTGTTCCGCATCTTGCCGACGCCCGAAAATTCGACCCGACGCTCGGCACATTTGACAGAGTTTTGTGCGATCTCCCATGTTCGGGGCTCGGTGTTATCGGGCGCAAACCCGAAATTAAATATAAAACTGCCGATGAGATATCCGGTCTGCCGATACTGCAACTTGAAATACTTAAAAACGCAGTAAAATATTTAAAGGCCGGCGGCAGACTTGTTTACTCTACCTGTACGGTGCTTAATTCGGAAAACGATTCTGTTTTTCAAAAACTGCTTGCAGACGAAACCTCACTCAAATTTATTTCTTCAAAAACGTATTATCCTCATATAGATAATATGGACGGCTTTTATATTGCAATTGCCGAGAAGGTTGAATGATAATCTGATTATCATTTCTGACCGCTTTGGTTCTCATCAGCCTATACCGCTTTTTAAAAATTCGGCACTGTCAAGATTAATACTGGAGAAACGAAACTATGTCGGAAAAAGAAAAAATTGATATACGGTCAATGAACATCCCGGAAATAACCGATTACCTTGTTTCACTCGGTGAACCGAAATTCAGGGCTTTGCAGTTGTTTGAGTGGCTGCAAAAAGGTGTCCCGAATTTTGACGCTATGACCAATATACCGAAAAGTCTTATAACGAAACTGAATGACAACTGCTATATTGCGGATGTTAAAATAGTTAAAAAATTACGCTCGGAATTGGACGGTACGGTTAAATATCTTTATGAACTGCACGACGGTGAGACGGTTGAAACTGTTTTAATGAAATATAAACACGGATATTCTGTTTGTATTTCTACTCAGGTAGGCTGCCGTATGGGATGTAAATTCTGTGCCTCAGGACTTGAAGGACTCAAAAGGTCGCTCACGCCGTCGGAAATGTTGGCACAGGTCAGAAAAGCGGAACTTGATAACGGCATAAGGGTCTCCAATATTGTTATGATGGGTATGGGCGAACCCCTTGATAATTACGATAATTCCGTAAAGTTTTTGCGCCTTGTATCTGACGAAAACGGTATGAATATAGGTTTACGGCATATTTCACTGTCAACCTCCGGGGTTGTAACCGGTATAAATAAACTTAAAGGCGAACATTTGCCCATAACACTTTCAATATCACTGCACGCACCGAATGACGCCATAAGGGACAAAACGATGCCCGTCAACAAAAAGTGGAATGTGGAACAATTGCTTAAGGCTTGCAAAGAATATTCCGAAGCAACCGGCAGGCGTATTTCGTTTGAATATGCGGTTATTGACGGAGTCAATGACAGCCGCGAAAACGCCCTGGAATTGTCGAAAAGGCTTAAAGGTATGCTTTGCCACCTAAATCTTATTCCGGCAAATCCGGTAGCGGAAAATAATTTCAGAAGTCCCGACCGTCATCGTGTTAATGCATTTTGCGAATATATGAATAAGCTCGGAATTAATACGACGGTAAGGCGAACGCTTGGGTCGGATATAAATGCCTCCTGCGGTCAGCTTAGGAGAAGAGAAAAAGAGAAAAGGCAGGTGCTTTTGAATGATAACGATAATCGGCAAAACCGATAAAGGAAGCGTCAGACACAGCAATCAGGATAATTTTGCGCTGCGCACCTTTTGCGACCAATACGGTTACGCCATAGTATGCGACGGTATGGGTGGCGCAAACGGCGGCGAAACAGCAAGCCGTATAGCTGTCGATTCGATCAAGCGTACGCTTGACGACACCGTAAGACCAAACCTTTCCGAACGGTCGGTCCGCTTAATGTTTGAGACCGCGATTTTTAATGCGAATTATGAGGTCTTTACGGCAGCGGCAGAAAAAACCGAACTGAACGGTATGGGAACCACTCTGGCACTTGCGCTTGTCTTAAATAATACCGCATATATCGCACATATAGGCGACAGCAGAATATATTTATATGGCGCTGGCGGGCTTACCTGCCTTACGCGTGACCATTCAGTGGTTCAGAATTTGGTTGAAAACGGGCAGTTAACCCCATCCGAAGCGCTTAAACATCCGCACAGAAATGTTATTACACGCGCTGTCGGCGTTGAGGAATGTGTCGATATGGATTTTGATGTTCTTTCTCTAAAGGAAAACGACTTGCTGCTTCTTTGCAGCGACGGACTTACAAACTATGTTGCCGAATCGGTGATTGCCGACATTTTATCGTCGAAAAACACTCTTGATATTCCTCAAGTTTTAATAAATGCCGCAATAGAAGGCGGCGGCGGCGATAACATAACCGCAGTAATAGTCAAAAACTGAAAATTATTTGCAGATAGGAAGGTTTATTTATGGACAACTACATTGGGAAACGACTTGACGGACGGTATCAGTTGCAGGAAATCTTGGGTATCGGCGGGATGGCCGTGGTGTACAAGGCATATGATAATGTTGAGGACCGTATTGTGGCTGTTAAAATACTTAAAGACGAATACTTAACAAATGAGGATTTTCTTCGCAGATTTAAGAATGAGTCGCGCGCAATATCGCTTCTTCAACACCCGAATATCGTAAAGGTTTATGATGTAAGTTTCGGCGACCTTATTCAATATATCGTTATGGAATATATTGACGGGATAACCTTAAAAGAATATATAGAGCAAAACGGCAGCATTGTTTGGAAAAACGCCGTTTATTTCACCGTTCAGATATTAAGGGCACTCCAGCACGCGCACGATAAGGGTATCATTCACCGTGATGTTAAACCGCAGAATATTATGCTGTTAAGCGACGGTACAATAAAAGTAACAGATTTCGGCATTGCCCGTTTTGCCAGAACCGAAACCCAGACAATAACCGATAAGGCAATCGGATCTGTGCATTATATCAGTCCCGAACAGGCAAGGGGAGAACCTACAGACGAAAAAGCCGATATTTATTCGGTGGGTGTAATTCTTTATGAAATGTTGACGGGGCAGTTGCCGTTTGAAGCGGACAGTGCCGTTTCGGTTGCCATAATGCAACTTCAGAGCAAGCCGCAATTGCCGACCTCGATTAACCCCTCAATTCCCAAAGGACTTGAGCAGATAACTATGCATGCTATGCAGAAAGACCCCGAAAGGAGATATCATTCGGCAGCCGAAATGCTTAAAGATCTTGAGGAATTTAAGCGTGACCCCGATATTCTTTTCGATTACGACGTTTATGTTGACGAGGCACCGACAAGATTTGTTGATATCGGCAAAAATAACGAACCGGAAGAAAAACCGGCGGAAAATAAAAATTCGGCGATTATGATACTGGCAGGAGTCGCTTCCGCTTTTGTTATTGCACTTATTGTGCTTGCAATTATATTTTTGCCTAAACTGTTTAACGGCAGTGATAACGAGGTTGCCTGCCCGAAATTTGTCGGATTGGTTTACGAGGATATAAAGAATTCGGATAAATACAAGGATTTTAACATTGTACCGACCTATAAAGAGTCGAACGAAAAAGCCGGCGTAATAATAAGCCAGAACCCCGCCGAAGGCAGGATGATAACACATAATCAAAAAATCAAACTTGTCGTAAGCGCGGGCCCTGAACCGATTAAAATGCCGGATGTTGTGGGCAAGGATAAAACCTCGGCTGTAAGTTCGCTTGAATCTATGGAACTTAAAGTGAAGATTATTGAAAAAGAGGACGAAGAAGTTGAGGAAGGGTTCGTTATATCCACCGACCCGGAACCCAATAAATCGGTTGCAAAAGGTTCAACCGTTAAGGTTTATGTAAGTTCCGGTAAGAAGATTAAATATGTCGCTTTACCGAATGTTGTGGGTATGGATCTTGAAGCTGCCAAACAAGCGATTACCGACGCTAAACTGAATGTCGGAAACATTACAAAGGTTGCAAGCAATAAAGATAAAAACACCGTAATTTCTCAAAATCCCAGCCCGTCCTCAACAAGCGAGGTAGCGGTCGGGTCGTCGGTTAATCTTGAAGTCAGTTCGGGCGAGGAAGAAAAGGTTGAAAGAAGTTATAAAGTAACCCTTGATCTGCCTAAAGATCTTGCACATTTGGTCACCATTTCGGCTACACTTGACGGTGTTGACTGCCTGAATACAAATACGCTTGAGGACTATGCCGGCAAATCATTCACCTTTACCGTCACATCCGATAAATCGAAAGGCGAAGTAATTATAATGATTGCAAATGCTTACACGGGCGAAAGCCCTGAAATTTACAAAAAGCTAAGCATCAATTTTGAAACTTCAACGTCAGCCACAACATTTACAGGGCGTTACCCGATGCAGTCTACGGCTGAATGATATGCAGGGAGTAATAATAAAGGCAATCTCGGGTTTTTATTATGTGAAATGCGACGGTAACTTGTATGAGTGTAAGGCAAGGGGTAACTTTCGCCGCAAAACCGAGCAGCCGCTGTGCGGTGATGTTGCAGAATTTGAAATTGACGGTTGCAGCGGAATAATAACATCAATTATCGGCCGACGCAATTCATTAACGAGACCCCCGGTTGCAAATATTGATAAACTGTTTATAGTGCAAAGTGTTGCCGACCCGTCACCGAATTTGCTGCTCATTGACCGTTTGACGGTTATTGCGGAAACCAAGGGTATTGAACCCATCCTGATCTTCAATAAATCGGATATTTGTGATGCCGAAGAATATGCCGAAATATATAAAAAATGCGGTTTTAAAGCCTTCTGTTTTTCCTGCGAAAACGGCGATGATCCGACGGAGATCAGGCGCCTTGCAGAAGAAGGCCTATGCGTTTTCACCGGTAATTCGGGAGTGGGAAAGTCAAGCATACTCAATGCTGTATTTCCGAATTTGTCGCTTAAAACGGGTGAAACCAGCCGTAAACTCGGGCGCGGAAAACACACTACCAGACATATTGAACTTTACGCTACCTGCGGCGGTTACGTTGCCGATACCCCCGGCTTTTCTTCACTTGATATTGAGAGGTATGAACCCATATTAAAGGATGAATTACCGTATTCATTCAGGGAATTTGCACCGTTTATCGGCAGCTGCCGTTTCACCTCCTGTTCGCATACGACCGAAAAAGGCTGTGCCGTCCTTGACGCGGTTAAAAACGGAATAATTCCTGCTTCACGTCACAACAGTTATGTTTCTATGTATAACGAAATTAAGGATATCAAAGAATGGGAACTTAAAAAGAATAATCGCTGAATATTTATCAGCCTAAATCACACCTTTTTGTTTTTTGCGTATGATATTGGTAGGAGTGATAATAACTCCGCTGATGACAAGAAAGGTCGTGACAATGTGAGATATAATAAAAAGCGCAGGCGCGGTACAATTGCCGTTGCCTTCGGCATAGGGTTGCTTGTTACTTCTTTTTGTTCAACCAATACCTTAATTGTAATCCTTTCTGTTGTCATAATCTGTCTTGGCTGTTCGGCAGCACATTGCTGATGAAAGGAGAACGCATTATGCAAATCGTTGTGGTAAAAAGCCCTAAAATTTTAAGAGGTATTTTAAAGATGATATTTAAGATAAAAAAGCAGGAAATATCGGAGTAAATACATAACCGGTAGGCGGTTGTTTGGCTGTGTACACAGGCGTGACGGATTCGCCTCGGCTTAAACAACCGCCGTTGTAATTTTTATTATCGCTTGCCTTCGGTATTGAACGGACAATTCACCTCATATATATTTTTAGAGGTGATAAATATGAAAATCGTTATTGCATTGCTTATCCTTACGGCTGTCATATATTCAGCGATGTTTATTTCCGCCTGCATAAAATCGGGTAAATTTTTCAGATTTTTGATCATATCCGTAATAGCAGGCATAGGCTCGGTTATTCTTGTAAATGTTTTGTCAGCCTTTACGGGGGTAAGTATACCGATTAATTTGTGGACGGTGTCAACTTCCGCCGTTTTAAGCGTTCCGGGAGTTATCGGTCTGCTTGTCGCAAATCTTTTACTTTAAAAATGAAACAAGGAATTTAAAACAGGGGAATTTACTTATGTTAAATATCACGGTGGGAAGATCGGGTACAGGTAAAACTTATTCAATGTTCGGGAAGATAAGTCAGCTGATTAAAAACGGCGCGGATAACGTCTGCCTCTTAGTCCCTGACCAATTTTCCTTTGAAGCGGAACGCATTATTGTTTTGCTTTGCGGTTCTTCAGCCGTTAATAAGGTAAAAGTTTTCGGATTTAATCGGCTTGCCACCGAAATTTTAAGCGAATTCGGCGGCATTTGCGGAATAAATATTGACGACGCCACACGCAAAGTTATTATGAAAAGAGCCGTCAGGTCGGTTAAAGAACAGCTTAGATTGTATTCAAAAACCTGTGAAACCGACAGCTTTATAAACGAACTGCTTTTTACGGTAACGGAATTAAAGCAGGCGGATGTCGACCCTATTGAACTCATCCGAAATCCTGCGGTTAATTGTCACGAAAAACTGTCGGACAAACTGTATGATATCTCGGTCATCGGTGAAGCATACGACGCTATTGTTAAAAACACCTTTATAGACGGTGAAGATCTTTTGCTTTACGCTTATGAAAAGGCGAAAGACAAAGACTTTTTTAGGGATAAGGTCTTTTTTGTTGACGGATTTGACGGGTTTTCGGGTCTGCAGTTTAAGCTTCTTAAATTAATAATTAAAGGGTCAACCGAGTCAAACTTCTATTTCACCTGTAACGACAAAGATTTTTACACCGATAAATCCTCGTATTTTTCCGGCGTAAAAAAAGCAGTTTGCTCGGTTATGTCGTTAGCCAAGGAATTCGGCGTCCCGATATCGGAACCTATCCTCTTGAAAGAAAGGCGTAACGGCAACTCCGATCTGGCGGTTTATGAAAAGATTGCCTCCGGTGAGAATTTACCGCCGGATACGCGCAAGGCTGAAAATATTACCCTTTGCTGCGCTGATTCGCCGACGGATGAGTGTGAGTTTGTCGCTAAACAGATCAGGCGTCTTGTAAGGGAAGGCGGTTTTAGATATAAGGATATAATCGTAGTCGCAGGCGACAAGGACGGATATCAGCGCGCAATTGACGAAACAATGAAACGTTACGGCATACCCTGCTATATTGATGAACGTGTACCCGCCGATGAACTGGTTTTACCTATATATATATCAGCGCTTTTGAAATGCGCGGTTTCTTTTTCAACCGAAAATGTTTTAAGGATGTTAAAGACCGCTTTGGCAGGGCTGTCGGTTGAAGAGGTGGCGGAACTTGAAAACTATTGCTATGTATGGGGTATTGAAGGTGACGATTGGAAACGCGAGTGGAATATGAATCCGTCGGGACTTAATTCACAGCGTGAAAATGTTGATTTCAGCGAAGAATTAGAACATCTTAATTTATTGCGAAAAACCGCGATAAAAGATATTATAAAGCTAACAGAGATAGGTAAAAGCAGTATAAACGATTATATAAAAACCGTTTATCGCATAATGTGCAATACCGCTAAACCGTCGCTTAAAATATTTTTAGATAACTTAAAAAACGATGTTTCCGGGGATGCTTATATTTCCGCGGAAACTGACAGTTGGGATGCTGTTGTCGGCGGCTTTGACCGTCTGTCTCTCTGCTTCAGCAATTGTAAAGTTGATGTGAAAGATGTCTCCGATGCGTTTGATACATACATCGGCTCTCTCACTATAGGGGAAATACCGCAGTCAATCGACCAGGTCCAGTTCGGTTCTGCCGACCGTATACGTCCCCGATACCCCAAAGCGGTTTTTTTGGTTGGGGTAAACCAGGGCGTGTTCCCCAAATTTGTGAAAAGCGGCGGAATTCTCAGTATTGCGGACAGAGCCAGATTGAATGTTGCGGGAGTAAATATAGATAACCGCACCGACGACGCGTATATAGACGAAAACTACCGCTTTTATTGCGTAAGCACCTGTGCTTCCGAAAAGTTGTTTCTGTCATATTCAATTTTGAACGCAAAGCACGAAACTGCAGAACCGGCGTCGATTATCACTAAGATACTTATGACTTTTGAGAACGATATACTTATGCGCGAGTCGTATTATAACCGTATAACCGAAAACGATATTCAGGCTAAACTGCCTGCATTTCAAAAGATGTCCGTAAATTGGGGAGAAAACAATATTGTCGTTAACACCCTTAAAAGCCTGTTTGAAAACGACCGTGAATTTTCAAAAAAACTTCAATCGCTTAAGTCGGTTACAGCGGGTAAATCTTTCTCGATTTCACCGGATTCCGCTCTTAAATTGTACGGTAATAATTTAAGGTTTTCGGCTTCAAAAGTAGATACTTTCTATAATTGCCCGTTTTCATTCTTTTGCAGATTCGGCCTTAAAGCCGAAAAACCGCAAAGGGCTGAACTCAGCCCAATGATTAAAGGAACCGTTGTACACAGTGTTCTTGAATCTGTTATAAGCAAACACAAAAACGACCTGGGCACATTGACCGATGAAACCGTTAAAAAAGAAGTCGACGCTGCAATTGACGCGTATTTTGAAAGCATCCAAATAAATAAAGCTGCGCTGCCCGCCGATTTTTTATATGCTTTACGCTATGTAACCGAAAATCTTTATGAACTTATAAAACGTATAAACGATGAATTTTCACAATCGGAATTTAAAGTTATCGGCTGCGAAATATCAATAAAAAACGGCGGCGATATTCCTGCGGTCACCGTGCCGGTGTCGGAAGATAAAAAAATCATCCTTACCGGAAGTGTTGACCGTGCGGACGCCTACAGTGACGGACGGCATCTGTACATAAGAATTATTGATTACAAAACCGGCAAAAAAGTTTTTAGACTAAGTGATACTTTGGCAGGACTTAATTTGCAGATGCTTATATACCTTTGTGCAATTATCCGCTGTTACGGCGCGAATGCCGAGCCTGCCGGGATACTGTATCTTAACGCCTTTAAAAAGATAACCGATAATAAAGACGATAGCTTTAAGGCTAACGGAATACTTACAAATAATATTGAAGTTCTTAAAAAAATGACGGACGATTTGTCAAATAAATATATACCGGTTAAAATTAAAAAAACAGGTGGATTTGACAAACGTGTTTCTAAGGTTATACCGGACGGTGCGTTTGATCTGTTGTTCGGAAATGTGGAACGTCACTTAAAAAATATGGGTCAATCGCTGTTTTCGGGTGAAATAAAGGCGGCACCGCTCGGTGAAAACGCCTGTAAATTTTGCGATTACAGCGCTTTGTGCCTGCGTTCACCAGATTTGCCTGTGTGTCCGCTCGAAACGTTCAGCGACGAAGAAACTATTGAAATCTTAAGACGGGAGGAGGAAGAAAACAATGGGGTTCAAAGCAACTAAAGAGCAACAAAATGCTATAGATGCATCCGGCAGCGTGCTTGTATCCGCAGCTGCGGGTTCCGGCAAAACCGCGGTTTTGGTTGAACGCGTAATCAGGTTGTTAACAAAAAAGGACCCGATAACCGCCGACCGACTTGTTATTGTTACATTTACCGCAGCCGCAGCTGCCGAAATGCGCTCACGTATACAAATGCGTCTGGACGCCGAATGTGACGCGCGCCCGTCCGACATAAATCTGAAAAAACAGCGCGCATTGCTTGAGTCGGCTAAAATCTGTACGATAGATTCGTTTTGCATTGACCTTCTCCGCGAGCATTTCGGTGCGGCAGGCGTCTCGCCGTCATTTAAAATATTGGATTCGGCTGTCCAGGACGATTTAATGTACAAAATATCAAACGAAATCGTGTGTGAGAAACTCGCTGCCGACGATGATAATTTTACCGATTTTTTAAATATTATCGGTCACGATATAACCGTCCCCGAAATTACGGGATATATACGGGCAATTTACAATAAGTCAATGAGTATGGCGGATCCTGCCGGCTGGCTTGATTCGGCAAGAAAAAAATATACTTTGGCAATTGAAAATACGCTGTGGTTCACGTCATTGTTTGATAAAACGGTTGATCATATTACGGAAATTATTCCGCTAATTTCCGAATTATCACATATTATTGAATCAGACCCCGAACTTACAGATAAGTACGGTAAGGATATAAAAGAACTTAAAGCATTAACCGACTTACTTTCCGAAGCTGTAAACAGCCGTGACTATGATAAAACGCGGGCAGCACTGTCTGAATTTCTTGCGATTGCAGATGACGCATTTAAAAAACCGTCGGCAGGAATTAAGGAGGCTGCCGCAAACCTGCAAAGCGAATATAAGAAAATAAAATCATTGCAACCCGAATTTAAATCAGGCCTTGACGACTGCAGGCGGTTAAATGCGCTTGCAGGTTCTGCGGTAAATGTTTTGTGCGACCTGGTCGGCGAATTTTCGGCAAGATTTGAGTCTGAAATGTTACGGCGTGATTCTTTGAATTTTTCTTTGGTTGAACATAAGGCATACGAGCTGATGTGCCGTACCGAAAACGGCAAAATAATATATACCGACCTGCAAAAAGAAATTGTCGGAATGTACGACGAGGTTCTGGTAGACGAATATCAGGATGTGAACGATTTGCAGGATTCGCTTTTTAATGTTATTTCCGATTTTGGAAAAAAACTGTTTGTTGTGGGCGATGTTAAGCAGAGCATATACGGTTTCAGAAATGCCGCCCCTGAGAATTTCATTGCCAAAAAAGATGAATTCCCGGATTATGTTGACGGTGCAACAAAGTCCAAAATTCTGCTTAATGCCAACTTCCGCAGCCGCAGGGGCATATGTGATTACACAAACTTCGTATTTGAAAGGATTATGAGGCGCAGCGTCGGTTCAATTGAATATAACGAAGATGAAAAACTTAACGCAAAAGCTGCTTATCCGCCATGCGATGCGCCTGATGTGGAATTGCATTTATTGCAAAGTGACGGTAATGCCGAACAGTCCCGCAAAAATGAAGCGGCGCAAATTGCCGAATATATCAAAAATAACGTAGGAAATCTGCAACTTTACGACTCAAAATTGCAAAAAAACAGACCTGCGGAATACGGCGATTTTACGGTGCTGCTGCGTTCCCATAACACAAAGGGTCAGGTCTATCTTGACGAATTTCAAAAATGCGGTATTCCCGCAAACATTATTGCGGACAGTAATTTTAACGACCCGGAAATAAAAACCGTTCTCTCGCTTCTGCAGGTAATTGACAATCCGATTCAGGATATTCCGCTTATTTCCGTAATGTCCTGCCCGCTGTATGACCTCAGTTTTGATGAAATTGCAAAAATACGAACTTCCGACCGTGAACATTCGATGTATACCGCGCTTATAGTAAGTGCCGAGAACGGGAATGAAAATGCAAAAACGGTTTTAAACAGTATTGCCCGTTTCAGAAGGTTTGCCGCCACCGAAAGCGTTGTTAAACTGATTGACCGGATATACTCCGAAACTTCGGCGCTTGAAATTTTTTCGGCGTGTGAAGAAGGCGCAGTCAAAAGAGAAAATCTGCTTATGTTGCGACGTTTTGCACAAAATTATTATCAGATAGATAAAGGCGGGCTTTCCGGTTTCTTAAGATATATGGAAAAATCCGTAACTCAAAAGACCGAGGTAACCAAGGGCGCTATGTCGGGCAACTGTGTCAGGATTATGAGTATGCATAAATCAAAAGGCTTACAGTTTCCGGTTTGCATTTTGGGGTCGCTTTCTTCGGCTTTTAATGCGCTGGATTCAAGAGGTCCTTTGGTCATAAGTGATACGGAAGGTATAGGTTTAAAGGTTGTGGACGACAGGACGGGACTGCGCGTTAACACACCGCAGCGAATCGGCGCGATAACTGCGGTAAACCGCAAAAATATATCTGAAGAATTGCGCTTGCTCTACGTCGCTTTCACCCGTGCCGAGGAAAAACTGTACATATCCGTATCGGCAAATGATATTGGTAAATACATTGAAAAACAGTATGCCGAATTAGGGGAAAACGCACTAAAAAACGGAAGACCCGATATCAGGGCGATATTAAGCGCAACCTGTTTTTCGGATCTGATAATCAGGGGGACGTTGTTTCATCCGTCTGCCGGGGTGCTTCGTTCAATGGCAGACGCACCCAAAGAGCTTTCATCTGCCGCCGAAGAGCCGATAAGTGTTGTTATTGACACTCCGTGCAGCGATGAAGATAAGGGCGAAGAATTCGACGATGAAGTTTCCGAAATGATTGTTGACCGAGATTTATCGGATGAATTTAAGGAACGCTTTGATTTTGAATATCCGTATTCCCTGTGTGTGAACCGACCTTCAAAAACCACTGTAACCCAACTTCTTAATGATGAAGCGGGTCCTGAATTCGGATTTTCTTCCGTGCCTAAATGCCTGTCGGAAGACGGACTTTCCGCAGCGGAGAAGGGAACTGCGACGCATAAATTTTTACAATATGCCGATTACGGCGCCGTAAGTAATATTGACGGCGAGATTGAAAGATTGACCGAGTGGGAATATCTGACCGATGCGGAGGCTGAGAGTATTGACCGTAATGCGGTTGACGCCTTTTTCCAAAGCCGCATATTTAAGCGCGCGCAGTCCGCGAAATTTTGCAAAAGAGAGCAACGCTTTATTTATGCCGAATGTCAGGAAGGTGCCAAACCTTCGGATGACGATACTGTTGTTCAGGGTGCGGTCGACCTCGTATTTGCCGAAAATGACGGTATGGTAATTGTTGATTTTAAAACTACCCGTTTGGACAATGAGGATGAATTTACAGAGAAATATCGCATTCAGCTCGATATATACGCTAAGGCAATGGAAAGTACATTTTCGTTACCGGTTAAAGAAAAATATGTATATTCGTTCTACCTTAACAAGGCAATAAAAATATCATAATGAATTGAAAAAATATCTCCTGCATAAATATCTACTGATGGATTTTACTATGATATTTCAGGAGGTATTTTTATGCACAAATTAAAATTCGTTGCAACGCTTTTATGCACGGTGATATTACTAAGTCCTGCGCCCTGCTTTAATGTATTCGCAGAAATGTCAGGCAGCAACAGAATAGCTACCGAATGTATGTCGGACGATCTGACCGAGCCGCTTGACAGCGTGGAAACCGCAGCCGCTGCGGACGGCGTGCTTGAACTCAGCGCACAGTCCGCAATTCTTATTGAGCAAAAGACCGGGAAAGTTTTGTTTGAAAAAAATTCTCACGAGAAATTGGCACCCGCGTCAGTGACCAAGGTTATGTCGCTGCTGCTTATATTCGAGGCTGTTGACGACGGAAAACTGTCAATGGACACCGTCGTTACGGTAAGCGAATATGCAGCCTCAATGGGCGGTTCGCAAATATGGCTTGAACCGAATGAAAAAATGACGGTTGACGAACTTCTGCGTGCCGCGGTAATCGCCTCTGCCAATGACGCAACCGTTGCGTTGGCGGAAACTGTCAGCGGAAGTTGCGAGAATTTTGTTGCCGCTATGAACGAAAGAGCAAAGGAACTCGGCGCAAATGACTGTAATTTTGTTAATCCTACGGGATTGGATGCCGAGGGGCATTTTATGTCGGCAAACGATATTGCCTTAATTTCTGCGGAATTGATAAAGCACGAAAAAATCAAGGATTATTCGACCGTATGGATGGATACGCTGCGTGACGGAAAAACGGAACTTGTTAATACAAATAAACTTGTAAAATTCTATGACGGCGCTACAGGACTTAAAACAGGAACCACATCCGCTGCCGGGTGCTGCCTTTCCGCCAGTGCGGAAAGGCAGGGGCTTTCGGTTATAGCGGTTGTTATGAAAGCACCGACAAGTAAAGAGCGTTTCGCAGATGCGCGCAAACTTCTGGATTATGCGTCTGCCAATTTCAGTTTTAAAGAGGTTAAAGCAGAAAAAGCCAATCTCAAAAATGTCAGGGTGAAAAGCGGTATCGGCGATTTTGTTGCGGCGATCCCCGAAAAGTCCGTTTCGATTTTAATTAAGAAAGGTACTGACGAAAAACTCTCGCAAGAGGTTGATTTAAGTAAGGAACTGACAGCGCCTGTCAAAAAAGGCGACAGGGTAGGGGTGTGTAAAATAAAATACGACGGTGAGGTAATCGGTGAAATTAACATAACAGCCGACCGAAACATTGAAAAACTGAACTTCCCGTCGGCACTGAAACTGATACTTCGTGCATTTGCCTGCTCTTGAATGCATTAGTCGCAATGTGTTCGAATTAACGATGGTTTAAGCGTTAAAAATAACACTTTTTTTAAAAAACCTTAAAAAATTAATTGAAAAATTTGTTGTAATATAGTAATATTATTATAAAGACAAATTCAAGGAGGATGTTCATAGACTATGTCGTTGAAATTTAACAGCGGTTATGCCGAAACTTTTGTTTCCGAGGATGAATTAAAGGGAATGAAATGCCTTGTAGGCGAAGTGCATAATCAATTAGAAAAAAGGACCGGACTCGGAAACGATTTTTTGGGTTGGCTTGATCTTCCCGTTAATTACGATAAAGAAGAGTTCGCAAGAATAAAAAAGGCGGCTGCTAAAATCGCAGGCGACACCGATGTTTTTATCGCTATCGGTATCGGCGGTTCATATCTCGGCGCTAAGGCAGCGATAGATTTTATTAAATCGCCTTTATATAACAATTTGCCGGGCAAAAAGACACCGGATATTTATTTCATAGGTAACAGTATAAGCGGAAGCGCAATGAGTGATCTTTTGAAAATCTGCGAAGGAAAACGTATATCTCTTAACGTTATTTCAAAATCCGGTACGACAACCGAACCAGCCGTTGCTTTCCGAATTTTGCGCGAATATCTTGAAAACAGTGTCGGTAAAGAAGAAGCAAAGCATAGAATTTACTGCACAACCGATAAAGCGCGCGGCACCCTTAAAGAACTTGCGGATAAGGAAGGATACGAAACCTTTGTGGTTCCGGATGATGTCGGTGGCAGATATTCTGTTCTTACGGCGGTCGGTCTTCTCCCGATAGCTGTAAGCGGTGCGGATATTGACGCTCTTATGGCAGGTGCCGCTAAAGCAAGGGAAGAATATTCAGAACCCGATCTTATGAAAAACCCGTGCTATCAGTACGCGGCATTAAGAAATATTTTCTATAACAAGGGCAAAGCGATAGAACTGCTCGTAAGTTATGAGCCGAGATTTACAATGATGGCAGAGTGGTTCAAACAATTATACGGCGAGAGTGAAGGGAAGGATAACAAGGGCATTTTCCCGGCAGCCGTTACTTTCACTACTGATCTCCATTCAATGGGTCAGTATATTCAGGACGGTAGGCGCCATCTGTTTGAAACCGTGGTTACAATCGGCGATTGCGGCGAGGATATTACAATTAAGGAAGATACCGTAAACGGCGACGGGCTTAACTTCATTGCCGGCAAAACTATGTCGTATGTAAACAAAAAGGCATTTGAAGCGACAGTTCTTGCCCATACAGACGGCGGAGTGCCTAACCTCGTAATAGGACTTGACAAGGCAGATGAAGAGGATCTCGGAAGATTGATCTATTTCTTTGAAAAGGCGTGCGCCGTATCGGGATATTTGCTCGGCGTCAATCCGTTCAATCAGCCCGGCGTTGAAAGTTATAAAAAGAATATGTTTGCTATGCTCGGTAAACCCGGCTATGAATCACAGAAAGCAGAACTTGAAGCACGTATAAAATAATTGTGAAATATGCGGCTGCGGCTGCTAATATAAAGGAGCGATATTTATGGTAAAACTCATTATCGGAAAAAAAGGCTCAGGCAAGACAAAAAAATTGATTGACGCTGTAACAGCCGCTCAGTCAAAATCAACCGGCAATGTTGTTTGTGTTGAAAAAGGTCCTGCACTTACCTATGATATTCATAACAGTGTCCGCCTTATAAACACAGAGGATTATAACATAGCGGGCTACGATATGTTCTACGGTCTTTTGGCGGGCGTTTGCGCCAGCAACTTTGATGTTACCGATGTATTTGTTGACGCTACGTTGAGAATCGGTACAAGGGATTATGCAGCGCTTACAGAATTTATAAAAAAGGTTGTTTCGCTTGCAAAGGAAAGCCACACTGAATTCACTTTCACAATTTCGTGTGATGAATCCGAGCTTCCTGCCGAAATCTTTGAGTATGCGGTAAAAGCATAAAATATTTTGCACTGATAAAAGGACCGTATCATTATGATGCGGTCCTTTAACTGTAAATATCGGCGTTATATATCAAGTTTTGTTTGTCTTGCATACTGAAATATAAATTGCTGCGCTATTCCGGCGTATGGTTTGGCACATTCGGGGAGTTCGCCGCCGAACAGTTTTGCCATTGCCCGCTTTATCCAAACATCCTGCGGAAAAGCGTCGATTTTTCCAAAGCCGAACAGCAGCGCACAATCCGCTACCTTTGGTCCGACGCCGGTTATTTTCATCAGTTCACGTTCCGCGGTTTCGGTGGGTAATTTGTCAATCATATTAAAATCCACCGTACCGTCAACCACCTTTTTCGCGGCGTCAATTATATATTTTGCTCTAAAACCGCTGCGTATACAGGCAAGGTCTTCGGGATGTAATACAGCCAGTTTTTCGGCGGATGGAAATGTATATCCGTGTTCGGTTTCATCACCGAAATTCTCGCATAACCGTTCAATAATGCCTTTTATACGCGGTATGTTGTTGTTTTGCGATATAATAAACGAACAAAGTGTTTCCCATTTTGGCTGACGCAGAACGCGTATCCCGCCGTAAACGTCGATTGCTTTGCCCATTATCGGGTCGCGCGCGAGTTCAGCTGAAATTTCGCCGTAATCACGACCTAAGTCAAAATACGGGAACCAAAAGGAATAAAATTCATCTTCGGTAATGCCGTATAAACGAAAACTTTTGTTATCGGTTTGTCTGGCGCAGACGTATTTACCGTCGGCAATGCAATGCCATCCGTCGTTTTCTTCCCAGCGAAATGCCTGCCCACAGTCGAGAGTATCCTTTAACGAAAAGTTTTCAAGCCCGGATATTTCAATGTAATCCTTCAATTTCTTTGCCGATACTTTATTTTTGTTCAATTTTATCACCAAAAGAATTATATCATATTCTGTCGAAAAAATCTGCATTTATAATCAAAATTTATTAACGGAAGTGAAAATGTGAAAGAAGATATTTGTTCAATACCGGTAAGTGAGGTTTTCGGTAAAAAAAGCGGCTGCCCCATATGTGAATTGCAAAGAATTATTGAAAATAATGCTATCGAATTTACATTGGGCGACTCTAAAATGCAGCCGCATATACGCATGCAAACCAACGAAAGGGGCTTCTGCCGCAAACATTTTTCGGATTTACTGAACACTCGAAGATTTACCGAACTGGGAATAATTCTTGAAAGCCGGCTGGCAATGATGGCGGAAATGGGTCAAAAAGACCTCGCGGAATATATAACGGCACAAAGCGGCGCCTGTTTTATATGCGATACTGTTCGCAGCAATATGAATATACTGCTGCGTGAAATGTTTTATCTCTATGAAACCGAACCGGAATTCAGAAAACTTTTTTCCGAACAAGAGCATTTTTGCTGTGAACATTTTTCACTGCTTTGCCGCAAAGAGAATAAAAAATATCTAAAAAGGCACTATAAAGATATGACGGCGGATATTTATAAAACAGCGCTTAATGATATTAAAATACTCCATAATGACGTCAACTATTTCAACTCTATGTATGATTACAGAAATTCAACTTCAACTGATTTTAAGGGCACCGAAAATGTTGTTGAAGAGATATTTAAGTTTTTTAACGGCGCTTTATAGTTTTCAACATTTATGTTGACATAATATTATGAATTATGTAAATTTTAAGTTATTAACACTTGAAACAGCGGGGGTTATTCAACTTTTCCACAAAGTTATCAACATTTTTTATGTAAACCGCGGCGGAATAATGTGGATAACTTCTTCTTAAAAAATATAAAAAGGGTGTTGCGTTTTTGGAACTAATCACACTTGAAAACGGGGTCAGGGTGGCGTTAAATTATCTTGATTTTGCAAAAAGTGCTGCGGTAAGCGTATATGTAAAATCGGGTAATGTTAACGAAGATAGGTCAACAATGGGTATGTCGCATTTTATTGAGCATATGGTGTTTCGCGGAACCGAATCGCTCACACAGCGCGAAATATATGAAAAAAGCGATTTAATGGGCGGCGGTTTGAATGCCTTTACAACAAAGGAGTATACATGCTTCTATTCACGCGTGCTTGATTACCACGCCCCCGAAATCTTGGGTATAATATGCGATATGATAACCATGCCGTCATTAAAGACCGACGATATATCTTCAGAGCAGGGTGTGGTTATTGAAGAAATAGGTATGTATGAGGACTCGCCTGAGGATCTGTGCGTTGATTTGCAGAATGAAACCGCATGGGAAGGTTCGCCGCTTTCATACAATATTTTGGGTACGCGTGAATCTGTTAAAAGTTTTACCGCCGAAAGCGTAAAAAGTTTTATGAAACAGTTTTACACTGCCGACAGGATAGTTGTATCCGTAAGCGGAAAATTTAATTCGGATTTGATCCTGAAAACCGTATGTGATAAATTATCGCACCTCGGGGTTTCAATTAATGAAGGTGAGAAATGCAATTTTGATTTTCACGGCGGAATCAGCCTTTGCAAAAAAGATGTGGAACAGACGCATATTTCTTATGCGTTTCGCGGATTGCCATTAAACGACGCAAGACGCTATGCTGCTGCGATGTTTTCGTCAATATTGGGCGCTAACTCATCTTCTCCGCTCAACCTCAGAATTCGCGAGGAAATGGGCATTGCGTACTCGGTATACTCCTTTCATACAGCCTATGTTTCTGCCGGCATATTCGGAATAGGCGGGGCTGTAAATTCCGTAAATCAAGGCTCATTTATTAAAGAAAGCCTTGAAATTTTAAACTCAATCCGAAATAATATCGACAACGATGTTTTGCTGCGTTGCAAAGAACAGGCGAAAGCGGCGTTTGTTATGAGTTCGGACAGTATTGACGGCTTGGCTGCTTCCGTCGGCCGTCAGTTGGTTTTAACAGGCGATTATTTAACGGCGGAACGGATAGTTTCATTGATTGACAAGGTAACTTTAGAGGACGTTTATAATGCCGCCAAGATTATAACCGACCCCGGCAATATCGCTGTAAGCGTCGTCGGCAATACCGAGAATCACGAATTCTACGGCGAACTGTTTGAAAACTTTAAAACATTGAAATGAATAAGCATATAAAAATGCGTTGTACCTTAAATAGGTGCAGCGCATTTTTATGTAAAAATATTAATTGTTTCAGAGTATGTTTTTTGTCAGATCGGCAAGATACTCTTTTAATTCAGCTCCGACTTGCGGGTGGGTGAGACCGACTTCGATATTCGCTTTTAAAATGCCTAATTTATTTCCGATGTCATACCGCGTCCCATCAAAATCTACGCCGATAAACCCGTCTTTTCTTGCTATGGTCTTCATTGCGTCGGTTAATTGCAGTTCTTCGCCGTATCCTTTTGGCGTGTTTTCAAGAACCGGGAAAATATCCGGCGTGAGCAGGCATCTGCCGAGAATTGAAAAAAGCGAAAAAATTTGGTCTTTATCGGGTTTTTCGACCATATCGCTGATCTTGTGGTAATTGCCGTCGCTTTCATCAATTTTCATTGAACAATATTTGGATATCAGCTCTTTGGGAACCTGCTTTATACCTGCAACACATTTTCCGAATTTTTCGTATGCTGTTATTAATTGTTTTGTTACCGGCGTTTCGGAAATTATTACATCGTCGCCGTATAAAACAGCAAACGGCTCATTACCGACAAATTCTTTCGCACATAGCACCGCGTGACCTAAGCCGCCCGCGTATTTCTGCCGTAAAAAATAAATGTTGGCAAGATTTGAAATTCTATTTACTTCTTGCTCTAATTCGGGGTCGTTTTTTTGTGCAAGTATTGTTTCAAGTTCAACCGAACGGTCAAAATAATCTTCTATTGCCGATTTGCCCCTGTTTGTAATTATCAGTATATCGGTTATTCCGGAAGCAACCGCTTCCTCAACAATGTACTGAATTGCCGGTTTATCAACAATAGGCAGCATTTCTTTCGGCACGGATTTTGTAATCGGTAAGGTTCGCGTCCCAAAACCTGCCGCGGGTATAACAGCTTTTTTAATTTTCATACGCACACTCCTTGTAAATCTATATTAACCCGTAAATTATACCGGGTAGCCAGTAGTTTAAAAGCAGGATGGAAAGCAGAGCAATAAACAAATTTGTGCCGCCCCTCTTTGTAATCTCGGCGCCTTCATCCTCAATCTCTTTGTTGCCCTTTATTTCGTTTATTTTATCAACACAGTGTACTTTGTAAATCCTGTCGCCGAACATTCCGATGATAATACGCAGCGCAAAAGAGATAACAGCGGCAGCAAGAAGAATGATTGTCGGTACAAGTAATTTGCCTGATAAAAAGTTCAGTGACATAAGGTCAGCTTGCGTGTAATTTGCGGGGAGAACTTCCGATATTGCGTTTGATAACGGGAAGGAACATATTGAAATTGCAAGCTGAATTATAAATACAGCTATGCCCTTAAAGTACATCTTTCTGTAAAACATCCAGGCAGCAGGGAAAATAAAGGCTGCCCAGTTCCAGGAGATTTTGGCAGAACCCGAAGAAAAGGCTGCAAAACGCCGGATGTACCTTTGGGAACCCATACCCACAAATGCGGCAGCGTCAGTTGCTTTAACGCCGTTGCCTAATTCGGTTTTCGGGTCAACTCCGCCGCACGGATCCTGGTTTCCGATAACAAACGGACGCCCGAACGGTATACCAAACGGACTGTTACCCGTGTTTTCGGCATATCTTGCAGTCAGCGGTGCGGAACAATTCGGGCAAAACTTGTCGTTTTGATTGCAAAGATTTCCGCAATTCGGGCATATAATTTTGTCGACCATTTCGTTTTTTTGATTTGCCGCATTCTCTTTTTTTAGCTGTTTGTCATACTGAAGCGGAGTACCGTGCTTATCCTCGTCTCCGCAGTGCCCTACACTGTTGTAACAGTCCCTGTGGTGCGGCGCACCGCACACCGGGCAGACAACCACATCATCGTCATCAAATAAATATCCGCCGCATATCCGGCATTTCTTTTGATTTTTTTTACTCATATTCTTTCCTGCATCCTTCCGAAATGGCGTTTCCCTCTGTTCGGCAACGCCATTAAAAGAGTGTCAAAGTATTCCTTGCCGTAGTTATGGAATTTGCCTTGCCTGACCATCTGTATTAACTGCTTTCGGTAAACTTTTCGCACGTCACTGACTTCTTCTTTTTGAAGTGCGATTTTGCTTATCGGAACCGTTCTTCTCAGAAGATACATATCAACAAACGAATTTTTGCGATAAATTCGTTTAATCAGGGTGAGTTCGCACGGTTTTGCGGTAATACCCAGTTCCTCGTTTAATTCGCGCGCTGCGGCGGTTTTTGAATCTTCGCCTGCCACAGCGGCACCGCCGGTGGCTGCCCATTCGCCCGGCATAAGAGGGCGATCGTCGCTGCGGCGCTGGATTATCAGGCGGCCGTCCGCACCGACTATCCAAATATGAACTACCAAATGATATTCGCCGTGCTTTAAACAGAAGTTACCTCGCTGCACGGTTTTACCGGTGGCATTACCGTCCCTGTCGTATACATCCCAAATTTCCATACTCAGTCCTTTATTGAATCTTTCTTTTCCACAATTTCATTTTTATTCTTGTAAATTGAGTTTTCGGCAACGTATCCACGTACACTTGAAAGAGGATATACATTGCTGTGTTTGCCGACAACGGTTCCGGGATTAAGAACAGAACCGCACCCTACTTCAACGTAATCTCCCACCATGGCGCCCATTTTTCTAAGTCCTGTCGGTATTTTCAAATCACCAAAACGTATAACGACATTTGTATGGTCCGATTTTACGTTTGAGGTTATTGAGCCTGCGCCCAGATGGGAATGATAACCTAAAACCGAATCGCCGACATAGTTGTAATGCGGTATCTGCGTGTTATCAAAAATGATTGAGTTTTTAACCTCTGTAGAGTTACCCACAACGCAGTTTTTGCCGACTATTACATTGCCCCTTATGAAAGCGCAATGGCGCACTTCCGTACCGCTGTCGATAATGCACGGTCCCTTGATGTAGGCGCTTTCGTAAACATTCGCATCATTTGCCACCCAAATATTCTCTTTAATTTCGGTATATATCGACAGGTCAAGGTTCCTGCCGAGTTCAATTATAAAGTTGCCTATGTGCGGCAAGACTTCCCACGGAAATTCCTTACCTTCAAAAAGTTTGTGGGCAACGGTTTTTTCGGTATTAAACAGGGCGTTGATTTTAAGCATTTCGGTATTCATAATGTTCACACTTTCATAGATTGTTTTTTAAGCCTTCCGGCATCTTTCATATCAATAATATCGTTCAATATCATTTTCAGGGTTGCAATTACAGGCACGCATACAAGTATGCCGATAAACCCGAACAGACCGCCGCCGACCGTTATGGCGAGCAGGACATATATCGGCTTAATGCCGACGCTTCCGCCGACTATTCGCGGCTGAATAATATTAGCGTCGATCTGTTGAATGACAATTATAAGTACCAGCGCCAATATAGCACTGCCGAAACCGTTTGCAATCAAGGTAAATATTGCGACAACGGCGCCGCTGATGGTTGCGCCGAAATACGGTATCAGGTTGCATATGCCTATCAGTATTCCCGAAAGCAGGGGATAGGGAACACCGATTATAACAAATGTTATCGTCATCAGGGTTGCAACAATAAATGCGTCCAGCAATTGACTGTAAATATATTTATAGAATATATCCGCTATTTTGCTTAAATAGCATTTAGCCGAGTGTATTTTCTTGCGCGACATAAATAGTGTTAAAAATCTGCCAACAACGTGGATAAGCGTTTCGCGCGATGCGAGCATATAAACGGAGATAATAAGCGATATTACTATTTCCACAACGGCTGAACCGAACTTTATAACACCCTGAGCGTATTTATCAATTGAAGAAAGATCAAAGAATTTAAGAACCTGTTTAAGGGAGATGTTCTCTTTTATTGTGTCAGCCGATATACCGAGGGAGTTTCCGTAATGTTTGGTGAATTTTTCGAGCATTTCCATCGCTTCGTCATAATAGCCCGGCATTTTATCAATCAGGTCTATAATGCTTTGCACAAGGGTAGGAATAATAAAATATATTAGCATCGCGACGATAAACAGAAAGAAAATATAGGTTATGAGTATAGAAAACGGCCTTGCGGTCTTTACAATCAATTTATTTTTTCTTGACTGAAAAAAACTTTCAATCCGTGCCGCACACGGCGTAAGAATAAAGGCGATAACAAAACCTATTATAAAAGGCGTAAGAACCGAGATGAATTTTCCGCAGTAGGCTAAAAGTGCGGGAAACCAATCTATAACTTTATAAAAAACGATTACGGCTGCTGCAAAAACAAATGGCGGCAGCCAAGATTTAAAATTGAATTTTTTGTTGTTAAAAAGGCGCATTATCATCATCCTATGCCGTTATTTTATTTATTCATATATTAAGTATAGCAAATTTTTAAATTTTTTCAATAAAAGTTTTGTAAATTTATAAATATTGTGATATTATTGATAAGGAAATTCGGTTTATGCCGAATGCACAGGAGGGATTGAATGCAATTAACCGAACATAATAATATACGGAATATTCTGGGGAAGTATAATTTTAATTTCAAGAAATCGCTGGGGCAGAACTTCCTTGTTAACCCGACCGTTTGCCCGAAAATGGCGCGGCTTGCCGCAGCAGATGACAGTTACGGCGTTATTGAAATCGGTCCCGGAATAGGTGTTTTAACAAAAGAACTTTCCGCTGTTTCAAAAAAAACGGTTGCCATAGAAATAGACGAGCGCCTGAAACCTGTGCTTGCGGACACTTTAAGCGAGTGTGATAACGTAAAAATTATATTCGGCGACGTATGTAAAATCGACCTTTTGAAACTCATAAAAGACGAGTTTCCCGATATGAAAGTTTCGGTTTGCGCCAATCTGCCGTATTATATTACTTCAAATATAATAATGACCTTACTTGAAAGCAGGCTTCCTATAGAATCGGTTACCGTAATGGTTCAGAAGGAGGCTGCCGACAGACTTTGCGCCTCCCCCGGAAGCCGAGAGTGCGGTGCGGTTTCAGCTGCGGTTAATTATTACAGCGTGCCCGAAAAAATTTTCAGGGTGTCGCCGGGGTCATTTGTTCCTCAACCTAAAGTTGAAAGCGAAGTTATACGTCTTAATATAAGGAAAACACCCGCAGTGGATGTTGCAGAGCCCGATAAAATGTTTGCACTGGTCAGGGCGGCGTTTGCACAGCGGCGCAAAACGTTTGCGAATTCTGTTTCATCGGTTATGGGCATCAGCAAAGATTCAATTAATGCGGCTCTAACAAACTTAGATATTCCCGTAACTGTAAGAGCGGAGAAACTAACGCTTGAGGATTTTGCACATATATCCGAAATTATTAAAAAAACCGCTGTTTTTTAAGTTGACCGGTGCCAAGTCACCAACGGCTGTAAATAATAATTTTTTTGTTTTTTGTTTTATATTAAATAAACAATGCATGAGAAGGGGTTAAAATGAATCTGTTACACATAAAATATGCGGTGGAAGTTGCCGATTGCGGCTCAATCAACAGGGCAGCCGAAAAACTTTTCGTAAGCCAGCCTAATCTAAGCCGGGCAATAAAGGAACTTGAGGCGACCGTCGGAATAACTATTTTTGACCGAAGCACAAAGGGAATGTTTTTGACACCCGACGGGGATATTTTTATAAGATATGCAAAAAACATACTCGGACAGGTTGAAACCATGGAGGCGTTGTTTAAAAAAGGGCAGGAGGGACGGATGAGTTTTTCGGTCTCCGTTCCGCGTGCGAGTTATATTTCTGCCGCTTTTGCCTGCTTTTCGGAAAAAATTGATTCAAACAAAGAAGCGGAACTTTATTATAAAGAAACCAATTCAATGCGTACGCTCAAGAATGTTATGCAGGAAGATTATAAATTGGGAATTGTCCGTTATGCGGTCAATTACGAAAGATATTATAATACAATGATGGAAGAAAAGGGACTGACCGCCGAAACAATAACAGAGTTTAACTACGTGCTTATTGCAAATAAGGACAGCAAACTCGCAAATTCGGAAAAAATAACCTTTTCGGATTTGGCGGACTGCACGGAAATTGCCCATGCGGATCCGTATGTGCCTTCGCAATCATTTGCCGAGGTTCGCAAAGAAGAACTGCCGGACAATTCAAAGCGTCGAATATTCGTTTTTGAAAGGGCAAGTCAATTTGAATTACTTTCGCACAACAATGATTGTTTTATGTGGGTCTCCCCGGTGCCGAAAGAATTGCTTGACAGATACGGTCTTGTGCAGAGAGTCTGCCCCGAAAATAAAAGAGTGTACCGCGATGTGCTTATATATAAAAACGGTTACACACTTTCAAAACTTGATAAAATGTTTATTAAAGAACTTAATTTTTCCAAATGCCGAGTAATGGGAAATGCAACGTTTAAATGAATTGCTGCATTGTAATTTCGGGTATATCATTTTGTATATGGGTGATATTAAAAAATAGTAATACCAATTTTTTAAAAAGTTTGTTAAAATATTAACAAGCAGAAATAAAGGAGTTGCATAAGCTATGAGCAAGAATAAGAGAACACCCATAGAAAATGTAGAAGCACTCGAAGCGGCGTTAGCGCGAATTAAGGCCGCGCAAAAGGAATTTTCGACATATACGCAAGAGCAGGTGGATAAAATCTTTTTCGCGGCTGCCGTGGCTGCGGATAAGGCAAGGATACCGCTTGCAAAGCTGGCTGTTGATGAAACCGGTATGGGTATAGTAGAAGATAAAGTTATAAAAAACAACTACGCATCCGAGTACATTTATAACGCTTACAAAGATACAAAGACCTGCGGTGTAATTGAGTCCGATACGGCTTACGGCATTAAAAAAATTGCCGAACCGCTTGGCGTCATTGCTGCGGTCATACCGACCACAAACCCGACTTCAACCGCAATTTTCAAATGCCTTTTGGCACTTAAAACAAGGAACGCCATTATAATAAGTCCGCACCCAAGAGCTAAAAAATCCACAATAGAAGCCGCTAGAATTGTATTGGAAGCGGCTGTTGGCGCAGGTGCGCCCGACGGTATAATAGAATGGATAGATTCGCCGAGCCTTGAACTTACCTCCTGCGTTATGAAAGAGGCAGACGTCATACTTGCAACCGGAGGACCGGGTATGGTTAAAGCCGCTTATTCCTCAGGTAAACCGGCGCTCGGCGTCGGCGCAGGAAACACTCCGGCGATAATTGACGAAACCGCAGATATTATTTTGGCTGTCAATTCAATTATCCATTCTAAAACCTTTGATAACGGTATGATATGTGCGTCCGAGCAATCGGTCATCGTTCTTTCGCCGGTATATGACGCAGTAAAAGAAGAATTTGCGGCGCGCGGTTGCTACTTCCTCAAAGACGACGAAATTAACAAGGTAAGAAAAACAATTATAATAAACGGTGCGCTGAATGCAAAAATTGTAGGTCAGCCGGCTGCAAAAATTGCCGAACTTTCAGGTGTGAATGTACCGGAAGGTACTAAAATATTAATAGGTGAAGTGCAAAGTGTGGATATATCAGAGGAGTTTGCACACGAAAAACTTTCACCGGTTTTGGCTATGTACAAAGCCGAAAACATTGAAGACGCATTTTCAAAGGCGGAACAATTAATAGCCGACGGCGGTTACGGTCACACCTCGTCTATCTACCTTAACGAAATGACCGAGAGCGAAAAATTAAAACAATTTTCCGAGAGAATGAAGACCTGCCGCATATTGGTCAATACTCCTTCTTCGCACGGCGGCATAGGCGACCTTTACAACTTTAAACTTGCCCCTTCGCTTACCTTAGGCTGCGGTTCATGGGGCGGAAACAGTATAAGCGAAAATGTCGGTGTGCGCCACCTTTTAAATATCAAGACCGTTGCCGAGAGGAGAGAGAATATGCTGTGGTTCAGATCACCCGATAAAGTTTATATCAAAAAAGGCTGCCTGCCCGTAGCGCTTGACGAACTTAAAACGGTCCTTAATAAGAAAAAGGCGTTTATCGTTACCGATTCGTTTATGTATCACAACGGATACACTAAGCCGATAACCGATAAACTTGATGAAATAGGAATACAGCATACCTGTTTCTTTGATGTTGCGCCTGACCCGACACTGGGCTGCGCAAAAGAGGGTGCAAAGCAGATGACCGCCTTTGAACCCGACTGTATAATCGCACTCGGCGGCGGCTCTGCAATGGATGCGGCGAAAATAATGTGGGTGCTTTATGAGCATCCGGAAGCCGATTTTATGGATATGGCAATGCGCTTTATTGACATTCGCAAACGTATTTACACATTCCCGAAAATGGGTGAAAAAGCATACTTCATTGCCGTCCCCACTTCGGCAGGTACCGGGTCTGAGGTTACGCCGTTTGCGGTAATAACCGATGAAAAAACAGGCGTAAAATATCCTTTGGCGGATTATCAATTAATGCCGAATATGGCTGTTATTGATACCGATTTCCATATGAGCGCGCCTAAGGGCTTGACCGCAGCGTCCGGTATTGATGCCGTTACGCACGCATTGGAGGCATATGCCTCGGTTATGGCGACGGATTATACCGACGGGCTTGCGTTGCAGGCGCTTAAAGTGATATTTGAGTATTTGCCGCGCGCATACGATAACGGCACAACCGATATCAAAGCCCGCGAAAAAATGGCTAACGCCGCAACTATGGCGGGTATGGCATTTGCCAACGCATTTTTGGGAGTATGCCATTCTATGGCACATAAATTGGGAGCGTTTTATCATTTGCCGCACGGTGTTGCAAATGCGCTTATGATTGAACAGGTTTTAAGGTTTAACGCTTACGAAGCGCCGATAAAAATGGGAACGTTTTCTCAGTATGACCATCCGCACACGCTTGAGCGTTATGCAGAGGTTGCGGATGCTTTGGGTCTTGGCGGCGATACCGATAAAGAAAAACTTGAAAGTCTTATAAATGCCGTGAATTCACTTAAAAAACGTGTGGGTATTAAAGATTCTATTAAAGAATACGGTATTGATGAAAACGAATTCCTTGCGAAACTCGACGAAATGACCGAGCAGGCGTTTGACGACCAATGTACCGGCGCAAATCCGAGATATCCGCTTATGAGTGAAATCAAACAAATGTACCTTAATGCGTATTACGGAAATCATCATTTTGAAGAAAAGCATATGCCCGCTGCGGCTGATGCCGAGACCGATAATGAAGCCGATAATTATAAGAATCCATACCGTAGGGCAAAGAGCGGTATGAAAAAGGCTTGACGGAGGTGTTACAATGAAATTAGACAAAATAATTGCGGTAAGGAACAATAAAACAATTTACCGTGACGGCGATAACTGTCTTAAAGTGTTCGGCAGCGAATTTTCAAAAGCCGATGTCCTTAATGAGGCGCTCAATCAGGCGCGTGTTGAGGAGACTGAACTGAAAATCCCGAAAATTTCCGCTGTAACGGTGATTGACGGTAAATGGACCATAGTTTCGGAATATATTGAGGGCAAAACTATGGCGCAGGCAATGGAAGAAAATCCGGATGATTACGATAAGTATTTAAACGACTTTGTTGACCTGCAACTTAAAATGCACAGTCAGACCTGTCCGCTTCTTAACAAGTTAAAGGATAAAATGAACCGTAAAATATGTATGACCGATCTGTCAGCAACAGTCAGGTATGATCTTCATACAAGACTTGAGGGTATGCCGAAGCATAACAAACTTTGCCACGGTGACTTTAATCCGTCAAATATCATTATAAAACCTGACGGCACGATGTATATTATAGACTGGTCACACGCTACACAGGGTAACGCCTCTGCCGACGCTGCGCGAACCTATCTTTCGTTTTGGCTGAACGGCGATATAACCGGCGCAAAGAAATACCTTAAATTATTTTGTGATAAAAGCGATACCGCTATCCAGTATGTGCAAAAGTGGATGCCTATTGTAGCGGCATCACAAACCGTTAAAGGGAATGAAAAGGAACGCGAATTTTTAAATTCCTGGATAAACGTAGTAGACTACGAATAAACTGAACGCCCGGCCTGAGCGCTCGGTCTTTAAAACATTGAATATGTGAGGATCTCCGGCAGCCGCCATTTACCGGAGGTCTTTGCGCGCTAAATCTATAAAAGGGTGGCAGAAGGGAAAATAAAATGAAAATTACGGTATGTATCGGTTCGTCCTGCCATGTGCG
This sequence comes from Agathobacter sp., assembly GCA_963656085.1. Classification (GTDB taxonomy): domain Bacteria; phylum Bacillota; class Clostridia; order Oscillospirales; family Acutalibacteraceae; genus CAVALG01. The sequence continues at coordinate 36,073 of CAVKHV010000006.1, forward strand.
TGGGTCAAGACAGGTTGTTGAACAATTGCAGCAGTTGATAAAAGACAACAACCTCAGCGAAAAGGTAGAACTTGCAGGCACGTTTTGTATGGGCAAATGTCAGGACGGTGTGTGTGTCACTGTTGACGATAAATTTTACTCATTATCGCCTGACAGCGTTACTGAATTTTTTAACAATGATGTTTTATCCAAGTTTTGATTATCCGCATAGGTTATGGGAGATAAGATGATATATGGAATGCTTAACTTTAAAAAAGTCCAATTGTAAAAATTGTTACAAGTGCATACGCAACTGTCCGGTGAAATCAATACGCTTTTCCGGTAATCAGGCTTACATAATCGGGAATGAGTGCATTATGTGCGGTCACTGCTTTGTTGTATGTCCGCAGGATGCCAAGCAGATTGTTGACGAAACCGAAAAAGTAAAGGTGCTTTTGCAGAGCAGCGACCCCGTTATCATAAGTTTAGCGCCCTCTTTTATTGCCAATTATGACGGCGTGGGTATAGAGTCAATGCGCGCAGCGGTTAAGAAACTCGGCTTTTATGATGCAGAGGAAACCGCCGTAGGGGCTACTATCGTGAAAAATGAATACGAGCGGATGATAAAAGAAGGCGACAGGGATATTATAATAAGTTCCTGCTGCCATTCTGTGAATTTGCTGATACAAAAGTATTTTCCGTCTGAATTGCAGTATCTTGCCGATGTATTATCACCGATGCAGGCGCATTGCAAAGATATTAAAAAACGGTACCCGAATGCAAAAACGGTATTTGTGGGTCCTTGTGTTGCAAAAAAAGATGAGGCGCAGTATTATGAAGGAATTGTGGATGCTGTGCTGACCTTTGATGAACTCACCGATTGGTTTAAAGCCGAAGGTGTTGAGCCGGAAAAGGGTGTTAACCGTGAAGAAAATACCAGGGCAAGATTTTTCCCGACGACCGGAGGAATTTTAAAAACGATGGACCTTAGTTCATCGGATTATACCTATTATGCAATTGACGGAACAGAGAATTGCATCGCCGCTCTTAAAGATATAGAAAGCGGGAACGTACACAAATGCTTCATCGAGATGTCTGCGTGTACAGGCAGTTGCGTCGGCGGTCCTGTAATGGAAAAATTCCACCGTTCACCTGTTAAGGATTATATAGCGGTTAACGAATTTGCGGGTAAAAAGGATTTTGTTGTGGACCAGCCCGATGAGGAGAGTCTACGCAAAGAATTCACCGTAATTGCGCGTAAATCGGCAATACCTTCCGAAACCGAAATCAATGATATATTGCGCCAAATGGGCAAAGTCAGACCTTCCGACGAACTTAACTGCGGTTCTTGCGGATATAACACCTGCCGCGAAAAAGCTGTTGCTATTTATCAGGGCAAGGCTGAAATTTCAATGTGCCTGCCGTATTTAAAGGACAAGGCTGAGAGTTTTTCGGATAATATTGTAAGGAATACCCCGAACGGGCTTATTCTGCTTAACGAGAAACTTGAAATTCAACAGGTGAACAAAGCAGCGCTTAAAATATTCAATCTGCGCTTTTCTACTGACGTATTGGGCGACGGAGTTGTAAGGGTGCTTGACCCGCAAGACTTTTTAAATGTTTTAAAAACCGGAAGAAACCTTCACGATAAGCGCGTTTTTCTTGCCGAGTATGAAAAATTTGTTGATGAAACAATTATATACGACAAAGAATATCGGCTTTTAATATGCATATTGCGTGATGTTACAGATGAAGAAACCGTGCGCGAGCAAAAGGAAAACATCAGCAAACAGACGGTTGAAATTGCCGACAAAGTTGTTGACAAACAGATGCGTATTGTTCAGGAAATAGCGTCTTTATTGGGCGAAACTGCTGCCGAAACAAAAATTGCTCTTTCAAAATTAAAGGAGTCAATAAGCAATGAATAGACTGTGTGCCGATATCGGCTGGAAAAGCATTAATCATGACGGTGAGCAACTTTGCGGCGACCATATTGACATTATTGAACAAAGCGATTCTTCTACAATTATCGTTTTGGCCGACGGGTTGGGCAGCGGCGTAAAAGCAAGTATCCTTTCAACCCTTACAAGCAAAATAATTTCCACTATGATGGCTGAGGGACTGTCGGTTGAAGAATGTGTTTCCACAATCGCCGCAACGCTTCCTATTTGTTCTGTCAGGGGCGTTGCATATTCAACTTTCACCATTATCCATATTATAAACAACAATACTGTGGAAGTAATACAATACGATAATCCAAAGGTTATTATGATAAGGGACTTTGAAGTTGTTGATTACCCGACAGAGGAACTCAATGTCGGGGGGAAGACAATACTAAAGTCGCTAATCGGTCTTAATGAGGGGGATATCTTTGTTGCAATGAGTGACGGATGCCCGCATGCCGGAATAGGCACTGCTTATAATTTCGGTTGGAAAAGGGAGGATATAGCCGAGTTTATGGCAGGCATTGCAACAGCAGGGTATACGGCTAAAACGCTTTCAACAATGCTTGTTGATGAATGTGATAAGTTATACGGTTCTCATCCGGGTGATGATGCCACAGCCTGCGTTGTTAAAATACGCAAGCGTGAACCGATGAATATTCTTTTCGGTCCGCCGCGGAACCGTGACGACTGCAACCGTATGATGTCCCTGTTTTTCTCAAAAGAAGGTAAACATATCGTTTGCGGCGGTACTACCTCATCAATTGCGGCTAAATATCTGCATAAGCAGGTTAAGGCAACGCTTAATTTTGAACACAGTGATGTTCCTCCCATTGCCGAAATTGAGGGCGTCGACCTTGTTACGGAGGGCGTTATTACAATAAACAAAGTAATTGAGTATGCCAAAGATGCTTTAGCCGAAAACAAATTGCATGAAAAATGGGGATTTGGCCGTGACGGCGCTTCTCTTATTTGCCGTATGTTGTTTGAGGAGGCTACGGATATCAACTTCTTTGTAGGCAGGGCGGTAAATCCCGCACACCAGAACCCCGATCTGCCGATAAATTTTAATATAAAAATGAATCTTGTTAAGGAACTTTCGGATTGCCTTAAAAAAATGGGCAAACGAATTAAGGTAAGTTATTTTTAAAAGGTGGATATTATGCGAAAATTTGATACAAAAGTTCAACATCTGAAATACAAAGTTATACGCGAGGTTGCAAGACTTGCATGGAATGACCAGCTGCTGGATAATATCCTGAATATCCCCAAAACCATAGTTCCGGGAAACACCCCGACAATGCGCTGCTGCGTTTATAAGGAAAGGGCTATTCTGGAGGAAAGGGTTAAACTTGCAATGGGCGGAGATTCTGATAATCCGAATGTCATAGAGGTAATTGAAATTGCCTGCGACGAATGTCCGATGGGCGGTTATGATGTTACCAACTCATGCCGCGGATGCTTGGCGCACCGCTGCGAGGATGTGTGCAGGCGCGGTGCAATTTCCTTTGACCATAACCATGTTGCTCACATTGATAAATCAAAATGTGTCGATTGCGGAATGTGTGCAAAAGTTTGCCCGTATTCTGCTATTGTCAACAGAAAAAGACCTTGCGAAAACGCCTGCAAAATCAAGGCTATTTCTATGAATGAGAACAAGGCTGCGCTCATTAATAATGATAAATGTATATCCTGCGGCGCTTGTGTTTATCAGTGCCCGTTCGGCGCCATAATGGATAAATCATTCATTCTTAACGCTATTGATATTATCAAAAAGAGTGAAGGCGGAAAAAATTATAAGACGTACGCGCTTGTAGCGCCCTCAATTTCAAGCCAGTTTACATACGCTAAATTAGGACAAATTATCAGCGGACTGAAAAAGCTCGGCTTTAACAGCGTTGTAGAAGCTGCCTTGGGCGCGGATATGGTTGCATTTGCAGAGTCAAAAGAACTTGCCGAAAAGGGATTTCTCACAAGTTCCTGTTGTCCCGCTTTTGTAAGTTACATTGAAAAATCTTTTCCGGATATAAAACCGTTTGTTTCGCATAATTTATCACCTATGGCTACAATCGCAAAATATATTAAAGAGCGTGAAAAAGACAGTAAAATTATATTTATCGGGCCCTGTACCGCAAAGAAAGCCGAAGTCCAAAAGCCCTCGGTTCAGCCCTATGTTGACACGGCAATTACCTTTGAAGAATTACAGGCGTTGTTTGACAGCCGTGATATTGACGTAACGCAACTGGATGAGGATATTCTGGACAATGCTTCTTACTACGGCCGTATATTCGCGCGCTGCGGCGGATTGTCGGATGCTGTAGCCGAAGGACTTAAAGAGCAGGGAATAACCGATTTTGATTTGAAACCCTGTTCCTGCGACGGCATAGAAGCATGCCGCATAGCCTTAATTAAAAAGGGTAGAAATATGCTTGACGCTAATTTTATTGAGGGTATGGCGTGCGTCGGCGGTTGTATCGGCGGTGCCGGTTGCCTGACGCACGGGGAAAAGAACAAGGCGGAAGTTGATAAATACGGAAGGGAAGCGCTTGAAAAAACCATAAGCGACGCAATTTCCGTGCTGAAATAAATTATTTTAATTGTTGTAAAAGCTATTAACGGCGGTGTAACATCAAAGGTTACACCGCCGTTTTCCCGTCTATTGCGCGTTGCTTCTTTCTTTTACGCCTTCTCTCTAAACTCCTTTTCTTTCTTGCTTTAGCAAATAAATAGATATCCGAGTCCTTTGCAAAAGTGAGCGGACCGTTATAGAACGGCCACTCTGAAAACCGCTCTACTATTTCATAAGGAATAAATAATTCGCCCGCCAGCCAATAGTCGACAATCATTATAGGCATTTCGGCAATTTCGGAAAATCTTCTTTTGGTTATGCCGTTTTCTCTGATAAAATCGAGCATTTTTAGTTTTGACGGCATATATCCGAGGCTCATAGATATACGATTATCTTCACAAATCAGGTAGTCAATCGGAACTTTCAGTTCCATTGAAATTTTTCTTAAAATCTCACGGTCAGGGATTGCCGCGCCTTCTTCATAATCGAGTATTGTTTCTTTCGGCACCGATAATTTTTCCGCAAATTCCTTAAAAGAATAATTTTTCATCAATAATATTGCCGAAAATCTTTCGTTAAATTCCATATAAATCACCGCGAGAATAAAAAATTATAACTGAAATTATTATAGTACCGATTAATTTAATTGTCAAACAGTAATGCACAACATCTTTCTATGCAGTGCGTGTTACGGACAAAACGGAACGCAGGGAGAGATATCACCCTGCGTTTCTCAAACGGTCAAAATATTATGACGCTGTGCTTGAAGATACTTTTTCTTCGTAATCGGTGTACACCTCATCAAGCTTTTTGATTTTAAATTGCTTTGTTGCAGATTTTTCTTCAGTAAATTTAAGACCCTTGTATGTGTCTTTAATGAGGTTTTCGTACTCTTCCGATTTAAGATATTTAAGTGCAGAATCATAAAGTGCGGTTGAATAATAAGAATCAGCACTTATATCGGTTTTTAAGATAACAATAACGCCCGAATCATTCTTATAAAGTGTGGCTTTGCCTACTTCCAAAGCGTTAACGGTATCAAACAGTTCGTTTTCATAACTTGTTTTTTCCGAACCGATAACAGTTTCAAGCGGATCTTTCGCACTGCTTGTGCTGCTTTCGGTTTTAACAGCATAGTTTGAATCAAAGTCTTCGGCTGTCATACCGTTTGCTTCGCAATATACGGTTTTAAAGTCTTCACCGGCATTCAAGCGGTCAACATATCCCTGATATTTTGTGTTGAGTTCTTCCTTTTCCTCGTCGGTCATAGATGTTGAAGTGCCGTCCGAACCGGTGGCGGAATATGAAGCCTCAATTGTTTTTATAGTATCGTGCTGGCTGTATATAGCGGCAAGGACAGTGTTTTTGTCTACCGCTTTACTGCCGTTCTCTCCGTAAAGCGCAGTAAATAATTGTTGTTTAAGCGAACTGTTCTGCAAATACTTGACATACGTAGACTTTGAAACACCCATTTTCCCGTAAAGGTCATCAAGTGAATAATACTGCCAATACGAATCGGCGGATGATTTTATCTGAGAAACGGTATCATCGGTAAGTTCAACCTTATTGTCGGCAGCAAGAATTTTAACGGCAATGTACTCTTTGCTTAATTCCATAGCGCGTGATTTTACCCATTTATCAAATGCCTTACCGTCAATTTTTTCGTCGGTATAACCGCTGTCGTGGTTATGTTCTCCGCTTTCTTCGTGTTCTTCCTCAATTTTTTGAACTGCTTCCTGATAGGCATTAATAAGTATGCAGGAATATTCACTCGAGGTCATTTTCACGTTACCTGCCTGTATGGCGGTTTCGTCCTTTTTGTGACAGCCTGTAAAGCATATGGCGACCAAAGACAGCGCCATTGCGGCAGAAATAATTTTTGTAATTGCTTTCATTTTGTCAAACTCCTTAAATTAATTGGTCAAAACTAAATAAGTCAACACCGTTGTCTAACATTATACAACAGAAGAAACCGAAAGTCCAGCATAATTTGTTAATTTTGTATACCTTCTGTCGACAGTTTTTCAATCGCTTCAAATGCGGCAGCAAGCACGGATTGTCCCTGTTCCGGTTTTATGCTTACTTTTCCGTCCGTTTTTCCGAGGGATACTCGTCGCGGCATTGCACCGGCAAGTTTTAATATTTTATCAGGATCGGGTTCTTTGAATATCAGGTTTACCAGGCCGAAATTTTCAGATACCGTAACTATTCCCAACCTGCCTGCTTTGTAACGCAGCAATGCAATATCAATGAGTTTAAGTACGGTTTCGGGCGGTTTGCCGAAACGGTCCGTAAGTTCGTCGACAATATCGGCTTTAGAGGTTTCATCAGTCACGCCGGCAATTTTGCGATAGATAGAAAGCCTTTGCGGCAACGAACGGATGTATTTTTCCGGAATATGAGAGTTGCATTGCAGTTCAACCGTGCAGTCGGTTTTATCTCCGCTTTCGGCATTTCCGTTCTGTTCTTCTTTAAGGGCGTCGTTAAGAAGTTTTAAATACATATCATAACCGACAGACTCCATATGCCCGTGTTGTTCTCCGCCTAAAATATTGCCGGCACCGCGTATCTCCAGATCTCTAAGCGCAATTTTAAATCCGGAACCGAACTCGGTAAAATCCCTGATTGCCTCGAGTCTTTTACGTGATATCTCACTTAACGATTTTCCGCGGCGGTACATAAAATACGCCTGCGCCTTTCTGTGACTGCGTCCGACGCGCCCGCGCAGCTGATGTAATTGTGAAAGTCCCATTCTGTCGGCATCCTCAATTATAAGCGTGTTAGCGTTCGGAACATCTACCCCTGTTTCAATTATTGTTGTGCAAACCAAAACGTCAATTTCCCGCTCAATCATTCGGCGCCACACTTCAGATAATTCCATCTCATCCATTTTGCCGTGAGCCACTCCGATACGTGCGTCCGGCACAAGCCGTGCAATTTCCGCCGCCCGCGTGACAATGCTTTCAACGCGGTTGTGAAGATAAAAGACCTGCCCTGCGCGGCGCAACTCACGCTCAATGGCTTCTGTGATGACTCCTTCGTCCTGTTCGGTTACATAGGTCTGAACAGGGAGACGGTCAAGCGGCGGTTCTTCAATACTGGACATATCTCGCAGCCCCGAAAGCGCCATATTAAGCGTTCGCGGTATCGGTGTTGCAGAGAGCGTGAGTACGTCAACAGTCGGGTAACATTCCTTTAGCTTCTCTTTTTGTGAAACACCGAAACGCTGTTCTTCATCAACTATCAGCAGACCTAAATCGTGGAAAATTATGTCTTTGCCAATCATTCTGTGTGTTCCTATTATAAGGTCTATAGTTCCGTTTTTAAGACGTTTTTTAATATCATTTTGCTGTTTTACGGTTCTGAAACGTGAAAGCATCTCAATTTCCACAGGGAGACCGGAAAAGCGTTCAACGGTAGTTTTGTAATGCTGCCATGCGAGAATCGTTGTCGGCACGAGAATAGCGCATTGTTTTCCGTTGCAAATACATTTGAATGCCGCCCTTAGCGCAACTTCGGTTTTACCGAATCCGACATCGCCGCAGAGAAGTCTGTCCATAGGTATAAGGCTTTCCATATCCCGTTTGATTTCATCGCTGCAACGAAGTTGGTCCTCGGTTTCATCGTACATAAATTTCTTTTCAAAATCCGCCTGCAAATCGCCGTCGGCTGAAAAGGCATATCCTTTTTGCTGCATACGTTTTGCATATAACAGGGTGAGCTGTTTTGCAATATTCTTTACCGATTTACGAACACGCTGCTTTGTCTTTTCCCATTCATGTGAGCCCAAACGGTTTAATTTAATGTTTTCTTCCGCCGAGCCTATATATTTTGATACTAAATCAAGCGAAGTAACAGGGACATAGAGCACTCCGCTTTCCATATAACTGATTTTTATATAGTCTTTTGTTATACCTTTAACGGTAAGCGATTGTATGCCTGCAAAACGACCTATACCGTGTGTTGTATGAACTACATAATCGCCGATTTTCAGGTCATCAAGCGACCCTATATCAACACCCTTTTTAAAATAACGTTTGCGCTTTTTCGGTGCGGCGTGTGCAAATGCATAAATGCTGAAATCGGTACCCGGTGCGGAAAATCCGCACGACAGTGAACCTGTAGTTACCGTTATGCCGTTTGCAGGTATAATATTTTCTCTTTCTTTAAATGTTGCCCCGTTACCGAGTTCGGCAAGTTCATTTGCAAGGTTTTGTGCCGCGCGCTGCTCGCCCGCAAGAACGACAATTCTCTTGCTGCGGTCATTTTTCAACTCATCGTTTAATTCTTTTACTGAATTAAAAGGAGGTATTACTTTAAGTGAAAATGCTATGTTTTCTTCTGTGTCGGTAAGATATTTTGATTTCGGAAAACTTTCAAGAAAAATCGGCGCTTTTGCTGAGATGCTCTTTAAAAACTGAGTGCGCTTTAAGTAATAGGGATCTTTTTTCGAGAAACAAACGCCCTTTTCGGTGAACAGTTCCAGTTCCTGCTTTTGCGTTTCATACAGGTTTTTAAATCTTGAATTAATGCCGTTACATTCGCTTATAAACAAAAGTCCGTCAATATGGTCAAGAATTGTGCTGAAATCCGAGTGTATCTGTTCCGAATAACGGTCATACGGGACCGAAAGTCCGGCAGAGAGCGCTTCAATGTCGTTATATACCGTTTGCCTTGCAAGTTCCGAAATGCTTTTTGAAGTTGCCAGTTTTTTTAGTTTTTCAATCATTTGTTCTCGGCTTTGCGGCAAGTCCTCACAAATCGGAAGCACAGAAACACATTCTGTTTCCTGTGTTCGGCGTTTGCTTTCATTATCAAACAAATAAATTGCGTCCGCTTCATCGCCCCAGAAATCAATACGTACAGGTTGTGATTCAGACGGTGTAAAAATATCCAAAATTCCTCCCCGAACCGAAAACTGCCCGACCCCGTCAACCTCGTCAAACCTGGTGTATCCCATTGACGAGAGTTTTGCCGTGATTTCGTTCAGGTCGTATTCACTATGCGCTTTGATGATCAGTGATTTTTTCTGCAATTCGTCGGTTGAAATTGTCCGTGAAACAGCAGCGGCAGCAGAAGCCACCGCAACGTCAAAATCCCTATCCGAAATTTTGGATAGGGCAGCAATCCTCTTTTGTTCAAATTCGTGTGAGCGTGAAAGTGTGTCAAGCGGCGAATAATCGCGTTCCGGAAACAGCACGGCGTTTATTTCAAGCCGCAAAAGTTCTTCGGTAAGTGAGGAGGCTTCACCCTCCGTCGGTGTTACGATCAGTGCTTTTTGACCCAGCCTTTTACATAATGCGGCGGTCAGTATTGCTTTGTTTACACCCGAAAGTCCCGATATTCCTACGGGCTTTTTCGCCTTTACTGCGCTTTCAACTTCGTTATATTCATTAACGGAAGCGAATTCCGAAATAAGAAAGTCCATTTTTTCACCTGTTATATTTATTCATTGCACTGTCAATTCCTGCCGTGACAATTTCTTCGGCTGCACAAGAGGCGCGCTCAAGTGCGTCTGTAAAGTCGTCCGCAAGCGTCATACTGATTTTGCCGAGTACCCAATCCGCAAGGTCGTAATCGGGGCGAGGTTTTTTGCCCACACCTATTTTTATGCGCGGGAATTCGGTTGAACCTGATAGCTCAATAATATTTCTCATTCCGTTATGCCCGCCGTGGGAACCGTTTCTGCGTATTCTTATTTTACCCACGTCGAATTCCACGTCATCAAAAATGATGATTGTATTCTGCGGCGGTATTTTATAAAATTTTGCAATCGGTACTATTGCCTCTCCCGAAAGATTCATAAAGGTCTGCGGCTTAATAAGCAGGCAACGGCTGTTTCCGAGCTTTGCGTCGGCGGTCAGCGCGTTTTTGAATTTTTTTGTTATTTCGCAACCGTGTTTTTCGGCAAGAAGGTCAACAGCGTCAAAACCCGCGTTATGCCGTGTGCCCGAATATCTGAGCCCGGGGTTTCCCAACCCGGCGATTATATAATCGTATTTTCCGCTTTTGCTGTTCATTCCGATCATTCCGCAGATTTTTCTCCTCTCATATATTTCTTTTTAATTGCCGAAATATCGGTAATATATTTAAAAAGCAGAACCGCAAACAGTACGGCGGCTGCCGCATTCAGAACCGTGCAAAGCGAGGTACCCGTAACCGCCCCGTACCGAAAACGCTCAGCCGAAGTATTGTTTTTCACCATAACTTCATCAATTAACACGTAACTTTTAAAAAGCTGCAGCAGTAAAAACAGGACGGCGGTAACAGCGGCACACCCTTTGCGGGGCTGATTGAATTTTATTGCATACTTTATTCTGCCTATGCACACGGCATAAACAGTAATGCTTAAAAGGGCAAGAGCGAACGATGAAATAAGCAGAATGCCGTAATTATCAAGCGCTGTTATGTGTTTGACAAGCGAAATTCGGCTGTATTTAATTTTTTGTACCGCCGCCGAAAAAAGAACATATACCTGACCGATTGCGGTAAGTGAAAGAAAAAACTGAACCGGTGTAAATCTTGCGGGGCGCATAGGTTTAAAGTCATCGGCAGATAACAATGCGGCGACCAGCAGGCTTATGTAGAAGAAAAATTCCGGTAAGAGCACCGCATATTTCTTTAAAAAGAAACTGTTTACAAACGCCTGTAAATTTTCTGTTTTTATACCCGTCTTAAAAAACACGGGAAGCAGTGCCGGAGAAAGCAGTCCGAATATTGCCGACAGAAAGACTGCAACCGTTGAAAAATTTTTGCGTACAGCGGCAATCACCGGCGGTTCGGATGTAGGCAACAAAATTTTGTTATCTAATTCGATCAATGTTATTCACTCCAATCAGTTTGTTCTGCACCGGTCAGCGGGTTCGGATATATGTTTTGAGATTAAGCAGAGAAAACCGAACAGCATACGATCTTGCCAGCCGTGTTTTCCGTTCGGCTTTTCATTTTTCCTACCGAGTATTAAGTATAATTCAAAAATTTCAGTTAGTCAACCAAATAGATGCATATTTGGGAATATTCTAAAAGTAAATTTAAAAGTAAATTTTGCGCTCAAGTAAATTTTATGAATTTAGGCGTCTCTCTTGACTAAATGGAGTTTGTATAGTATAATACATTTAATAAATTAGCCGCTGTCGGCAAAAATATTAAATGGTGATTTGTATGGAAATTAAGAGAGATGAATTTTTGCAAAGGTTGATTGTGCGAAGACACAACGGTTTTATAAAGGTCATTACCGGGATACGCAGAAGCGGAAAGTCTTACTTGCTCAACACTTTATTCTACAATTATTTAATAAGCGAAAGTGTGAACAGCGACCATATTATTAAATTCGCTTTTGATTCTGCGGAAGATTTGCTTAAAATAGGCGAGGATCCAATTGTATTAGACAACGAAAAGAATGACAGAAAGGTTGATCCGAAAAAGTTTCTAAATTGGATTTTACCTCAAATCAAAGATGATGGAATGTACTATATTTTGCTTGATGAGGTACAAAATCTTGGCGCATTTGAATCGGTGTTAAACGGCTTTCTTCGCAAAAACAATACGGATGTATTCGTTACGGGCAGCAACTCCAAGTTTCTTTCGAAAGACATTTTAACGGAATTTGAAGGCAGAGGTGATGAAATTCATATTCTTCCTTTATCTTTTTCGGAATACTATGCTTTTAAGGGCGGCGATAAAGGCGAAGCGTTCGATGATTATTCGGTTTACGGTGGGTTGCCGGCAGTTGCTCTTATGACGAGTGAAGAACAAAAATCGACCTATCTCATTTCGCAAATGCAGAATTTGTATTTGAAAGACATAATTATGCGTAATAATCTCCCGGAAAACACGCGCATAGGCGAAGTGCTTGATGTTATTGCTTCCGGTATTTCCTCTCTTACCAACCCCAAAAAAATAGCCGACACCTTTTTATCGGTTTTGCAGGAAAACATCAGCGATTACACTGTCAATAAATACATCGACCATATGGAAGATGCGTTTATGATTTCTCGTGTAAAGCGATACGATGTTAAGGGCAGAAAATATATCGGAACGCCGTATAAGATCTATTTTGAGGATGTCGGGCTTCGCAACGCACGTCTGAATTTTCGACAGATTGAAAACACTCATATTATGGAGAACCTCATCTTCAATGAGTTGAGATACAGAGGTTACCGTGTTGATGTCGGTATGGTGGAATCTCGGGAAAAAGATAAGAACGGCAAAGATGTACGGGTTCAACGCGAAATAGATTTTATTGCATCAATGGGCAGTAAAAAATACTATATTCAGTCAGCCTATGCCATTCCCAATCAAGACAAATACAAACAGGAAACGGCTTCATTTGATAAAACACTTGATTCCTTCAAGAAAATAATCATTGTTGAAAAAAGTATGAAACCGCGTCGCGATGAAAAAGGATATGTTATGATGGGCGTTAAAGAGTTTCTGTTGGATAAAGACAGCTTGGAATTATAATAAAATTCTCAGACGGCGTTTGTGTAATCGCACATTTGTATAATCGTATCAACCTCCGTATAATTGTAGTAGATACAAGAGTACGGAGGTTTTTATGATGAAATTCAAAGATGTTAAACGGTACTTAACCATATTGCAATTTATATTAATTTTGCAATTTCGGCAAAATTGTTGACTAAACAGCCATTACGTATTATAATAATTTTGTTTTCTATTATATATTTTAAGTATTTGATTGTGGTAAAAACAGCATTAAATAATGGTGGTTTTATCACCAATAAAGTATATAACTTCATTATACAGAAAGAGGGACGGAAATTATGAGCATACAACCGGCACAGGGAAATCGTTTATCGGCTTTAAACTTTGTGAGAATAACCCCCATAAAATTATTTGCCGGCTTTCTCCCTCAGAGTATATTTTCAAGACACAGTTGGAAATTTATCAAAAGCCGCAGAATTAACAGAACCCCCAAAAACCGAATTTGTCGCGGTGCGTTTCGGAAATGTGCTTGGCAGTAACGGCTCGGTTATTCCGCGGTTTAAAGAGCAAATCGCCGCAGGCGGCCCCGTTACCGTAACCCACCCGGATATAATCCGCTATTTTATGACAATTCCCGAGGCGGCGTCGCTTGTCCTGCAGGCAGGAATATATGCAAAGGGCGGCGAAATTTTTGTGCTTGATATGGGCTCGCCCGTTAAAATTGATACCCTTGCCAGAAATCTTATAAGGCTTTGCGGTTTCCGCCCCGAAATTGATATTAAAATTTCATATACGGGGTTGCGCCCCGGCGAAAAACTGTATGAGGAAAGACTTATGTCTGAAGAGGGGTTAAAAACAACCGCAAACCACCTTATCCATATCGGGCAACCGATTCCCTTCGATACCGACTCGTTTTTAAACCGACTGAAAATTCTTATGGAAGCAGCGTATG